>CAZKLS010000001.1:0-81370 GCA_964553405.1 uncultured Steroidobacteraceae bacterium
GTGCCGGACTGCTTGAAGCCGCCGAACGGCACCGTGATGTCGTCGGCGTCGTAGCAGTTCACGTACACGACGCCGGCCCGCAGTGCCCGCGCGATCCGGTGCGCCCGGGTCAGGTCGCGGGTCCACACCGCCGCGGCCAGCCCGTAGATCACTGAGTTGCCGAGGCTCACCGCTTCCTCGGCATCGCGGACCGTGATCGCTGCGAGCACCGGCCCGAAGATCTCCTCGCTCGCGATCCGCATGCCGGGCCGGACACCGCCGAAGACGGTCGGCTCGACGTAGCAGCCGCCGGGGACCGGCTCGACCTGCCGTCCCCCTGAAAGCAGCTCGGCGCCTTCGTCCTTGCCGGCCTCGATGTAGCCGAGCACCGTCCCGAGCTGGGTCTCGTCGACGATCGCGCCGAGCCGGGTCGCGGGGTCCAGCGGGTCGTTCGCGACGAGCTGCCGGCCCGCCGCGATCACCTTCTCCAGCACGCGATCGCGCACGGACTCCTCGACGATCAGCCGCGAGCCGGCCGAGCACATCTCGCCCTGGTTGAAGAAGATCGCCGAGGCTGCCGTTTCGGCGGCCCGGTCGAGGTCCGGGCAATCGGCCAGGATGATGTTCGGCGACTTGCCGCCGCACTCGAGCCAGACCCGCTTCATGTTCGACTGCGCCGCGTACTGCAGCATCAGCTTGCCGGTACGGGTCGAGCCGGTGAAGCCGATGCAGTCCACGTCCATGTGCATCGCGAGCGCCTGCCCGGCCGTGTGCCCGAAACCGGGCAGCACGTTGAAGACCCCGTCCGGCAGGCCGGCCTCGGCCGCCAGCGCCGCGATTCGTATCGCGGTGAGCGGCGACTTCTCGGACGGCTTCAGCACGACCGAGTTTCCCGCCGCCAGCGCCGGTCCCAGCTTCCAGGCGGCCATGATCATCGGGAAATTCCACGGCACGATCGCCGCCACGACGCCGACCGGCTCGCGGGTGATCAGCGCAAGCGCCTCGTGGCCCGTGGGCGCAATCTCGTCGTAGATCTTGTCCACCGCCTCGGCGTACCAGGCGATGCAGCGCGCCGTCGCGGGCACGTCCACGGCGAGGCTGTCCGAGATGGGCTTGCCCATGTCGAGCGTCTCGAGCAGCGCGAGTTCGTCGCCGTGAGCCAGGATCAGTTCCGCGAACCGCTGCAATACGCGCTTGCGCTCCCGAGGGGGCTGGCGCGACCAGCGGCCCTGCTCGAACGCGCGACGTGCGGCCGCGACCGCGCGATCCGCGTCGGCCGGACCGGCGGAGGCCACCTTCGCAAGCAACCTGCCGTCGATCGGGCTGAGGCAGTCGAAGGTCTCGCCGCTCTCGGCGCCGACGTAGCGTCCGTCGATGAAGGCCTGGCCGCCGATCGAAAGCTCGCGTGCCCGATCGTGCCAGCCGGGCCCGGGGTCCAGAGTGCTCATGCTGTATTCCTGCAATCAGAATGTAGGTGGGCTGTTCGCGGAAATGATCTCGCAGGGTACGCTGCCGGTGTTGCGGAACCGGTGCGGAATGGCGCTGGAGAAATAGTAGGCGTCCCCCGGGCCGAGGACACGCGTCTCGCCGCCGACCGTCAGCTCGATCTCCCCGGCGACGACCACCCCGCCCTCCTCGCCCTCGTGGCGGAGCATGTCCGCGCCGGTATCCGCACCCGGCGCATAGCGCTCCTGCAGCACCGAGAGCGCTCGATTCGGACGCCTGGCGGCCACGAGCCTCAACGACACCGACCGGTCGCCGAGCTCGGTGAGTTCCCGGCTGGCGTAGAACACCTGCGGTCGGGAGCGCAGGTCCAGCGTGAAGAACTCGGCCAGCGACATCGGGATACCGTCCAGAACTTTCTTCAGCGAACTCACCGATGGGCTGACGCGGTTCTGCTCGATCAGCGATATCAGCCCGTTCGTCACGCCCGCGCGCTTCGCGAGCTCGCGCTGGGACAGGCCGTACATCGTTCGCACCGCGCGCAGGTGCGCTCCCACGTCGGGAATCGTGTCGCTCACGGTGTGTTCAGGATCCTGCACGCTTGAGACGCAAGTGCCCGGAGTTTTGGCTCCAATTGTCGCAGGTGTCAATTTTTCTTATCATCGCCCGCTTCTCTCCCGTCCGGAACTCCGCATGTCAGCAACTCGTCGATTCGACCGGGCCGAGCTCGAGTCATTCTGGATGCCGTTCACCGCGAACCGGCAGTTCAAGGCGAACCCGCGGCTGCTCGCGCGCGCCGAGGGCATGCACTACTGGACCCCGGAAGGCCGGCAGATACTCGACGGCGTAGCGGGCCTGTGGTGCGTGAACGCAGGGCATGGCCGCAAGGAGATCACCGAGGCGGTGTCCCGGCAGATCGCGGAGATGGACTACGCGCCACCTTTCCAGATGGGCCACCCGGGCGCCTTCGAGCTGGCGAACCGCGTCGTCGGCTGGCTGCCCGAGGGGCTGGATCACGTGTTCTTCACCAACTCGGGCTCCGAGTCGGTGGATACGGCGCTGAAAATCGCGCTCGCCTATCACCGCGCCCGCGGCGAAGGCACGCGCACCCGCTTCATCGGCCGCGAGCGCGGCTACCACGGCGTCGGCTTCGGCGGCATCTCGGTCGGCGGCATGGTCAACAACCGCAAGTGGTTCGGCAGCCAGCTGCCCGGCGTCGACCACCTGCCGCACACTCACGACCTCGCGCACAACGCCTTTACGCGCGGCGAACCGGAGTGGGGCGCGCACCTGGCCGACGAACTCGAGCGCATCGTCGCGCTGCACGATGCGAGCACGATCGCAGCGGTGATCGTGGAACCCGTCGCCGGGTCGACCGGCGTGCTGTTGCCGCCGAAGGGCTACCTCGGCCGGCTGCGCGAGATCTGCAGCAGGCACGGCATCCTGCTGATCTTCGACGAAGTGATCACCGGGTTCGGCCGGCTCGGCGCGCCGTTCGCGGCAGACTACTTCGGCGTCGTTCCGGACATGATCACGATGGCCAAGGGGCTCACGAACGGCGCGGTCCCGATGGGTGCGGTAGCGGCCCGCAGCGACATCTACCAGGTGTTCATGCAGGGGCCCGACAACGCGATCGAGCTGTTCCACGGCTACACGTATTCCGCGCACCCGGTCGCCTGCGCGGCCGGCAACGCGACCCAGGAGATCTACAGGCGTGACGGCCTGCTCACGCGCGCCGCCGAGATGGCCGGATACTGGGCCGACGCCGTGCACTCGCTGAAGGGTCTTCCGCACGTGATCGACCTGCGCAACCTCGGCCTGATCGGGGCCGTGGAACTCGAGCCGATCGCGGGCCGGCCGGGCGCGCGCGCCTTCGATGCGTTCCTGCGCGCGTTCGAGAAGGGAATCCTGATACGGGTGACCGGCGACATCATCGCGCTGTCGCCGCCGCTGATCATCGAGCGCCCGCAGGTGGACGAGCTGTTCGGCCGGCTGGCCGAGGTGCTGCGCGAGACGCCCTGACGAAAACGCCCGGCTCTCCCCAGGGAGAGCCGGGCGTGTCACACGCTACGGACGCGGCCGTTCAGGCCAGCGCCGTCACTCGCCCCACGGGAACGTGGTCGAGACGCCGAAAATCACGCGTCCCTCGGAGTTGAACACGTCGTCGCTGCTGAAGAAGTCGTCGCCGCGGCTCAGCGACGTGTCGACCCACTTCAGCTCGAAGTCGAAGTTGGCCAGCGAGTAGCCGACGCCGATCGAGTAATCCCAGTACTCGGTGTTCTTGAAGGCATCACCGTAGTTGTAGCCCAGGTGCGCGCCGATCGAGAAGTTGGCCGGCAGGTCGAAGCCGACGTTGCCCTCCGTGTAGAACGCGTCGTCGTCAGTGCCGCCGTAGTCCCAGGTGTACCACTGCTTGAGCTCGAGGAACTCGTAGCTCAGCCCGAAGTAGACCTCGGGGTAATCGCTGATCTTTTCCCTTTTGCCGGAGCTGCTCGAGTCCGGGTAGGTGTACCAGACGATGCCCGCGTCGAAGCCGAAGCTCTCGGTCTCCCAGGCGTATCCGCCGTACAGGTCGAGCTCGATGTTTCCATCGACGCCCTTGCCGTAGTCGATGTTGCTCGCCCACGCGCCGAGATAGATGCCGTTGTCGAACGCCCAGTCGATGCTGCCCTGCAGCGCCGGATCCTCGGCACTCAGGCTGATGCCGCGGAAATCGTAGTCACTGACCGCAGTGATCGTCCCCGACAGTTCGGCATGCGCTGCGGTGGCCGATGCGAGCAGGACGACAGCCGCCACGCCATGACTCAGTTTCATAAAAATGTCCTCGTTGCAAAAAAACTACAATTTATGCACTGCCAGTCAAGCGAGTGTAGCAGAAAGGCTACGAAACCAAACCCGCGTCGGGCAGAGAACGGATCACCGCCTGCACTTGCAGGAAGCGTGCCAGCCGAAAGATCGCCAGAAGCGGCCAGGGTTGCGGCAGAGCCGCACTACCGGGGCGCACCAGGCGCCACCGACGCACCAGATTGGATCGTCTCAGGACTCCACCGGCGGCTCGTAGATCGCATAGAACTTACTGGCCGGCTCGAGCACTTCCCAGGTGCCGGCGAATCCGGCCGGCATCACGAAGCACTGCCCCGGCCCGAACGTCCAGGCGCGGCCGTGCTCGTCCGAGATCCGAACCTTGCCGGCCGTGAGCACGCAGAGCTCGTTCTCGGTGTAGGCCACCCGCCAGGATCCCCTGCCGCTGCGCCAGATGCCGGCGAAAAAGCGGCCGGAACCGTCGGTAAACAGGTTTCGGACCGCCTGGTCGGGCGGCGGGCTTCCCGGCAGCAGCCGCGTCGGGTCCAGCTCCAGCGGCTCTTCCTGCCCCTGCGACTCCTCGACGACGATCACCTCGGGGCCGGGACCACTCATCACGCACCTCCATTCTGCAAGAGTCGCTCCACTTCCTGATCGCTGGTCTGGGAGAAGTCCTCGTACCACTGACCGACGGCACTGAAAAAGGCCGGCGCGTGCAGGCAGACGACTTCGTCGGCGAGCTCCGCGATCCGGTCACGGGACTCGGGCGCCGCGACCGGGACCGCCACGATCACGCGCCCTGCTCCAAGCTGCCTGACCGAACGGACCGCGGCTTCCATTGTCGCTCCGGTGGCGAGCCCGTCGTCCACCAGTATTGCGACCCGCCCGGACAGCGCAAGCGAGGGACGCCGTCCCCGGTAGGCGAGTTCCCGACGCTCGAGCTCCGCCCGTTCCCTGGCGATGACTCGATCCCGTTCTTCGTCCGCGACGGGCAGGAATCGCAGGACCTCCTCGTTCCAGACCACGGCGCCGCCGCTTGCGAGCGCTCCCATCGCCAGCTCAGGCTGTGAAGGCACGCCGAGCTTGCGCACGACGAGTACGTCCAGCGGCAGCGAAAGCGCCTTGGCGATCTCGTAAGCGACCGGCACGCCGCCCCGGGGCAGGCCGAGCACGACTGCGTTCCCGAGGTCGCGGCCCCGCCCGAGGGCCGCCGCCAGCTCTCTGCCGGCGTCGCTGCGATTGGCGTACCTGCGCATCACGATCTGCCTCTGGCGCCCTACCGGGATGTTCCACCGCACAGCGGCAGCTGTCATTGGCGCAATTACCTAGGTGGTATTCTCGACCGACGACAGATGCCGACCCTGCAACAGAAGCTCGAGTTCCTGAACGCTCTCTGCGGCCCGGGCGACGAGGCGCTCGAAACCCACTTCGCGTGGGTGTTCCTGATCGGGCGGCATGCGTACAAGCTTCGCAAGCCCGTTCGCCGCGACACGATGGATTACAGCACGCTCGAGGCGCGGCGACTCGATTGCGAACAGGAGGTCCGGCTCAACCGGCGGCTCGCACCGCAGGTCTATCTCGGGACCGTTGCGCTCGCCATCCGACCGGACGGTGGGCTCGAGTTCGGCGGAGCCGGAGAAGCCGTCGAATGGCTGGTCAAGATGCTGAGGCTCGACCGGGACCTGCTGCTCGACTCGATGCTGGCCCGCGGCGCCGACCCGGGCGACGGCCTGCGACGGATCTTGAGCCTGCTGGCGGACTTCTACCGCAACGCACCGGCAGCGCTCGGCGATGGCGAAGCACTGTGCGCGAGGCTCGCTGCGCAGATCGAAGCCAATCGACTGGTCCTCGAGGATGCGGGGCTCGACCGAGCCGTGCTGCTGCGCGACCGGCAGCTTCGCGGCATCGAGCGCGCGCGCCGCCTGCTCGCCGAGCGCGCAGCCGCCGGCTGCGTCGTCGAAGGACACGGCGACCTGCGCCCGGAGCACTGCTACCTCGGGGAACCCGCCGCGATCATCGACTGCCTGGAGTTCGACCGCGAGTTGCGGGTCATGGATCGGGCCGAGGAGCTGTGCTTCTTCGAGCTCGAGTGCGCCTTCACCGGCCACGCCAGCCTAGGCAGCTGGCTGCGCCGGGAATGCCTCGGGCATCTCGGCGACACGGCGCCCGACTCACTGCTGGCCTTGTACCGGAGCCATCGCGCGGCGACCCGCGCCAAGCTGTACGTCTGGCGCGCCGGGGAACCCGACGGCGACACGCCCGACGCCTGGCGCGCAAGGGCCCGGCGCTACCTCGAGCTGGCGCTCAGCGAGCCTCTCCCGCCTCCGTCCGGTCGCCGCGCGGCTCGAGCTCCCTGAGCGCGACGACCGAACCGCCGGACTCCAGTCGCCGGATCGCCTCGGCGAACAGCGACGAGGCCCTCAGCACCTCGAGGCGCCCTCGCCAGCCGTCGTCGTTGAGGCGCACCGGCAGTATCGAGTCGCTGACGAGGAGCCGGTCGGGGCTGTGTCCGGCGAGAATCCGGGCCGAATCCACGGTGAACACGCCGTGCGCAGCCGCTGCCTCGACGCGTGCCGCGCCTGCGCGGCGGCATTCCCTCACGGCGCGCGCGATCGTGGTACCCGAGCTGATCAGGTCGTCCACGATCACGGCCCTCGAGCCCGCCACCTCGCCCACCAGCCGGTCGCCGCTGACGACGCCGCCGCTGCGTCGCTTCTCGACGAACGCGAGCCCGACGTCCTCGCCGCTGCGTGCCGCCAGGATCTCCCTGAGCCTCTGCGCCCGCTTCGCGCCACCGATGTCCGGTGACACGATGACGGTCGGCTGCCCCGCCGGATCGCGGGTCAGCCGCTCGGCCAGCAGCGGCGCGAAATCGAGGTGATCGACCGGGCAACGGAACGCGTTCTCGAACGCCGCGAGGTTGTGAACCTCCATCGTGAGCAGGTGGTCGGTGCCGACGGCCTCGAGCAGCTGGGCGACGTATCGCTGCGTCACGGGATCGCGCTCCTTGGTGCGTCGGTCCTTGCGCGCGTAGGCCAGGTAGGGCACGCACGCCGTGACCCGCGCCGCGCCGCAGTCCTTCAGTGTCGCGACCAGGAACAGCAGCCTGCAGAGCCGGTCGTTCGCGCTGGCTGCCCCGTCGCCGGCCAGGCACTGGATGACATAGGCATGCCTGTCGCGCACCGGCGCGAGCGGACGGGCCTTGTGCTCACCCGAGTCGAACTCGCGCTCCTCGAGCGGCGCGAGCTCTACGCCCAGCGCCGCGGCGACTCGCTCGCCGAACGTCCGGCTGGCCTGCGGCGCGAACAACAGCGGAGCGCTCATCGCTTCACCCCTTGATGCATACGAGCGGCTCGAGGCGCGCGACCTTGCGCGCCAGCCCGGCCCGCTCGGCGACGTCCACGACCTGTTCGACGCGCTTGTAGGCGCCGGGTGCCTCCTCGGCGACGCCGCGCAGCGACGGGCTGCGGATCAGCACGCCTCGCCCGGCGAGCTCGTCGACCAGCTCGCGGCCGCGCCAGCGACGGGTCGCCGCATGCCGTGACATGCTGCGCCCCGCGCCGTGACAAGCGGAGCCGAGCGAGCGGCGCTCGCCGCTTTCGGTTCCCGCCAGCACGTACGAGGCGGTGCCCATCGAGCCGCCGATCAGCACGGGCTGTCCGAACTCGCGCAGTGCCGCGGGAATCGCCGGATTGCCCGGCCCGAACGCGCGCGTCGCGCCCTTGCGGTGAACGTGGAGACGCCGCGGCCTGCCCTGCTGCTCGTGCACTTCCTCCTTGCAGATGTTGTGCGACACGTCGTACAGCAGGTCGAGCCTCGATCCGGGAAGGATGCGGAGGAAGGACTCGCGGGCGAGATGCGTGAGAATCTGCCGGTTCGCCAGCGCACAGTTCATCGCGGCGCGCATCGCTTCGAGGTAACGCCGGCCCAGTTCCGATCGTATCGGCGCGCAGGCCAGTTCGCGGTCCGGCAGCGCGATGCCGTGCTGCGGCGCCTGGACCGCCATGTCGCGCAGGAAGTCGGTGCCGATCTGGTGGCCGAGACCGCGCGAGCCGCAATGAATGCTGACCACGGCCTGCCGGGCCGAGAGCCCGAAGCCCGCCGCGATATGCTGATCGAAGATCTCCGCGACCCACTGGACCTCGAGATAGTGGTTGCCGGAGCCGAGCGTCCCCATCTCGTCGCGCTGGCGCTTGCGCGCCCGTGTCGAAATCGCGGCCGGCGCCGCGCCGGCGATGCAGCCGCGCTCTTCTATGTGCTCGAGATCCTCCGGCCGGCCCCAGCCGCGCTGCACCGCCCAGCGCGCCCCGCCGAGCAGCATCGCGTCCATCTCCGATTCGGTCAGGTGGATTCGGCCGGTGCTGCCGACGCCGGCGGGAATGGCGCGCGCCAGCTCGTCTGCGAGCCTCTGCTGGACCGCGACGATCTCGTCCCGGCCGAGGTTGGTCAGCAGCGCGCGGACCCCGCAGGAGATGTCGAAGCCGACGCCCCCCGCCGACACGATGCCGTCCTGGTCCGCGTCGAACGCCGCGACGCCGCCTATCGGGAACCCGTAGCCCCAGTGCGCGTCCGGCATCGCATACGCGGCACCGACGATACCCGGCAGCGCCGCGACGTTGCAGATCTGCTCGCGGACCTTCTCGTCCATGTCGCGGATCAGCGACTCGTCCGCATACAGCACCGCGGGTACGCGCATCGGGCCGACCGGGCGGATGACCCAGCGGTAGTCGGACTCGCGCTCGATGCCTGACAGTTCCATGTGCCCGCCTCAAACGTCCAGCACGCACTGCGCGATCCAGCCGCCGGCTTCGTCCTGCCGCACGGCGAGCTCCGTCATCGTCGCGCCCTTGACCTCCACGGCCGGCTCGTGCCGGGCGACGTCGACCGGCTCGCCCGCGATCGCCGCCTCGAGCCGATCGTGCTCGATGCGCAGTTCGAACCTGGAGTAAAGACTGCGCCGGGTGGACATCAGGAACACCAGGGCGTTCAGAAACTCGTAGAGCAGCAACTCGGGATCGGGGGCCGCGCACCGCAGCGACTCGGTCCGCAACGGCCGGACGCCGGCGGGATCCGTGACCACCGCCGTCAGCCCCAGGGCCGCCTCGGCGAAGGCCTCGGCCTGTGTCGCACCGTGTCCGCGGACACCGATGTCCGCGCCGTGCGCGAAGTGCTGCCAGTGGCCCATCGCGCGCATCTCCGACCGGGCCCGGTCAGTCGGTCATTTCTTCAAACCAGCTTTTCCCGCAGCTTCTGCTCGCCACGCAGCGCCGCCATGCGCTGCTTCAGCTGACGCTCCGCCGCCTCGAACGCGTCGCGGATCACGACGTACACGTCCTCGTGACCGTCGCGTTGCGGTCGCTCCATGTCCACCACGACGTCCTCGCCGGGCAGCGCGAGCTGCAACTTGACGTTGAAGACCTTGCCGTGACTGTGGTGCCGATGCGGCGAGTCGACGACGACGCGGCACGACTGTATCCGGTCGCTGAACACCCCCAGGTGGTCGGCGAGTTCGCGCACCCGCGTCTCGACCGCGGCTGAGGAATCCATGTGTCGGAATGTGATCTGGACGGGGATGGTCACTGTTATGTCCTTCTCTGAGATCGCTCAGGACGATTCCAATTTAGGACTCGGCACTGTGGCGGACAGTAGGTATTGCCCGCAGGTCCGCGCCCGCAGGGATTCAAGGTTACACTGTCGGGAATCACCGTCCAGCGGCGAATCCGCCGCGATCGACACATTTCCGACGGCACGGCGGAGGCGACGCCGGCATGGGCAGACGAGACCGCGACGACGCGCTGATCGAGGCCCTGCTCAAGCCGGAGTGCTATCCACATGCGGTCGAGGAACCGGTCCAGCGTGTCGAAACCCACGTGTCCTGGATACTGCTGACCGGGCCCTATGCCTACAAGATCAAGAAACCGCTGAAGCTCAGCTTCCTCGACTACTCGGACCCGGCAGCGCGCCGGGCCTTCTGCGAGCAGGAACTGCGGCTGAACCGCCGCTATGCGCCGGACCTCTATCTCGACGTCGTCGGCATCACCCGCCGGGGCAGTACCGTCGAAATCGGCGACAGGCTCGAGGGCGCCGACGAATTCGCAGTACGGATGAAGCAGTTCGATCGCAGCCAGGAACTCGACGTGCTGCTGCGCTCCGGCGCGGTGCAGCCTGACGAGCTGACCGCGCTCGGCAAGCTCGTCGGCGACTTTCATGCGAGCGCAGCGCAGGCGCCGCGCTCGAGTGACTACGGCCGTCCGTCGCTGGTGCATGGGATCACGCTGGACAATTTCTCGCACCTGGCAAACGTGCAGCAGCGGGGCGTATCACGCCAGGACGTCGATCGGCTCGAGACCGCGGTTGCACAGGTGTTCGAGCGGGTCGCGTCACTGATGGACGAGCGGCGGGAGGCGGGATGGGTGCGCGAGTGCCACGGGGACCTCCACTGCGCGAACATCGTGCGCTGGGGCGGCCGGCTCACGCCTTTCGACGGCATCGAGTTCGATCCGGCGCTGCGCTTCATCGACGTCGTGAACGACCTTGCATTCCTGACGATGGACCTGGCCGCGAGGGGCCGCAGGGACCTGCGTCGCACGGTCCTCGACGCCTGGACCACGACGCTGGGCGATTATCCCGGGCTGGCCCTGCTGCGCTACTACGAGGCCTACCGGGCGCTGGTGCGAGCGAAGGTCGCCGCACTTCGCGCCGGACAGCACGCGGCGGATTCCCCGGAGGCGGTCGCCGCCGGACGCGAACTCCTCAGCTACTTCGAGTTCTCGCGGCACCGCGCGCACGCGACGACCCCGGCACTGATCCTGACCTGCGGATTGTCCGGCTCGGGCAAGACCTGGCTGTCGCGCGCGCTCGCGCCGCGGCTCGACGCGCTGCACGTTCGCTCCGACGTGGAGCGCAAGCGACTCGCCGGACTCGGTCCGCTCGCGGACTCCCGCTCGATGCCCGGCGGCGGACTCTACACGCGCGAGTTCAACGAGCGGACCTACCGGCGGCTGCGCGACTGCGCGAGCGGGTGCCTGCGGGGCGGCGAGAACCTGATAGTGGATGCCGCGTTCCTGCGGGCCGACGAGCGCACCGCGATGCTCGAGCTGGCCCGGGAGCTCGGCGCCACGCCGCGTATCCTGTACTGCACGGCTCCGCTCGGCGTGCTTCGCGAGCGGGTCTCGAGCCGCCAGCGGCAGCGCCAGGACGCCTCGGAGGCCGGCGTCGAGGTGCTCGAGCGCCAGGCCGGCTGGCGAGAGGAGTTCACCGCTGCGGAACGGCCACTGGTGCTCGAGCTGGACACGGCGCGACCGGACGCCGCGGAAAGGGCGCTCAGCCTGCTGACTGCGTGAGGCGCGCCCGCTGGCTCTCGTCGACGACCGTCGCGGTCACGAGGTCGCCGCCGACGTTGGTCATCGTCCGTGTCATGTCGAGGATGCGGTCCACGCCGAGGATGATGCCGATGCCTTCCGGCGGCACGCCGAAGGCGGCCAGCAATCCGGCGATCAGCGGCAGCGAGCCGCCCGGAATCGAGGCGACTGCGACTGCGCTGAGCACCGCCAGGAACACCAGCGTCGCCTGCTGCGCGAGGTTGAGATCCACGCCGAACACCTGCGCGACGAACAGCACGACACAGCCCTCGTACAGCGCCGTGCCGGCCATGTTCATCGTCGCGCCCAGCGGCAGCACGAAGCCGGCCGTGGACGGCGAGATGCCGAGTCGCCCGCGAGCCGCGGCCAGCGCGGTCGGCAGCGTCGCGCCACTCGAGCTGGTCGTGAACGCGGTGATCAGCACGTCCTTGATCTGCCGGAAGAACTCGATCGGATTGCGTCGCGCGAGGAACCTGAGCCACAGCGACATGGTGCCGAACAGGTGCAGCAGCAGCATCGCCAGGCAGCCGAGCACGAACAGCCCGAGCGCGAGCAGGATGTCCACGCCGACCTTGACCACGACGCTGAAGATCATCGCCGGCACCGCATAGGGCGCGAGCCTGAGGGCGAAGTGCACGATGCCGGTCATCACGTCGGTCACGGTTTCCAGCGACTGCTGCATCCGTCGCCGCCGTCCCTTGCTGAACTGCAGCCCGGCCGCTCCGACCAGGATCGCGAACACGATCAGCGGCAGCACTTCGCCGAGCGAGGAACGCTGGTTGCCGACGACCGCGCCGAACAGGTTCCGCGGCATGAACATGTCGACGACCGTCGCGGGCGTGATCTCAGGCTGCTTCGCGCGGGTTTCCATGTGCTGCCTGGACTCGCCGGCGTACTCGGCGATCAGTCGCTCGGAGGTCGCATCGTCGAGGCGCGACCCCGGCGCGAGCAGGTTCATCATCAGCAGCCCGAGCGCGGCCGCGATCAACATGTTCGCGAAGAACAGCGCGAAGGTCCGGCCGGCCAGCGGGCCGAGGTGCGCGAGCTCGCCGAGCTGCACCACGCCGTTCGCGAGCGAGGCGAAGACCAGCGGGATCACTACGAAGAACAGCATCCGCAGGAAGACCTGGCCCAGCGGATCCATCAGGTTCGTTGCGAGCCAGCGGGCGCCCTCGAGCACCGGCGGCAGCACGCTGCCGACCGCGAGCGTCAGTGCCCCGGCGACGGCGCCGATCACGAGGCCGAGCAGGATGCGGTTCGCAAGCTTGGAGTCGATGTCGGCCACGGGAGGATGTTCTGGTGGTGAGGGGCGGGATCGAACCGCCGACCTAGGGGTTATGAATCCCTCGCTCTAACCGACTGAGCTACCTCACCACGAGGGGGCGGAAATTCTCCGGGCCTGCGCTCAGCGAGTCAACCCTGTGATCAGACGTTGAACCGGAAGTGCATCACGTCCCCCTCGCGGACGACGTAGTCCCTGCCCTCGAGCCGGAGCTTTCCGGCCTCCTTGGCGCCGAGCTCCCCGCGGCAGGCGACGAAGTCCTCGTAGCCGATGACCTCGGCCCGGATGAAGCCTTTCTCGAAATCGGTGTGGATCTCGCCGGCAGCCTGTGGCGCAAGGTAACCCTTGTGGGTCGTCCAGGCCCGGACCTCTTTCGGTCCGGCCGTGAAGAATGTCAGCAGCCCGAGCATGTGGTAGGCGGCGCGGATCACCCGGTTCAGGCCCGGCTCGTCGAGCCCGAGCTCGTCGAGGAAGGCCGCGCGGTCGCCGGGCTCCAGCTCCGCGATCTCGGCCTCGATCGCGGCACAGACCGGCACGACGTCGGCACCCTCCGCCTCGCCCAGCCGCCGGACCGCCTCGAGCCGCGGATTGTCGCGGAAGCCGTCCTCGGCGACGTTGGCGACGTACATCAGCGGCTTGATCGTGATCAGGTGCAGCTCCCGCAGCAGCTCGCGCTCGGGCGGCTCGACCGGCAGCGTTCGCGCCGGACTGCCGGCGTCGAGGTGCTCCCTCATGCGCCTGAGCAGCTCGCGCAGCCGGATGGCCTCCTTGTCGCCGGCCTTGGAGGCCTTTTCCGCCCGCTGCAGCGCACGCTCGACCGTGTCGAGATCCGCCAGCGCGAGCTCGGTGTTGATCACTGCGATGTCGCTCGAGGGATCCACCCTGCCGGCGACGTGCACGACGTCGTCGTTCTCGAAGCAGCGCACCACGTGCGCCACCGCGTCCGTCTCGCGGATGTTGGCCAGGAACTTGTTGCCCAGGCCCTCGCCCTTGGACGCCCCGGCGACCAGCCCGGCGATGTCGACGAACTCGACGGTCGTCGGCAGGACCTTCTCCGGCTTGACGATCCCGGCGAGCACCGCGAGGCGGGGATCCGGCACGGGCACCACGCCGACGTTCGGATCGATCGTGCAGAACGGGTAGTTTTCCGCCGCCGCGTTCTGCGCCTCGGTCAGCGCGTTGAACAGCGTCGACTTGCCGACGTTGGGGAGCCCCACGATTCCGCACTTGATCCCCATCGGCGCTCAGCCCTCCCCGGCCGCGGAAACGGTGTGCAGGCGATGCATCGCCCGCTCGGACCCGTCCCTGAGAAACACTTCGAGCGCCTCCAGCGACGCTCCGACGGCGCCGACGATCGCCTCTTCGTCGGCCGGTGCCGCACGCTGCAGCACGTAGTCGATCACTTCGCCCGCCTCGCGCGGGTGCCCGATGCCCAGCCGCAGGCGCCAGAAATCCGCACCGCAGTGCTTGATCGTGTCGCGCAGGCCGTTGTGCCCGCCGTGGCCTCCGCCGAATTTGAAGCGGGCGACGCCCGGCGGCAGGTCGAGGTCATCGTGCACGACCAGCAGCTCCGCGGCCGGCGTCTTCAGATAGTCGAGCAGCGATCGCACCGAGAGTCCGCTGCGGTTCATGAAGGTCTGGGGCTTGAGCAGCACCAGGTCATGGTCCTGCTCCGTCAGCCGGCACACCTCGCCCTGGTAGCGGGCATGGGGCCGGAATTGCGCGCCGTGCCGGCGCGCCAGCGCGTCGACGAACCAGAAGCCGGCGTTGTGGCGGGTCAGGCGATGCTCCGGCCCGGGATTGCCGAGACCGACGACGATCTGCAACGGAGTACCAGCCATGAGTCTTCCCCGAAAAAGAAGGGGCCGCCCGACAGGGCGGCCCGCATCCTACGGCGGCTTCCGCCGTTACTTCTTCGCTTCCTTCGCGCCCTTGGCTTCGCCCGCAGGCTCCGCCGCGGCAGGCGCTGCGGCAGCCACGCCAGGAGTCGCGCCAGCTTCGGCAGCCGGAGTCTCGACCTCCTCGGCACGCGCGTGGTGGATGGACGCGACCGGCGCGTTGCGGCCGTGACTGAGCTCCGGAATCTCGACCCCGTCGGGGAGCGCGAGATCCGCCAGGTAGAGCATCTGGTTCATGTCGAGCGCCGACAGGTCCGCATCGAGGTACTCGGGCAGGTCCTTCGGCAGGCAGCTCACCTCGATCTCGTTGCGCAGGTGGGAGATCTGGCCGCCCTTCTTGACGCCGGGGGCGACGCCCTCGCCGCGGAAGTGGATCGGGATCATCATCCGGATCTTCTCGTCCTCGAGCACGCGCTGCAGGTCCACGTGCAGGACCAGGTGCTTCGCCGGATGACGCTGCACGTCCTTCAGCACGACGGCCTGGCTGAGATCGCCGACCTTGATGCTGATGATGGTCGAGTAGAAGCGCTCGTTGTCGAGCGCCTGCATCAGCTTGTTCTGGTCCAGGGCCAGTGCGCGCGGTTCGCGATGACCGCCGTACAGGATCGCCGGCACCTTGTTCTCGCGACGCAGGCGGCGGCTCGCACCTTTGCCCTGCGCGTCGCGGAACTCGGCATTGAGTTCGAATGACGTCTTCATGAATATCTCCGTTTGCAGTGATTACGCCGCTCCACCCGCGACCAGGCGGGAACGGCACCTAGGAAAGTGACTGGTGATCAGCGGGTAGCGGATAGTGTCCGTACTGGGTTCCCGTCCGGTCTATCCGCTACCCGCTATTCACTAACCCCTGATCCTCTAGTCCAGATAAAGCGAGCTCACGCTCTCCTCGTCGCGGATTCGCCGCATCGTCTCGGCCAGCAGCCCCGCGACGGTCAGCTGGCGGATCTTCGGACAGGCCTGCGCGGCCTCGCTGAGCGGGATCGTGTCCGTCACCACCAGCTCGTCGAGCTCCGAGGCGCTGATCCGCGCCACCGCCGGCCCCGAGAGCACGGGATGCGTGATGTAGGCCACGACCAGCTTGGCGCCCACCGCCTTCAGCGCAGAGGCCGCGTGGCACAGCGTTCCCGCCGTGTCCACCAGGTCGTCGACGAGGACGCAGACCTTGTCCTCGACCTCGCCGATGATGTTCATGACCTCGGACTCGTTCGCCCTCGGTCGCCGCTTGTCGATGATCGCCAGGTCCGCATCGTCCATGCGTTTCGCGATCGCCCGGGCCCGGACCACGCCGCCGACGTCCGGCGAGACGACGACCAGGTCGTCGTACTTCTGCCGCCACACGTCGCCGAGCAGCACCGGCGACGCATAGACGTTGTCCACCGGGATGTCGAAGAACCCCTGGATCTGGTCCGCGTGCAGGTCTACCGTCAGCACGCGGTCCACACCGACGCTGGCCAGCATGTTCGCCACGACCTTGGCCGTGATCGCGACCCGGGTCGCCCGCGGACGCCGGTCCTGCCGCGCATAGCCGAAGTACGGCACCACGGCCGTGATGCGGCCCGCCGACGCGCGGCGGCAGGCGTCCACCATCACCAGCAGTTCCATCAGGTGATCGTTCGCCGGCGGAGAGGTCGGCTGGACGACGAACACGTCGCGCCCGCGCACGTTCTCCATCAGCTCGACGTTCACCTCGCCGTCGCTGAAACGCCCGACGTGCGCGCGTCCCAGCGGCATCTGCAGGTACCGCGTGATGTCCATGGCGAGCTGCGGGTTCGCGCTGCCCGTGAACACCGCCATCGTCACGCCTTCCATCGATGCGATTCCTCGAATGCCTGGCTGGGGTGGAAGGATTCGAACCTCCGAATGGCGGGATCAAAACCCGCTGCCTTACCGCTTGGCTACACCCCAGCGAATTCGTCAGCCACGGATTCGACCGCGCTCCCGGAGTCTGCGGTCCTCCAGCGGCGAGCGGTTCAAGCCGCGCACCACCCAGCCGCGCCAGCGCGCGGGGACCTGCTCGAGCACCGCCCGCGCCCTCTCCTCGTCCGGCATCGCCGCGAACACGCAGGACCCCGTCCCGGTCAGCCGTGCCGCCGCAACCTCTCCCAGCCAGTCGAGGGCTTCCGCCACGACGGGCTGCCGCCTGCGCACCACCGCCTCGCAATCGTTGCGGCCGCCGGACTGCAGGAAACCGGAAATTGTGATGATGGGCGAATCCCTTGTCAATTCAGGGTCCTGGAACACCCCCGCCGTGTCGACGCCGGCATCGGGCTGCAGCAGCAGGTAGGTCCGCTCGGGAAAGTCCACCGGCGTCAGCCGCTCCCCGACCCCTTCAGCCCAGGCCGCGCGTCCGCCGACGAAAACCGGAACGTCGGCGCCGAGTCCGCGCGCGAGTTCCATCAGCTCCGGCTGGCCCAGTTCGCAGCGCCACAGCTCGTTCAGCGCCACCAGCACGGTGGCGGCGTCGGAGCTGCCGCCGCCCACGCCCCCCTGTACCGGCAGGCGCTTGTCCAGCTCGATCGCCACGCCGGCGCCCTTGCCGCAATGCGCCGCGAGCGCCCTGGCCGCGCGCAGCGTCAGGTCGTCTTCGGGCCGTACGCCCGGCAGGTCCACCAGCCGCTCGATCGTGCCGGGACGGCGCTCGAAGAAGCGGATCTGGTCCGCCAGGTCGATGAACTGGAATGCGGTCTGCAACAGATGGTAACCGTCGTCGCGGCGTCCGACGACGTGCAGGAACAGGTTCAGCTTGCCCGGCGCCGGCCAGGCCTCTTGGGCCCCCAGCGGCTCATTCACGGCTCACGGTCCCTGGCCCGGTCCCGCCCCCGGCCCGAGCGCCCATTCGCTGACGACGACCCGGATTCGCGCCTGGTCAGTCGTCGCAGTGAGCCGGGCCGGCAGCGCGAAGCCCGCGACGCTTAGAAACTCGTCGATGCCGACCCGCCAGCCTGACTGCTCGATGACGCGCAACGGCGGCTTCTCGCCGGGCAGGATCCGGGCGTCGGAGCCCGGGGCGGGCACGCCCAGCATCCAGTAACGCAGGTTCGCCAGCGGCAGATCCGTACCGAGTCGCCGCCTGAGCTCCTGCCGGGCGGCCTCCGAATCGACGATCCGGCCGTTCGCTTCCGCCAGCTGCAGCGCATGCCCGTCGGTCTCGATCATCAGCCCGCCGGCACCGAGCGGGCCGCGCAGACGCAGCGTCGCATTCTCGCCGGCCTGGCTCCAGACGAAGCTCCCGCTGCCACCCTCGTCGCCGGCGGCCACGGCCAGCCGGCCCGTCGCCGTCCAGTCGGTCAGCAAGGCGGGGTCCGGTGGCAGCGGCACCTGCGAGGGCGGCGCCGAGGCGCAGCCCGCCAGCAGGACTGCCAGCGCCACCAGCAGGCCCGCCCTCACGGCCCGGCCTGCTCCAGCCGTTTCTCGAGTCGCTCGTTCGCCGGGTGACGCTCCAGCGCCTCTGCCCAGGTCCGGCGGGCCTCGTCCTTGCGTCCAAGCGCCCACTGGACCTCGCCGAGGTGCAGCTCGAGCTCCGGATCGGACCCCAGCGCGCTTGCGCGCTCGAGATAGCGCAGTGAATCCTCCAGAAGCCCCTGCCTGAAGAGCACCCAGCCCATGCTGTCGAGCACGGCGGCGCTGTCGGGCATCTGCTCCAGGGCACTTGCGATCAGCTCCCGCGCCTCGCCGAGGCTGCGGCCGTGGTCGGCCAGCGTGTAGCCGAGCGCGTTCTGCACGATCGCGTCGCCCGGCCGCCGGCCAAGGAGCTCACGCAGCTCCCGGATCGCCTCATCGATGCGCCGGCTGCGCTCGAGCAGGAACACGCGTGCCAGCCGCAGGTCCAGCGAATCCGGGAATCGAGCCACACCGGCGTCGAGCGTCGCCAGCGCGCGCTCGTCCTCGCCCAGCGACGAGAGCAGGCCGGCTTGCGCGGCCACGATCTCGGGCGCGAGTTCCGGCTGCGTGCTCGCGAGATCCTCGAGCTGCTCGAGACCCGCCTCCACGCCGTCCTGCCCGGCCAGGATGGCCGCGACGCGCTGCCGGGCCGGGAGCGCACGACCGCCGTCCTCGACGCGCGAGAAATAGCGCAGCGCCGCTGCCTCATCGCCGCGCCTTTCGGCGATCACGCCCAGGAAGTACAGCGCGTCGTAGGACTGGGCGCCTGTCGAGAGGAGCTGCTCGAACAGCGCCCCGGCGACCTCGAGCCGGTCCTGCTGCAGCTCCAGCATGCCCAGCGTATAGAGCGCGCCCGGGACGACCGTCTCGCCCGTCACGTACGGCGTGAGCATCGCGCGGGCCTCCTCGTAGCGCTCGGTGGCCGAGAGCAGCGCGGCATATTCGAGGTGAGTGGAGATGTCCGCCTCCGGCGCCATCACCGAGTCCCTCGCGATCGCGAGTCCCGTCTCCTCGTCTCCGGCCGCGATCCGTGCGCGGGCTTCCAGCATCCTCGGCGGCATCCAGTACGGTGCCACCGAGCGGGCACGGGCCGCGCTGTCGACCGCCAGCGCGAAATTCTCCGAGCGCAGCGCCGCGCTGCCGAGCGCCAGCTGGCCCTCGGCCAGCCCCGGATACCGGCCGGCGAGACGGCGGAAGAGCTCGGTGACATCGGCCGTGGTGGCCGTCGCGGAGAACTCCGGCAGCAGGGCGAGAAAGCCCGCCGCGGGGCTGATGAACCCGGTCGCCAGCAGCTCGGCCGCACGGGACTCGGCAGCATCGAGGCGATGCAGCGCCAGCGCGCTGCCTGCCGAGTAGTGGCGCGCCTGCTCGCTGGTCGGATTGATCTCGAGCCAGCGCTCGGCGGCCCGCAGCGCTTCGCTCCACTGGAAGTGGCTGAAGGCCATCGTCGCCGCCTGTTCCGCAACCCGCTCGTCGGGCGAGGCCTCGGCAGCCAGGCGATAGGCGCGCGCCGCCGCGGGCAGTTCGCCCCTCTGCAGCGCCGAGTCGCCCTCCGCCAGCAGGCTCTGCGGGTCGCGCGGCGGAGCCTCCTCGCTCGGTCCCGGCCCGGCGGCGCAGGCGCCCATCAGCAGGAGGCAGGCGAAAATCCACGGACGCAGGGTCGCCCGGCTGGGGTGCTTCGGCATGGTCGGCGCACTATAGCGGATGCGCGGGCCGGCTTGTGTTGCCCGAGGGCATCACCGAGAATTTCGAGGTTTAGCGCCCGGAAACCGGATGTCACTCCTCGTCATCGGCATCAACCACCGAACGGCACCGGTCGAGGTGCGTGAGCGCGTGGTATTCGAAGCCGCGCGGCTCCCGGACGCGCTCCGCGAGCTGCGGTCGCTGCCCGAGGTCCGGGAGTCCATCATCGTCTCGACCTGCAACCGCACCGAGATCTACTGCGTCTCGGAGGGCGGCCAGCTCGAGCTGGGCAAGTGGCTGGAGAGCTACCACCAGCTCGGCACCAACATCCACCACTGCCTGTACGAGCACCGTGAACTCGAGGCGGTCACGCACGTCTTCTCGGTCGCCTCCGGGCTCGACTCGATGATCCTCGGCGAGCCCCAGATCCTCGGGCAGCTGAAGGACGCCTACCGCGCGGCAAAGCAGGCCGGCACGGCCGGACCGATGCTCAACCGCCTGTTCCAGGCCGCGTTCTCGGTGGCCAAGCGCGTCAGGACCGAGACCAAGATCGGCGCAAACGCGGTCTCGGTCGCGTCGGCCGCCGTCACGATGGCCAAGACGGTGTTCGCCAGCTTCGACTCGCGCACCGCGCTGCTGGTCGGTGCCGGCGAGACGATTACGCTCGCGGCCCGGCACCTGCACGCCGACGGCCTGCGGCGCATGATCGTCGCCAACCGCAGCGTCGAGCGGGCCCACGAGCTGGCCAGGGAGTTCCAGGGCTACGCGATCAGCCTGGAGGAAATCCCGACCCACCTGCGCGAGGCCGACATCGTGATCGCCTCGACGGCCAGCCCTAACGCGATCATCACGCGGGACATGGCGCAGCAGGCCCTGCGGGCCCGCAAGCGGCGCCCGATGTTCATGGTGGACATCGCCGTGCCCAGGGACATCGACGCCCGGATCGCCGAGCTCGAGGACGTCTACCTGTTCACGATCGACGACCTGCAGAACGTGGTCAACGAGAATCTGGCGGGTCGCCGGCAGGCCGCGCAGGAAGCCGGGACCCTGATCTCGGACGAAGTGAATCGCTTCGAGCTCGCGCTGCGGACCAGGGATGCGGCACCGACGATACGGCGGCTCCGTGAGGAGGCCGACCGGGCGCGGCAGCTGACGCTCGAGCAGGCGCGGCGCATGCTCGCGCAGGGACGCGGAACCGAGGAAACGATGGAGTTCCTCGCCAACACGCTGACGAACCGGCTGATCCACCCGCCGAGCCAGCAGCTGCGCGACGCCGCGGAACAGGGTGACGCGGACCTGATCGAGACCATCGTCCGCATCTACCGCCTCGACCGGGACTCATGAAGGAGTCCATCCGGCGGCGGCTCGAGCGGAGCTTCGAGCGGTTCGAGGAGTTGAGCGCGCTGCTCGCGGACCCGGACGTGATCGGCGAACCGGCCCGCTTCCGCGACCTGTCAGTCGAATATGCGCGACTCGAGCCGGTCGCCGAGCGCTTCCGGACGCTGCAGAGCCTCGAGACGGAGCGCGACTACGCGCGCGAACTGCTGCGCGGCGCCGATGCCTCGCTGCGGGAGCTCGCACAGGCCGAGCTCGACGAACTCGACGGACGCATCGAAAGCGAGGGACTGGAGCTGACCCGCCTGCTGATTCCGCGCGATCCCCGCGACGACAGCAACATCTTCCTCGAGATCCGCGCCGGCACCGGCGGCGACGAGGCGGCGATCTTCGCGGGCGACCTGTTCCGCATGTATGCCAGGTACGCAGAGCGGCAGGGCTGGCGGGTGGAGGTTCTGAGCGAGAGCCCGGGCGAGCACGGCGGGTATCGCGAGATCATCAGCCGCGTCGTCGGCAGCAGCGCCTACTCGAAGCTGAAGTTCGAATCGGGCACGCACCGGGTGCAGCGGGTGCCGGCCACCGAGGCGCAGGGCCGGATCCACACCTCCGCCTGCACAGTGGCGATCCTGCCCGAGCTCCCCGAGGTCGGGCAGGTCGAGATCAGTCCCGCCGAGCTGCGCATCGACACCTACCGCGCCTCGGGCGCCGGCGGCCAGCACGTCAACAAGACCGACTCGGCGATCCGCATCACGCACCTGCCGACCGGCATCGTGGTCGAGTGCCAGGACGAGCGCTCGCAGCACAAGAACCGCTCGCGGGCGATGTCGCTGCTGCGCTCGCGACTGCTCGAGGCCGAGCAGCAGAAACAGGTCCGCCAGCAGGCGCAGGAGCGCAAGCTGCAGGTCGGCAGCGGCGACCGCTCGCAGCGGATCCGCACCTACAACTATCCCCAGGGCCGCGTGACGGACCACCGCATCAACCTGACGCTGTACCAGCTGCCCGAACTGATGGACGGATCGCTCGAGCTGGTGGTCGAGCCGCTGCAGCAGGAATGGCGCGCGGAGCAGCTCGCCAGCCTGGAGTGACGGCAACCGTGGCCATCTCGATCGATGAGCTGCTAGCGCGGGGACGGGAGAAGCTCGCGCGGGCCGCCGAGGATCCGGGTCACGAGGCGGAGATCCTGCTGGCCGCGGCGCTCGGGCGGAACCGGGCCTACCTGAAGGCACATTCGCAGATGCAGCTGCTCGAGTCCGAGGCGATCGGCCGGTACGAGTCGCTGCTGGCCCGCAGGGCCCGCGGGGAACCGGTAGCGTATCTGCTCGGTGAGCGGGAATTCTGGTCGCTGCCGCTCGAGGTGGAACCGTCCGTGTTGATCCCGCGGCCCGAAACGGAGCTGGTCGTCGAGCGCTCGCTCGAGCACTTGCCGGCGGATTCCACGTCCACGGTGCTGGATCTCGCGGCCGGCAGCGGCGCGATCGCACTCGCCATCGCACGCGAGCGCCCGGGATGCCGTGTCGTCGGCACGGATTCCTCGCCTGCGGCGGTCCGGCTGGCGCGCCGCAACGCGGTGCGCAACGGCCTGGAGAGAACCGAGTTCCGCTCTGGCGACTGGTACGAACCGGTGCGCGGCGAGCGCTTCGCGCTGATCGCGAGCAACCCGCCCTACATCGCCGAGGACGATCCCCGGGTCGAGGACGCCGTGCGGCGGTTCGAGCCGCGCGACGCGCTGATCGCCGGCCCCACAGGTCTCGAAGCACTGTCTTGCGTGATCGCCGGGGCGCCGCAGCACCTGTTCGAGGGCGGCTGGCTGGTGCTGGAGCACGGCGACCTGCAGGGACCGGACGTGCGCAGCATGCTCGCCGCGAGCGGCTTCGACTCGGTCGCCACCCACCGGGACCTGGCCGGTCTTGAGCGCTGCACCGACGCGCGATGGCCGCGCGCCGCGACGGACCGGGCGTGACTTTCGCGCCCGGGCCCGCCACTATCTGCCGGTCGATCCTCGCCGGCGGCGGAAAGCATGACCAAGCACGTACGATTCGAGACTTCCCTGGGTGACTTCACGGTCGAGCTCTACGAGGCGGAGGCACCGGCCACGGTGGAGAATTTCCTGCGCTACGTGGACGACGGCCATTTCGACGGCACGGTGTTCCACCGCGTGATCCCGGGCTTCGTGGTCCAGGGCGGCGGGCTGACCGCCGAGATGCGCCAGAAGCCGACGCGGTCGCCGATCCGCAACGAAGCCGACAACGGCCTGAAGAACCGCCGTGGCACGCTGTCGATGGCCCGCACCAACGACCCTCACAGTGCGACCTCGCAGTTCTTCGTGAACCTGGTGGACAACATCGCACTGGATCCCGGCCGCGGCGGCGCCGGCTACGCGGTGTTCGGCTGCGTCAGCGAAGGCATGGCGGTCGTGGACCAGATGGCCACGGTCCCGACGGGCAGCAAGGGCATGCACCAGGACGTGCCGCGCGAGCCGATCCTGGTCAACCGGGCCAGCCGCGTACCCGAAGACGCCTGACGGACCGCCGCCGCAGATGCCGCAGCGCAAACGCGGCCTCGCCGGGCGCGTGCTGCGCGGAGCGCTGCTCCTCGTCGCGGCATGGACGGTGCTCACGCTCGTCGTGGTAGTCGCGCTGCGCTTCGTCGATCCCCCGACCACGGCCTTCATGCTGCAGAGCCGGATCGCCGCGCTGGCGGAGCGGCCGCAGGGCTACCGCTTTGATTACCAGTGGCGCGACTGGGACAGTATCTCCAGGCAGGCGGCGCTCGCGGTCGTGGCGGCCGAGGACCAGAAGTTTCCGGTCCACCACGGCTTCGATTTCGAGCAGATCGACCGTGCGCTTGCCGATCGCGAGCGCGGCCGAAGGGTGCGCGGCGCCAGCACGATCACCCAGCAGGTGGCGAAGAACCTCTTCCTGTGGCCCGGACGCAGCATGTTCCGCAAGGGGCTCGAGGCAGGACTGACCGTGCTGATCGAGCTCGCGTGGAGCAAGCGACGCATCCTCGAGGTGTACCTGAACGTGGCGGAGTTCGGGCCCGGCACCTACGGCGTCCAGGCCGCGAGCCGCCGCTATTTCGGCAAGGACGCGGCAGTGCTGTCCCGCGCGGAGTCTGCGTTGCTCGCCGCGGTGCTGCCGGCACCGCGGCGCTACAGCGTATCGAGCCCGTCACGGTATGTCCGCCGCCGCCAGGACTGGATCGAGCGGCAGATGTCGGCGCTGGGTGGAACCGACTACCTCGAGGCCCTCGATCGAGGCAAGCGCTCGTAACGGCCGCAGCGTACCGCTCCGGCCGCCGGCGCCGGCACCGGCACCGTCTCAGCCGGCGCCGGACGAGGGTTCATAGCCGATCACCGGCGCCAGCCAGCGCTCGGCCTCCTCGCGGCTCCGGCCGGTGCGCCGCGCGTAGTCCGCGACCTGATCGGCGTCGATGCGCCCGACCGCGAAGTACTTCGAGTCGGGATGGGAGAAATACCAGCCGCTGACCGAGGCGGTCGGGTGCATCGCGAAACTCTCGGTCAGCCGGATCGCGGCGTTCTTCTCCACGTCCAGCATGCGCCAGAGCGTGGCCTTCTCGCTGTGATCCGGACAGGCCGGATAACCAGGCGCGGGCCGGATGCCGCGGTAGGCCTCGCGGACGAGCTGGTCGTTCGTGAAACGCTCCTCCGGCGCATAGCCCCAGAACTCCCGGCGTACGCGCTCGTGCATCTGCTCGGCCAGCGCCTCAGCGAGCCGGTCGGCGAGCGCCTTGAGCATGATGCTGCCGTAGTCGTCGTGCCGTGACTCGAACTCGCGGACTTTCTCATCCAGGCCGAGGCCGGCAGTCACTGCGAACGCGCCGATCCAGTCGGACACGCCGGACGACCGGGGAGCGACGAAATCCGACAGCGCGTAGTGCGGCTGTCCGGGCGGCTTCGGCTTCTGCTGACGCAGGTGATGCAGTCGCCACGCCGGCCGCTCGCGCGCCTCGTCCTCGTAGACCTCGATATCCTCGTCGACCGAATTGGCTGGAAAGAAGCCGATCACCGCGGCGGCGCGCAGCCAGCGCCCGGCGATCAGCTGCTTGAGCATGCGCCTTCCGTCGGCATAGAGATTGCTCGCTGCCTCGCCGACGACGGGATCGGTGAGGATGTCCGGGAACTTCCCGGCGAACTCCCAGGCATTGAAGAACGGCATCCAGTCGATGTAGCGCACCAGCCCCTCGAGCGGGACGTTCTCGAACCGCTTCACGCCCAGCAGCCGGGGCACCGGCGGTCCGTAGGATGTCCAGTCGCAGCGATATCGATTCGCACGCGCCTGCTCCAGCGTGAAAGCCGGCGCCTTCACCTTGCGGCCGCGATGCTGCTCGCGCCG
This sequence comes from uncultured Steroidobacteraceae bacterium, assembly GCA_964553405.1. Taxonomy (GTDB): domain Bacteria; phylum Pseudomonadota; class Gammaproteobacteria; order Steroidobacterales; family Steroidobacteraceae; genus DATIRA01. The sequence goes on from CAZKLS010000001.1 coordinate 25,520, forward strand.
CTGCTCGTGCTCGCGCCGGATGCGGCCGATGAACTCGCGGCCGCCGTCACTGCCGACCAGCGACTGGCAGACGCCGACGGCGCGGGAAGCGTCCTTCACGTACACGACGCCGGCCTCGTACTCGGGATCGATCTTCACGGCAGTGTGTGCAGGGGACGTCGCCGCGCCCCCGATCAGCAGCGGCACCTCGAACCCCTGGCGTTTCATCTCGCGCGCCACGTGGACCATTTCATCCAGCGACGGCGTGATCAGCCCGGACAGGCCGATCATGTCGGCGGACTGGGCCCGTGCGGTCTCCAGTATCCGCTCCGCCGGCACCATGACCCCGAGGTCCACCACCTCGAAATTGTTGCACTGGAGCACGACCCCGACGATGTTCTTGCCGATGTCGTGCACGTCGCCCTTGACCGTGGCCAGCAGGATCTTGCCGTTGCTGCGCGCGGCGCCGGCGCGCTCCTGCTCGAGGTACGGCACCAGCACGGCGACCGCCTTCTTCATCACGCGCGCCGACTTCACCACCTGCGGCAGGAACATCTTGCCTGCTCCGAACAGGTCGCCGACCACGTTCATGCCGTCCATCAGCGGGCCCTCGATGACCGCAAGCGGTCCGTCGAGCTCGAGGCGCGCCGCCTCCGTATCCTCGACGATGAACTCGTCGAGTCCCTTGACCAGCGAGTGCTCGAGCCGCCGCGTGACCGGCCAGGATCGCCACTCCACGTCCTCGACGCGCTTCTGGCCCGGCCCGCCGCGGTAGCGCTCCGCGATCTCCAGCAGCCGCTCCGTCGCATCGGCACGCCGCGCGAGGATCACGTCCTCGACGCGCTCGCGGAGCTCGGCCGGGATGTCCTCGTAGATCGCGAGCTGACCGGCGTTGACGATGCCCATGCTCATGCCGGCCCGGATCGCGTGATACAGGAAGACCGAGTGCATCGCCTCGCGCACCGGGTCGTTGCCGCGGAACGAGAACGACACGTTGCTGACACCGCCGCTGACCTGCGCGTGCGGGCACTCCGCGCGTATCCGCGACGCGGCTTCGATGAAGTCGAGCGCGTAGCGGTCGTGGCTCTCGATCCCGGTCGCGACCGCGAAGATGTTGGGGTCGAAGATGATGTCCTCGGCGGGAAACCCCGCCTTCTCGACCAGCAGCTCGTAGGACCGCCGGCAGATCGCAACCTTGCGCTCGACCGTGTCGGCCTGGCCGTGCTCGTCGAAGGCCATCACGACGACCGCCGCGCCGTAGGCCCGCACCAGCCGAGCCTGCTCGAGGAACGGCTGCTCGCCTTCCTTCAGGCTGATCGAGTTGACGATGCCCTTGCCCTGTATGCATTTGAGCCCGCCCTCGATGACCGACCACTTCGAGGAGTCGATCATCACCGGCACGCGCGCGACGTCGGGTTCCGAGGCCAGCAGATTCAGGTAGCGCACCATCGCGCCTTCCGAGTCGAGCATGCCCTCGTCCATGTTGACGTCGATCACCTGGGCGCCGTTGGCCACCTGCTGCCGCGCAACCTCCACGGCGCCGTCGTAGTCCTCGGCCTCGATCAGGCGCCGGAACCTGGCCGACCCGGTGACGTTGCTGCGCTCGCCCACGTTGACGAACAGGCTGCCCGGTCCGATGTTCAGCGGCTCGAGACCGCTGAGCCGGCAGCGCGGCTCGAGGACGGCGGGCCTGCGCGGCGGGAGCCCCGCCACCGACTCGGCGAGCCGCGCGATGTGCTCGGGAGTCGTCCCGCAGCAGCCGCCCACGATGTTGACGAAGCCGCTGCTCGCGAACTCGCGCACCAGCGCGGCCATCTCGTCGGCGCCCTGGTCGTACTCGCCGAAAGCGTTGGGCAGGCCGGCATTGGGGTATGCGCAGACGTGGCAGTCGGCGAGTCGCGACAGCTCCTCGATGTAGGGTCGCAGCTGCTTCGCGCCGAGCGCACAGTTCAGGCCGATCACCGACGGACGGGCGTGGCGGAGCGAGTTCCAGAACGCCTCGACGGTCTGCCCCGACAGCGTCCGCCCGGAGGCGTCGGTGATCGTGCCGGAGATCATCACCGGCAGGTCGAGCGACGACTGGTCGAGCACCTTGCGCACTGCGAACAGCGCGGCCTTCGCGTTCAGCGTGTCGAAGATCGTCTCGACCAGGATCAGGTCCACGCCGCCCTCGACCAGCGCCTGCGTCGCCTCCGCGTAGGTCGCGACCAGCTGGTCGAAGTTGACGTTGCGGCGCCCGGGGTCGTTGACGTCCGGGGAGAGCGACGCGGTGCGGTTCGTCGGCCCCAGCGCACCCGCGACGAAGCGCGGCCGGCCGGTGCGCGCCGCCACCTCGTCCGCGGCCCGACGCGCGATCTTCGCCGCCGCCAGGTTCAGCTCGGGCACCAGCGCTTCGAGGCCGTAGTCGGACTGGGACGGGCCGTTCGAATTGAACGTGTTGGTCTCGATGACGTCCGCGCCGGCTTCCAGATAGCGCCTGTGGATCTCGCCGATGACCGCCGGGCGGGTCAGCACCAGCAGGTCGTTGTTGCCCTTGAGGTCCTGCGGCCAGTCCCGAAGCCGGTCGCCACGGTAGTCCTGCTCGCCGAGTCCGTATGACTGGATCACCGTGCCCATGGCCCCGTCGAGGACCAGGATGCGCTCATCGAGCAGCCGGCGGAATTCCCTGACGCGATCCTGGCGCAGCATGATCAGGCTCCCGCCTGCGCGAGCCGCGCCGGCGCGCGCACGCCCAGCGCGTGACAGATCGCGTAGGCGAGTTCGGCACGGTTCAGCGTGTAGAAATGGAACTCCTGCACCCCATGCTGCTGCAGGCGGCGCACCTGCTCGATCGCGAAGCTCGCGGCGATCAGGCGCCGCGTCTCGGGATCGTCGTCGAGCCCCTCGAACCTGTCCTGCAGCCACTGCGGGACGCTCGCGCCGCATCGCTTCGCGAAGCGCAGCATCTGCGGGAAGCGCGTGATCGGCAGGATGCCGGGAACGATCTCGGCCTCGAGTCCCGCCGCGGCGCAGCGGTCCCGGAAACGCAGGAATGCGTCGGTATCGAAGAAGAACTGGGTGATGGCCCGGCTCGCTCCCGCGTCGATCTTGGCACGCAGGTTGTCGAGGTCGAAGGCCGCGCTGGGAGCCTCCGGATGCACCTCCGGGTAGGCCGCGACCGAGATCTCGAAGTCGCCGACGCTCTTCAGACCGCGCACCAGGTCCACTGCGTACGGGAAGCCGTCCGGGTGCGGGACGTAGCCCGACTGACCGGACGGCGCGTCGCCGCGCAGCGCGACGATGTGCCGCACGCCCGCGTCCCAGTAGGAGCGCGCGATGTCGAGGATCTCGCCGCGGGGGGCGCCGACACAGGTCAGGTGCGGCGCGGCGGTGAGCGGCGTCTCGCGCAGGATGCGCGTCACGACGTTGTGGGTTCGCTCGCGCGTGGAGCCATCCGCGCCGTAGGTGACCGAGACGAAGCGCGGCCCGAGCGGCGCCAGCCGCTGTATGGACGCCCAGAGCGTGCGCTCCATCTCCGGATCGTTCGGCGGGAAGAACTCGAAGGACACCGAGACCGGTGTCCGTCCGCCGGCAGCGGCGCCGTCCAGCATGCCGCCCATGTCGCTCGTTTGCATTTTCAACCTGCTCCGTTCATCTGGTCCGGGCCGCTGCGCGGCCTCATGCAGCGGCCCTGCTCTCGTCGGCTTCCGCGATCGCCACCAGCAGATGCGAGCTGCCGGTGTCCACCGGTCGAATGCGCTCGCAGCGCAATCCGACCAGCGAGATCCACTCGCGGAGCGCCGCGAGCGGATTACCGTCGCTGGTGCGCAGCGCCATGGCCTCGTAGTCCTCGACCAGCACCAGCCGTCCGCCCGGGCCGAGCCACGGCAGCGCATCGGTCAGCACCTGCTCGGGCCGCTCGGCCGTCGACAGCACGCGGTCGACCAGCACCACGTCGAACGCCGCCGCGTCGGCAACGACGGACTGCAGCGTGCCCTGCCGCAGCATGCAATGCGCGAGACCGCTGCCATGCAGCGCGACGCGGGCGTGTTGCACCGCGGCTCGCGATTCGCTGAGGCCCAGCACGCGACGCGCGAGCGGGGCCAGCGCGCGCAGCATCGTCGTCGGCTCGGACCCGACGTACAGCAGCGCATCGAAATCGCCGCCACCGATCTCGGCGCGTCCGACCTCGGCGAGTTCGCGCTCCTCGTCCGACGCCGCCCCGGTGGCCGGCCCGGCCTCCCGGCCGGCCAGCACCGAGGCCGCGCGTTGCCGGTCCTTAAGCAGCTGCGGATCCGCGGCATCGAGCAGCCCGAGCAGCGCCCGCGAAAGTTCCGCGCCGGGGCCTTCCAGGGCCAGCCGGTAATAGACCCAGTGCAACTCCCGGAAGCGCTCGAGCAGGCCGGCGTCGCGCATCACCCGCAGGTGCCGGGAGACCCGCGGCTGGCTCTGCTCGAGGATCGCGCTGAGCTCCGAGACCGAGTACTGCGCTTCGGACAGCAGGCCGAGCAGCCGCAGTCGGCTGGGGTCCGCGACGGCCTTGAGGCCTCGAAGGAGTTGCGGCTGGGACTGAGACATATATGCGAATATAAACATTTCCGCATATTTGTCCAGCGTGAGCCGGACAGGCCGCGTCGAAGCGGCGGCTTCGCTAGTGGATACCGCCCTGCACGGCCGTCGGGCCTGGAGCAAAGAGCGCGGCCGCGTCAACGAGATCGAAGCGGAAGGCGCGGCCGCAGAACTCGCAGCGCACTTCGACGTGGCCGAATTCGGCCAGCACCGAATCGACTTCCTCGCGCCCGAGCCCACGCAGCATGGCGCCGACGCGATCCCTGGAGCAGCGGCAGCGGAAAAATGCCGGTGCCGGCTCGAACATCCGCAGGTCGTCCTCCGGGAACAGCCGGCGGAGCAACTCACGATCCTCCAGCCGGGCCAGCTCCTCGGCGGTCACCGTCTCGGTAACGAGCTGCACGCGCCGCCAGGCGTCCTCGATTTCCTCCTCCCGGACGCCGCCCGACCCGGATTCCTTCACGCCGGCGGGCCGCGCGGTGACCGGCAGGCGCTGCAGCAGCAGGCCGCTGACGCTGTGCTGGTCCGCACGCAGCCAGAGCCGGGTCGGCAGCTGCTCGGACTGCTCGAAGTAGTGGCGCAGGCAGTCGCCCATGCTGGCGCCCGTCAGCGGGACGATTCCCTGGTAGCGACTCGCCTGCTCGCCGGTCTCGACCGTGACGGTCAGGGTTCCGCCGCGCGACAGGACGCGCAGGTCGCGGGTGGCGGGCACGTCGCGGAACCGGGCGACGGCCCGCATCGCGAGCCCGTCGGTGCACTCGACCAGCATCAGGTGCATCGGCCCCTCGCCGCGCAGCTGCAGCGACAGCAGTCCCTCGAATTTCAGCGTCGAGGCGAGCAGCGCCGCCGCAGCGACCGCCTCGCCGAGGCAATCGCGCACCTGGTCCGGGTACTGGTGGTGCTCCATCATGGCCCGCCAGGCGGGCCCGAGATGCACGAGCTGCCCGCGGAACGGGTAGCGCTCGAATACGAAGCGTCGCAGCGCGTCGGTCGGCGCCATACCGTTCAGGCGACGCGGACCGGGATGCCGAGCGTGCGGATCTTCTCGGCCCAGGCCGCCGGCGCGGTGTTGTGCACGGAGGTCCCGTTCGAATCCACGGCGACGGTGACCGGCATGTCCTTGACCTCGAACTCGTAGATCGCCTCCATCCCGAGCTCGGCGAAGGCGACCACCCGGGCCTTGCGGATCGCCTTGGAGACGAGATAGGCGGCCCCGCCGACGGCGACCAGATAGGCGGCCCGGTGCTTGCGAATCGCCTCGACCGCCGCAGGCCCGCGCTCGGCCTTGCCGACCATCGCGATCAGGCCGGTCCGCTCGAGCATCATCCCGGTGAACTTGTCCATCCGCGTGGCAGTGGTCGGCCCCGCCGGTCCCACGACCTCATCGCCCACCGGATCCACCGGACCCACGTAGTAGATGACCCGGTTGGTGAAGTCCACGCCTTCCGGCAGGCCCTCGCCGCGCTCGAACAGCTCGGCGATGCGCTTGTGGGCAGCGTCCCGGCCGGTGAGCATCCGTCCGTTCAGCAGCAGCGTCTCACCCGGCTTCCAGGACTCGACCTCCTGCCGCGTGAGCCGGTCGAGATCGACGCGACGCGACGCGGGACCTGCGCTCCAGGTGACCTCGGGCCACTGCTCGAGCGACGGCGGGACGAATTCGGCCGCGCCGCTGCCGTCGAGCACGAAGTGCGCGTGGCGCGTCGCGGCGCAGTTCGGAATCATCGCGACCGGCTTCGAGGCGGCGTGCGTCGGATAGCTGCGGATCTTGACGTCGAGCACCGTGGTGAGACCGCCGAGCCCCTGCGCACCGATCCCGAGCGCGTTGATCTTCTCGTACAGCTCGACACGGAGCTCCTCGATGGGAGTGGCCGGTCCGCGCGCCAGCAGCTCGTGCATGTCGATCGGGTCCATCAGCGCTTCCTTCGCGAGCAGCACCGCCTTCTCGGCCGTGCCGCCGACGCCGAGCCCGATGATGCCGGGCGGACACCAGCCCGCGCCCATGGTCGGCACCGTCTTCAGCACCCAGTCCTGGATCGAGTCACTGGGGTTCAGCATCACGAACTTGGACTTGTTCTCCGAGCCGCCGCCCTTTGCCGCGACCGTGACGTCGACCGTCGCGCCCGGCACCAGCTCGACGTGCACGACCGCGGGCGTGTTGTCGCCGGTGTTCTTGCGGGCGAACAGCGGGTCGGCCACGACGGAGGCCCGCAGCCGGTTGTCCGGGTGCTGGTACGCGCGGCGCACGCCCTCGTTCACCATCTCGACGAGGCCCTGCTTCGCGTCCCAGCGCACGTCCATCCCCACCTTCAGGAACACGTTGACGATGCCCGTGTCCTGGCAGATCGGCCGGTGGCCCTCCGCACACATGCGCGAATTGGTCAGTATCTGGGCGATCGCGTCCCGGGCGGCCGGCGACTGCTCGCGCTGGTAGGCACGGCCGAGATGCTCGATGTAGTCGATCGGGTGGTAGTAGGAAATGAACTGCAGCGCGTCGGCGACGCTCTGCACGAAATCTGCCTCTTTAATCACCGTCATGGAACACCTCCAGCCTGCGGACCGGCGCGTCCCGCGGGTCGGGACGCGTCAACCCGGCAGCTTGCGCTTCAGCAGCTCGTTGACCTGAGCCGGATTGGCCTTGCCCTGCGTTTCCTTCATGACCTGCCCGACGAAGAAGCCGAACAGCTTGTCCTTGCCGGCCCGGTAGTCGTCGAGCTGCTTCGGGTTGCGCGCCATCACCGCCTCGATCACCTTCTCGATCGCGGACGTGTCGGTGATCTGGCGCAAGCCCCGCGCGTCGATGACCGCATCGGCCTCGAGGCCTTCCTGCCACATCAGCTCGAAGACTTCCTTGGCGATCTTGCCGGAGATCGTCTGGTCGGCGATCCGCAGCAGCAGGCCCGCGAGACGCCCGGCATCCACGCGGCTCGATGGGATGTCGAGGTTGTCGCGGTTCAACGCGCCGGCCAGCTCGCCCATCACCCAGTTGGCCGCCAGCTTCGGCTCGCCGCCGAGCGCGCGGACCACGGACTCGTAGTAGTCCGCCTGCTCGCGACTGGCCGTCAGCACGCCCGCGTCGTACTCCGACAGCCCGTGCTCGCGGCTGAAACGCCCGGCCTTCGCGTCCGGCAGTTCCGGCAGCGACTCGCGCAGCTCCTCGATGAGCGCCTCGTCGATCGCGACGGGCAGCAGGTCGGGATCCGGGAAATACCGGTAGTCGTTCGCCTCTTCCTTGGAGCGCATCGAGCGGGTCTCGCCGCGATCGGGATCGTACAGCCGCGTCTCCTGCACCACCGCTCCGCCGCTCTCGAGCAACTCGATCTGCCGCTCGACCTCGAAGTTGATCGCGCGCTCGACGAAGCGGAACGAGTTGAGATTCTTGATCTCCGCGCGCGTGCCGAACTTCTGCTGACCGCGCGGCCGCACCGAGACGTTCGCGTCGCAACGGAACGAGCCCTCCTGCATGTTCCCGTCGCAGATGCCGAGGTAACGGACCAGCGTATGGACCTTCTTCATGTACGCCACGGCCTCGCGGGCCGATCGCATGTCCGGCTCGGACACGATCTCCAGCAGCGGCGTACCGGCACGGTTCAGGTCGATACCGGACAGGCCGTGGAAATCCTCGTGCAGCGACTTGCCGGCATCCTCCTCCAGGTGAGCGCGCGTGATGCCGATCCGCTTGCGCTCGCCGTCCTCGAGCACGATGTCGAGCGCGCCCTGCTCGACCACCGGCCGCTCGTACTGGCTGATCTGGTAGCCCTTCGGCAGGTCCGGGTAGAAGTAGTTCTTGCGCGCGAACACCGAGCGCCGGGCGACCCGCGCGCCGATCGCGAGCCCGAATCGCACGGCCATCCGCAGCGCCTCGGCATTGAGCACCGGCAACACGCCCGGGTAGCCGAGGTCCACCAGGTTCGCCTGCGCGTTCGGCGAGGCGCCGTAGGCCGTGGACGAGCCCGAGAAGATCTTGCTGCGCGTGGCCAGCTGCGCATGAATCTCCAGGCCGATGACTGTTTCCCAGTCCATCATTCGTAGCCCTGCGGAAGCCTGCGGTGCCAGTCAGTCTGCTGCTGATACTGGTGCGCGAGCGCCAGCAGGCGCTGCTCCCCGAAGTGCGGACCGATCAGCTGCAGCCCCGCCGGCAGGTCCCGGCCGCCCTCCGCGACGAACCCGCAGGGCAGCGACATGGCCGGGAGGCCGGCCAGGTTGGCCCCGATCGTGTAGATGTCGTTCAGGTACATGGTGATCGGGTCGCTGGTCTGCGCGCCCAGCTCGAACGCGGCGGTCGGGGAGGTCGGCCCGACGATGACGTCCACCTCGGCGAACGCGCGCGCGAAATCCGCGGCGATCAGCTGCCTGACCTTCTGCGCCTTCAGGTAGTAGGCGTCGTAGTAGCCGGCCGACAGCACGTAGGTGCCGGTCATGATGCGCCGCTTGACCTCGGCGCCGAACCCCTCGCCGCGCGAGCGCTTGTAGAGGTCCGCGAGGTCGCGGGGATCGTCGCAGCGATGACCGAACCTGACGCCGTCGAACCGGGACAGGTTCGAGGAGCACTCCGCCGGCGCGACGACGTAGTAGGTCGGCACGGACAGCGGCAGGTTCGGCAGGCTCACGTCCACGAGCCGCGCGCCGGCCGCCTCGAGCGTCCCGAGCGCGGCCCGGACATGGCGCTCGATGCCCGGATCGAGGCCTGCGTCGAAGAACTCCCGGGCCACGCCGAGGCGCAAGCCCCCGAGCGGCGCCGCGAGGCCGGCCGCGTAGTCCGGCACCGGCACGTCGACGCTGGTCGAGTCCCGCGGGTCGAACCCGGACATCGCCTCGAGCAGCAGCGCGGCGTCCTCCGCCGAGCGCGCCAGCACGCCTGCCTGGTCGAGGCTGGAGGCGAAGGCGATCATGCCGTAGCGCGATACCCGCCCGTAGGTCGGCTTGATCCCGGTCAGGTTGGTCAGCGCAGCCGGCTGGCGTATGGACCCGCCGGTGTCGGTCCCGCTGGCCGCCGCCGCGAGGCAGGCCGCGACCGCCGAGGCCGACCCGCCCGAGGAGCCGCCGGGCACCCGGCCGGGATCCCAGGGATTGCGGACCGGGCCGAAGTGGCTGGTCTCGTTCGACGAGCCCATCGCGAACTCGTCCATGTTGGCCTTGCCGAGCAGTACCGTGCCGGCGGCCTTCCAGCGCGCCACGACCGTCGCGTCGTAGGGGGCGACGAAATTCCCGAGCATTCGCGAGCCGCAGGTCGTCAGGATGCCGTCGGTGCAGAAGATGTCCTTGTGGACGATGGGCACGCCGGTCAGCGGGCCGCCCTCGCCGCGCCCGAGCACCTCGTCCGCGGCGCGCGCGTCCTCGAGCGCCCGGTCCGCGGTGACGGTGATGAAGGCGTTCAGGTCCGGGCCGAGCCGCTCGATCCGGCCGAGGAAATGCAACGTGAGCTCGAGGCTGGAGAACCTCCGCGCCTTCAGGCCGGCGGCCAGGTCGGCCACGGACAGTGTATGCAGGGCCATGGTGTGGACGAGCCTATTCGATCACTTTCGGCACGAGATACAGCCCGGCCGCGACGCTCGGGGCGTTGCGCTGGTACTTCTCGTGCTGGTCGGTCTCCGTAACCCGGTCAGGCCGCAGGCGCTGCACCTGCTCGGCCAGCGGATGCGCCATCGGCTCCACGTCGCCGGTGTCCGCCGACTGGAGCTGCTCGACGAAGTCGATGATGCGCGAGAGGCTGTCCACGTAGACGGGCATCTGTTCCTCGGTGATCTCGAGGCGCGCGAGATGGGCAATCGCCCCGACCTGGTCTCGTGTCAGACTCATGCGCTGGGCTCTGGGCAAGCTGGGAAACGGATCGCGAAATCATACATGCTGCCTTGCCGAAAGTCCTGACAATGGTTAAATTGCCGCGATTCTGCGCCGGCCTGCGGCGACCCGTCCCTTCTTTCTATTCTCGCTCCAGATGCTCAAGAATCTCCGGGGTTATTTCTCGAACGACCTCTCGATCGACCTTGGCACCGCCAACACGCTGATCTACGTGCGCGGCAAGGGTATCGTGCTGAACGAGCCCTCCGTCGTCGCCATTCGCGAGGAGCCCTCCCGCGGCGGCAAGAAGATCGAAGCGGTCGGTACCGAGGCCAAGAACATGCTGGGCCGTACGCCCGGCAACATCACGGCCATTCGCCCGCTGAAGGACGGCGTCATCGCCGACTTCACGGTCACCGAGAAGATGCTCCAGTACTTCATCGAGAAGGTGCACGGCAACCGGCTGATCCGTCCCAGCCCCCGGGTGCTGGTCTGCGTGCCCTACGGCTCGACGCAGGTCGAGCGCCGCGCGATCCAGGAGTCGGCCGAAGGCGCCGGCGCCCGCTGGGTCCGGTTGATCGAGGAACCGATGGCCGCCGCGGTCGGCGCCGGGATGCCGGTGCACGAAGCGCGCGGCTCGATGGTCCTCGACATCGGCGGCGGCACCTCCGAAGTGGCCGTTCTGTCGCTGAACGGCATCGTGTACGCGGCCTCGGTGCGCATCGGCGGCGACCGGTTCGACGAGGCGATCATCAACTACGTGCGACGCAACTACGGCATCCTGATCGGCGAGGCCACGGCCGAACGCATCAAGATAGAGATCGGCTCGGCTTACCCGGGCCAGCAGGTCCGCGAGATCTCCGTGCGCGGCCGGAACCTCTCCGAAGGCGTACCGCGCAGCTTCACGCTGAATTCGAACGAGATCCTCGAGGCCCTGCAGGAACCTCTGCAGGGGATCGTCGGAGCGGTCAAGGCCGCGCTGGAGCAGACGCCGCCCGAGCTGGGCTCCGACGTCGCCGATCGCGGCATCGTGCTCACCGGCGGCGGCGCGCTGCTGCGCGACATCGACAAGCTGCTGATGGAGGAGACGGGGCTGCCGGTCGTGGTCGCCGAGGATCCGCTCACCTGCGTGGCGCGCGGAGGCGGCAAGATGCTGGAGCTGATCGACGAGCACGGCCCGGGCCTGTTCGGCCTGGATTGAGCGCGGCCGACCGCCGCCTGCAGAGTCCGTGGTCGAACTGAGCCACGACACGCGACCCATCATCGGCCAGGGCCCGCCGCTCGGCGCGGCTTTCATCGCACTGGCGCTGCTGTCGATCGCGCTGATGGTCGCCGACCATCGCTACCAGCAGCTCGACCGGGTCCGCAGCTGGCTCGGTGCCGCGGCGTACCCTGTGCAGCGGGCGATCGACCTGCCCTTCCGCGCCTGGGACTGGCTCACCGACTCGTTTGCCGACCGCAGCCGACTGCGCCGCGAGAACCTCGAGCTCAGCACGCGCCTGCGACTGGCGAACCTGCAGCTGCAGCGATTCGCCGCGCTCGAGGACGAGAACCGGCGCCTCCGGGACATGCGGGAGAACACGGCCGGCGTGGCCGAGCGCGTGCTGGTAGCCTCGATCCTGAACGTCGATCTCGATCCGTTCCGGCACCGGGTGCTGCTGGACAAGGGGACCCGCGACGGCGTCTTCAAGGGCCAGGCCGTGCTGGACGGCGAGGGGATCTTCGGACAGGTCTGGCGCGTCAGCGAACGGACCAGCGAGGTGATCCTGATCAGTGACGCCGAGCACGCGATTCCGGTCGCCTCGAACCGCAGCGGGATCCGCAGCATCGCGGTCGGCACCGGAGACTCGGAGCGGTTGTCGCTGCCGTTCGTCACCGCCGAGGCGGACCTGAAGAGAGACGACCTGCTGATTTCGACCGGCCTGGGCGGGGTCTTTCCGCCGGGCTACCCGGTGGCCCGCATCACGAGGGTCGAACGCGCGGCCAGCGCGACGTTCGCGATCGTCGAGGCCGAGCCCACCGCCAGGCTGGCGCTCGACCGGGAGGTGCTGCTGGTCTGGTTCAGGGAAGAGCCGCAGGACGAGCCGGCGCAGGAGGCGGCGGATGCCGCAGAGGAGCCGGCGCCGCCGACCGGGCAGGCGAGCGACGAGGCCGCGCGATGAGGCGCGGCGCGCTTTCCTCCAGGCTGGGCTACTGGGGCAGCATCGCCGCCGGGCTCGTGCTCGCGATCGTACCGCTGCCGGACTGGCTCGATCCGGTGCGGCCCGACCTCGCGCTGCTCGCCGTCATCTACTGGGTTCTCGCGGCTCCCCGGATGGCCGGCCTGGGATCAGCGTGGCTCGCCGGCCTCGGGCTGGACGTCCTCAAGGGAATGGTGCTCGGCCAGCACGCGCTGGGTTTCCTGGTGGTCGCGTTCCTGACGCATCGGCTGCAGCTGCGCATGCGGATGTTCCCGCTGCTGCACCAGGCGATCGTGGTGATGCTGCTGCTCGGCGCGTATCACTTCCTGATCTTCTGGACCGACGGGCTCACGGGACACGGCTACACGAACCTGTCGCAGTGGCTGCCGGTGCTCTCCGGCGCCCTGCTGTGGCCGCTGATCGTGGCACTGGGCGACACGCTGTCCCGCCGGTCACGGTGAACGTGCCGGTAACGCGCTGATGCCCCGTCCGGTGCGCCTGAAAGACCATTGGGCCGAACAGCGGCTGTTCGGCCGCCGCGTCATCGCCGCCTCGGTCGTGATCCTGCTGGTGCTGGCGCTGCTGGTGGCGCGGCTCGTCTACCTGCAGGTGCTGCGCCACGAGTACTTCAGTGAGCTGTCGCAGGGCAACCAGATCCGGATCGACCCGATCCCGCCGAACCGCGGGCTGATCCTGGACCGCAACGGCGTGCCGCTCGCGCTGAACCGCCCCGCCTACCAGCTGGAGGTCGTGCGTGAGCAGACCCCGGACCTGCGGCAGACGCTGGAGGACCTCGCGGGCCTGGACCTGATCGAGCGGGACGAGATCGAGCGCCTGCTGAAGACGATCAAGGCGCGTCGCAGCTTCGACTCGGTGCCGGTCAAGCTGCAGCTGAGCGAGGAGCAGCTGGCCCGGTTCGCGGTGCACCGGCCGGACTTCCCCGGCGTCGAGATCCGTCCCCGCATGACGCGTTACTACCCCCAGCAGGGCACCGGCGTGCATGCGCTCGGTTACGTCGGGGCGATCAGCGAGAAGGACCAGGAGCGCATCGACCTGCCAAACTACGCGGGCACTACGCTGATCGGAAAGCTCGGCATCGAGCGCGCCTACGAGGACGAGCTGCACGGTGACACCGGCTACCAGCAGCTGCTGGTGAACGCGCAGGGGCGCAGGGTCGAGCGCATCGGGCTCGAAACGCCCGAGCTCGAGCGACGCGAGCCGGTCGCTGGCAACGACCTGATCCTCTCGATAGACGCCCGCCTGCAGCAGGTGATCGAGGCCGAGCTCGCCGGGCGGCGGGCCGCCGTCGTCGCGATCGACCCGCGCAACGGCGACGTGCTCGCTTTCGTAAGCACGCCGACCTTCGACCCGAACGGGTTCGCGCGCGGACTGACCTACGCCGAGTATTCGGCGCTCGAGAACGACGTCGACAAGCCGCTCTATGACCGGGCGCTGCGCGGCGTCTATCCACCGGGCTCGACGATCAAGCCGCTGGTGGCCCTTGCGGCGCTCGAATACGGCACCATGGACGCCCCGGACAGTCGCTTCTGCCGCGGGTTTTTCCAGCTGCCCGGATCGAGCCACCGCTTTCGCGACTGGAAGCGCGGCGGTCACGGCACGGTGGACATGCACGACGCCATCGCGCAGTCCTGCGACGTCTACTTCTACCAGGTCGCCGACGCGATGGGGATCGACCGGCTGCACGACTTCCTGGTCCGATTCGGCCTCGGCGGCAAGACCGGCATCGACATCGGCGGCGAACGCGACGGGCTGGTGCCGTCGAGGGACTGGAAGAAGACGGCGTTCAAGCGCAAGGACATGCAGGTCTGGTTTCCTGGAGAGACTGTCATCGCCGGCATCGGCCAGGGTTACATGCTGACCACCCCGCTGCAGCTGGCGCACGCGGCGGCCACGATCGCGGCGCGCGGCAAACGCTATGCCCCGAGGCTGGTCCAGGGCATCCGCGATTCGAAGACCGGCGAGCTTCGCCAGCTCGAGGCGCGCGAGCTTCCTCCGGTCACGTTGGGCAACCCTGAACACTGGGACACGATCATCGGCGGGATGGTCGGCGTGATGAACGATGCGCGCGGCACGGCGCGCCGCAGCCAGGCCGGCGCCCCGTACCGCATCGCGGGCAAGACCGGCACCGCCCAGGTCTTCAGCGTCGGCCAGAGCGAGCGTTACGACGAGAGCCAGATCGAGGAGAGGCTGCGCGACCATGCGCTGTTCGTCGCCTTCGCCCCGGTCGAGGACCCGCAGCTCGCCGTCGCTGTGCTGGTCGAGAACGGCCGCAGCGGCAGCGGCACGGCGGCGCCGATCGCCCGCAAGGTCTTCGACGCCTACCTGCTGCCGCCCGGGTCCGAGCCGGAGCCTGCCGGGACGCAGCAGCAGGTGGCCGGGGAGAGCGAGGAATGAGAGACGAAATCGCAGGCCCCGGATACCGGAGCCGCACGCAGCGCACGCTGACCGGCAGCGGCCGGGTGCTCGAGGCGCTGCACCTGGACGGGCCGCTGCTGCTGGCGCTGCTCGCGGTATGCGCGGCGGGCCTGATCGTGCTGTTCAGCGCGGCGGGCGAGGACTTCTCGGTGTTCCTGAGGCAGGCGACGCGAGCCGGCCTCGCGTTCGTGGTGCTGGTGGCAATGGCCCAGATACCGCCGCGCATACTGCGGGTGGCCGCCCCCTGGCTCTACGCGGCCGGCGTGCTGCTGCTGGTCGTCGTCGCCGTCACCGGCGACGTCGCAATGGGTGCCCAGAGGTGGCTGGACCTGGGCTTTGTCCGGTTCCAGCCCTCGGAGATCATGAAGATCGCCGTGCCGATGGTATGCGCATGGTTCCTGCAGGACCGGCCCCTGCCGCCGGACCTGCGCAGCCTGCTGGTGCTGGCGGTCGCGATCATGGTTCCCACGCTGCTGATCGCGGAACAGCCGGACCTCGGCACCTCGCTGCTGGTCGCAAGCGGTGGCGTGCTGGTCGTTCTGCTCGCCGGTCTGCAGGTCCGCTACATCGTCTCGCTCGGCGCGCTGCTGCTGGCCGCCGTGCCGGTCGTCTGGCACATGCTCCACGACTACCAGCGGCAGCGCGTCCTCACCTTCCTCAATCCCCAGAGCGACCCGCTCGGCGCCGGCTACCACACGATCCAGTCGCAGATCGCCATCGGCTCAGGCGGGATGTTCGGCAAGGGCTACATGAACGGCAGCCAGGCACAGCTGGAGTTCCTGCCGGAACGGTCCACGGACTTCATCTTCGCCGTGATCGGAGAGGAATGGGGACTGGTGGGCCTGGTCGTGCTGCTGCTGCTGTACGTGCTGGTGATCGCGCGCGGCCTGTACATCGCGGTACAGGCCCAGGACACCTTCTCGCGCCTGCTGGCCGGCAGCCTGTCGCTGACCTTCGGTGTCTACGTGTTCGTCAACACCGGCATGGTCGCCGGGCTGTTGCCGGTCGTCGGCGTGCCGCTGCCGCTGGTCAGCTACGGCGGCACCTCCATGGTGACCCTCATGGCGGGCTTCGGTATCCTGATGTCCATTCACTCCCGCCGCAAACTGGTCGCAACTTGAGCACTCACCCGCCACGGCGTCGCATGCCGCGATCCCTGCTGCCCGTCCTGATCCCGGCCGCACTGCTGGCCGCCGTCCCGCCGCACGCGTCGGCACTCGACGCCGGACGCAACGAGGTCGCGGGCTTCATCGACGAGATGAGGTCGCGGCACGGTTTCGACAGCAGCGCGCTGCAGGGCGTGTTCGGCCAGGTGGAAACCCGCCAGTCCATCATCGATGCGATGTCCAGGCCCGCCGAGAAGCGCCTGAGCTGGGACGAGTACCGCGCCATTTTCATCACGGATCGCCGGATAGACCGCGGGCACGAGGTCGCGGCGAGCCAGGCGGCTGCGCTCGGCCGGGCCGCGGCTTCGGGCGTGCCCGCCAGCGTGATCCTCGCGATCGTCGGCGTCGAGACGTTCTATGGCGAGCGGACCGGCAGCTACAGGGTGATCGATGCCCTCTCGACGCTCGCCTTCGATTACCCGCCCCGCGCCGACTTCTTCCGCAGGGAACTCGAGCAGTTCCTGCTGATGTCCCGCGAGGAATCCCTCGATCCGCTGCGGCCGAAGGGCTCCTACGCCGGTGCGATGGGCATCCCGCAGTTCATGCCCAGCAGCTTTCGCGCCTACGCGGTCGATGGCGGCGGCGACGGCCATCGCGACCTCTGGTCGGACTGGGACGACGTCTTCGCCAGCGTCGCGAATTACCTGAAGGTCCATGGCTGGCGCCCGGGCGAACCGGTCATGGCAACCGCTTCCGTACAGGGCGCGAGGCTCGACGGGCTCGAGTTCGGCAGCGTGACGCTCGATCAGACGGTCGGCTCGCTGCGCAAGCGTGGTGTGACGTTCGAAGCACCGCTGCCCGACTCGGCACCGGCCGTGCTGCTGCGCCTGCCCGGCGACTCCGTGCCGGAGTACCGTGTCGGGTTCAGCAACTTTTACGTGATCACGCGTTACAACCGCAGCCAGCTCTACGCCAGTGCCGTCAGCGACCTTGCCGATGCGCTCGGCGGCGCCGCAGCGCCCGCGCCCGATCCCGGGTCCCGGCCGTGGAGCAGCGGCCCTGGCGCGGGCCGCTGACGGACCGTCCAACCCATCAACAGATCGAGACACCAGGCTCCCACCGCACCCATGAGACCGTCATTCAGACTGCTTGCCTCCGCCCTGCCGATGCTGGCGCTCCTTGCATGCTCCGGCGGCGGGGAGGGACCCACGAGTGATGCGGCGGGGACGCTCGAGCCGCCGGCCGCCGAGGCCCCGGCGACACCGATCCCGGCCCCACCCGACCTGAAGGCGCGGAGCTTCATCCTGCTCGACCACGACAGCGGACGCGTGCTGGCCGCCCTCGACCCCGACTCGAGGCAGGAGCCTGCGAGCCTGACCAAGCTGATGACGGCCTATGTGGTGTTCAAGGCCCTCGAGGAGGGCCGGATCAAGCTGGACGACATGGTGACGATCAGCGAGTACGCCTGGAAGCAGGAAGGCTCGCGCATGTTCGTCGAGGTCGGCAAGCAGGTGCCGGTCGAGGACCTGATACTCGGCATGATCGTGCAGTCGGGGAATGACGCAACCGTCGCGCTGGCCGAGCACGTGGCCGGGACGGAGCCCGCGTTCGTGCAGATGATGAACGCCTACGCCGCGCAGCTCGGCATGAGCGGCTCGAACTTCACGAACTCCCCGGGGATGCCAGGACCCGAGCACTACATCACCGCGCGCGACGTCGCGGTGCTGTCCTCGGCGCTGATCCACGACTTCCCGGAGTACTACCGCTGGTACTCGCAGAAGGAATACACCTGGAACGGCATCACGCAGCAGAACCGCAACGGGCTGCTGTGGCGCGATCCGACCGTCGACGGCGTCAAGACCGGCCACACCGAGTCGGCGGGCTACTGCCTGGTCACCTCGGCGCACCGGGATGGTATGCGGCTGGTCGCGGCCGTGCTCGGCACCGACTCGATGCGCGCGCGCGAGGACGCCAATGCGGCCCTGCTCAACTACGGCTTCAATTTCTTCGAAACGCGCCGCGTCTACGGCGCCGGCCAGCCGCTGACCTCGGTGCGCGTCTGGAAGGGTGCGCAGCCGGAGGTCGGACTCGTGCTCGGCAAGGACCTCTACGTCACCGGTCAACGCGGCCGGATGGGCAGCGTTCAGGCCGAGTTCGAACTGCCGGAACAGGTGATCGCTCCGCTCAGCAAGGCCACCAGCATCGGCAAGGCCCGGATCGTCGTCGATGGCGCCACGGTCGCCTCGCACGACGTGTATCCCGCCGACGACGTGCCCGCGGGCGGGCTGTTCCGCCGCGCGGTCGACTCGGTGCGCCTCTGGTTCTGACGACGGTGTCGGAGCCGTTCCCGACCTGCTACCTGAACGGCGAATTCCTGCCGCTCGCCGAGGCCCGCATTTCGCCGCTCGACCGGGCCTTCCTGTTCGCCGACGGCGTCTACGAGGTCGTCCCCGTCCATCGCGGCCGGCCATTCCGGCTGAGCGAGCACCTGGAGCGGCTCGAGCGAAGTCTCGCGGCGATCCGGCTCGAGCCGCCGCTCGACCGTGCCGGCTGGGCGCGGATCGTCGCGGAGCTCGTCGCCCGGGCGGCAGCGGCCGAGTTGCTCGTCTACATGCAGGTCAGCCGGGGTGCGGAGTACGGACGCAACCACCTGTTCCCCCCGGCCGCCTCGCCCACCACGTTCGCCTTCGCCAGCCCCTACCCGCTGCCCCACGCTCGGACCCTCGAGCACGGGCTCGCGGCCGCGACCTTGCCGGACATCCGCTGGCAGCGTTGCGACATCAAGGCGACCGCGCTGCTTGCGAACGTGCTGCTGAGGCAGCAGGCGGCGGACCGCGGTTGCGACGAAGCGCTGCTGGTGTCGGACGGACTGTTGCGCGAGGGCTCCTCGAGCACCGTGCTGGTCCTGCTCGATGGACGGATCCGCACACCTCCCAACGACCACCACATTCTCCCGGGCACGTCGCGCGACGCGGTGCTGGAGCTCGCAGCCGGCTGGCTGCCCGTCTCGATCGGGCCGGTCCCGGTCGCGGACCTGCGCCGTGCCGACGAGGTCTGGATCGCGTCGGCGGGCCGGGGGCTGCTGCCCGTGACCCGGATCGACGGCGAGCCCGTCGGCGACGGTCGGCCGGGACCGTGCTGGCGCGAGCTGTATCGGCGGCTGCAGCACCATCTCGACGAGATCGCCGCGACGCCCGCGTTGGCGACGGGTTGACTTGCCCGCGCAACGCCCTCAGAAAGAGGCGATGGAACACGTGACGCAAGAAGACACGCTGCTGGAATTTCCCTGCGACTTTCCGATCAAGATCATGGGACACGCGACCGACGAATTTCGCAGTCTCGCAATCGGGATCGTCGCCAAGCACTTCGGCGAGCTGCCTGCCGAGCGCATCGCGGAACGGCCGAGCTCGCGGGGCCGCTACATTTCGCTGACCTGTACCGTTCGCGCCGAAAGCAAGGCGCAGCTCGACGCCGCCTACATGGAACTCACGTCCTGCCGGCAGGTGCTGGTCGCGCTCTGACGGTCCCCGGGTAACCAGTCATCCGCGGCCTCGGCGGGCTCCAGCGCCAGTGCGGCGAGCAGCCGGGGCGCCAGCGCGCGAGCGACCTCGCGGGTCCCGGCCGGGCCGCCGAGGTCCCGGACCTGGGTCATCGCGAGTCCCGCGAACCCGCAGGGATTGATCCGGCTGAACGGCTCGAGATCCATCGCGACGTTGAGCGACAGCCCGTGGTAACTGCACGACCTGCGGATGCGCAGGCCGATGCTGGCGATCTTGCTGCCTTCGACGTAGACGCCGGGTGCGTCGCGACGCCCGCTGGCCGTGATGCCCCATTCGGCCAGCGTCTCGACGACCGCCCGCTCGATGCCCTCGACCAGCGCGCGCACGCCGAGCCCGAGGCGCTCGAGGTCGAGCAGCGGGTAGACGACCAGCTGGCCCGGGCCGTGGTAGGTCACCTCACCGCCGCGGTCCACCTGGACGACCGGGATCTCGCCCGGCGCGAGCAGGTGCTCTTCGCGCGCGTTCATGCCCAGCGTGAACACGGGCGGATGCTCGAGGAACCACAGCTGGTCCGGCTCCGTCCCGGCGCGCTGCTCGCAATGGGCGCGCATCGCACGCCAGGTCGGCTCGTAGTCGACGCGCCCCAGCCATCGCAACGATGCTGGCGGCGCCGCCATCAGCGCGAGGGGAGTCCGCCGGCCGACAGTCCGGCGTTGTTCCTCTGCAGGGCCCGCTCCGCACGGTAGCTCGAGCGCACGAGCGGCCCGGCCACGCATTCCAGGAACCCGCAGGCCAGCGCGGCCGCGCGGTAATCCTCGAACTCCGCGGGACTCACGAAGCGCTGCACGGGCAGGTGGTTCAGCGTCGGACGAAGGTACTGGCCGAGCGTCAGCAGGTCGACGCCGGCTTCGCGCAGCTCGCGCATCGTCGAGCGTATCTCGTCGTCGGTTTCCCCGAGCCCGAGCATCAGGCTCGTCTTGGTGAGCACGCCTGGGCGGTGCCGCCTGGCATGCGCCAGCACGGCCAGCGTCTGTTCATACGAGGCGCGTGCATCGCGTACCGGATGCGTCAGCCGGCGCACCGTCTCGACGTTCTGCGCAAAGACGTCCACGCCGCTGTCGACGACTGTCTCGACGTCGGCCAGCACGCCCTGGAAGTCGGGCGTGAGCGCCTCGACCGCCGTGCCGGGGCTCGCCCGCTTGATCTCCCTGACGCAGGCTGCGAAATGGGCCGCGCCGCCGTCCGGCAGGTCGTCGCGGTTGACCGACGTCAACACGACGTAGCGCAAGCCCATCAGCGTGACGCTGCGGGCCGCGTTGGCCGGCTCGTCGGCGTCCAGCCAGCCGCGCGGATTGCCGGTGTCCACGGCACAGAAACGGCAGGCCCGGGTGCACACCTCCCCCATCAGCATCAGCGTCGCGGTGCCGGCGTTCCAGCATTCACCGATGTTGGGGCACTTCGCCTCCTCGCATACCGTCGCGAGCCGGTGCTCACGTACCGTGCGCCGAACCGACTCGAAGCCGGCGCCCGCCGGCATCTGCGCGCGCAGCCAGCCGGGCTTGCGGCCGATCGGCGTCGCCGCGGCCTCGGCACGCGCCTTGACGCCGTCCTTGATCGCCCGGGTCCCCTGCGCGGTGAGGTATTTCTCGCCACTGCGCGCGGTGGCGTTGACGATCGGCGTTTCCTTGGGATCGGTCATGGCGTCTCGGGTCCTCGCCGTCATTCTAACGAGTGGGCACGGATCGTGAACTTTCGCTGGCGGCGCTGTACGGATTCAGCGTCGGCGGGCTTCGAGCAGACGGTCCAGCTGCGCCAGCCGCTCCGGCGTCCCGATGTCCATCCAGCAGCCGTCGTAGCTCTCGCCACCGAGCTGCCCGGCGCCGCAGGCACCCCTAAGCAGCGGCGCGAGCTTGAAGGGCCCGTCGGCGCAACCGGCGAACAGCTCCTGCCGGTAAACGCCGAGGCCCGAGAAGGTGAGCTTGGACTCGCCGCCCGGGACGATTCGACCCTCGCTCAGCGCGAAGTCGCCGGCTGGATTGTGCGCCGGATTCGCCACCAGCACGAGGTGCCCGTGGTCGGCGCCCCGCGGCCGTTCGCGCAGCCGCTCGTAGGGATAGTCCGTCCAGACGTCCCCGTTCAGCACCAGGAACGGTGCCGGCCCGAGCAGCGGCAGCGCACGGAAGATGCCGCCACCCGTCTCGAGCGGTTCCGGTCCTTCGTCGCTGTAGCGGATGCTCACGCCGAGCGACGAGCCGTCGCCGAGCGCCGCCCGGATCATCTCACCCAGCCAGGAGAGGTTGATCACGATCTCTCGGAACCCAGCCCCTGCAAGCGCACGCAGCTGGTGCACGATCAGCGGCTCGCCGCCGACCTCGAGCAGCGGCTTCGGGCGGAACAGCGTCAGCGGGCGCATGCGCTCGCCGCGTCCCGCGGCCAGGATCATCGCTTTCACGCCGGAGCCGCCGCGGATTTCACCAGCACCGCCGGCAGCACGCGCTCCGCGACCAGCGTTCCGAGGCTGCCGAGCTCCGGGTGATCCGCGCAGGCCTGGACGACATACCGCAGCGTGCGCGGCACGTCCGGAAGGTAACCGGGCTTGCCGTCGCGATGCCACAATCGCGCGAAGATGCCGCTCGCCTTCAGGTGACGCTGCACGCCCATGCAGTCGAACCACCTGAGGAACTGCGCCGGATCCGCGCCCACCTCGACGCCGCTCGCGGCAGCCATCTCGCGCTGCTCGAGCGCCCAGTCCCGGACCTGCTCCGCCGGCCATTCGACGTAGCAGTCCCGGAGCAGCGAGACGAGGTCGTAGGTGAGCGGCCCGCGCACCGCGTCCTGGAAATCGAGTATGCCCGGATTGCGGTCCTCGCAGACCATCAGGTTGCGCGAGTGGTAATCGCGGTGCACGAACACCTGCGGCTGAGCGAGCGCACTTTCCACCAGCTCGTCGAAGACCGAGCGCAGTTCCGCCTTCTCTGTCGGGGACAGCTCGAGCTGCAGATGCCGCTGCAGCAGCCAGTCCGTGAACAGGCTCATCTCGAAGCGGAGCAGGCGTTCATCGTACGGCGGCAGCTCCCCGGCATGCGCGCCGCCACGGGCCTGGATCCGGGTCAGCGCCGACAGCGCGTCGCGGTAGAGCACCTCGGCACGCGTGCGATCGGCGAGCGCCGCGAGGTAGGTCGTCGAGCCCAGGTCCGTGAGCAGCACGAAGCCCCGCTCCTCGTCGCGGCCGAGCACCGCCGGCGCATGCACGCCGATCTGCGCCAGCATCGCCGCGACCCTGAGGTAGGGCGCCACGTCCTCGTGTCCGGGAGGAGCGTCCATTACCACGAACGTCTCCCCGGCCCGGGTCACCCGGAAATACCTGCGGAAACTGGCGTCGGCGGAGGCCGGCGCAAGGGCGAAGTCCCGCCAGCCCAGGTCCTGCTCGAGCCATTTGCACAGCAGATCGAGGCGCTGGTCTTCGTGGCGCTGTTGCTGCAATCTCGTCTCCGGGAAGGAAGCCCGATGCGGCGGGCGAAGCGCAATTATAATCGCGTCGATGAGGCCGTCTCCGCCCACTGCCGTCGCCGAAGCAGGACTGCCTCTGACCGCGCTGCTGGCCTGCCTGCTCGTCGCGCTGCCGGCGGCGGGCGCGGACCCGCGCTGCGGCACCGCGGCCGCCACGGATCCACGGGTCGAGGAACTGCTGCAGGCGGATCCGGACGACGAGCGGATCGAGATCACCAGCGACACCGGCGAGCTCGATCGCAGCGGGGACGCGAAGCTGCGCGGCAACGTTCGAATCCGCGTCGGACAGCGCCTGCTCGCGGCTGACGAGGCCGAGGTCAGTGCCGAGGACCGCAGTGCCGCGCTGCGGGGCAACGTCGAGTACCTCGATCCGATGCTTCACGTGCGTGGCCAGGGCGGCACGTTCGACGGCCAGGGCGGCGGCGCGTTCGAAGGCGCACAGTTCGAGCTTCTGGACCGCTCCGTGCGCGGTGCTGCCGAATCGGTGCGTCTGCGCGATGAGACCAAGATCGTGCTCGGCGGCGTGAGCTACACGGCCTGCCCGAGCGGGAACGAGGACTGGCGGCTGCGGGCGGGCGAGATCCGGCTGGACCAGGAGTCGCGCATCGGCACCGGTCGCGACGTCAGGCTGGACTTCCTCGGCATCCCGATCCTCTACGCGCCGTGGATCACCTTCCCGGTCGGGGACCAGCGCAAGTCCGGCCTGCTTTTTCCGACCGTAGGCAGCGGCAGCAAGACCGGAACGCAGGTCACGCTGCCCTGGTACTGGAACATCGCGCCGAATTACGATGCGACGATCACCGGTCGGTACATGTCCTCCCGGGGCTTCCGCGTCGACCCGGAATTCCGCTACCTCACCGGGCAGAGCCGGGGACAGGTCAACGTCGAGTATCTGCCCGACGACAAGCAGACCGGCGACACCCGGAGCTTCGCCGCGATTCGCAACGTCACCTTCTTCGCGCCGCGCACCCGGCTGCTGATCTCGGCGGCCAACGTCAGCGACGACAACTATTTCGAGGACTTCGGGGTCGGCTTCGAAGGCACCAGCGCCACGTACCTGGACCGCAGCGCCGAGATCCGGCTCGCCACGACCCGTTGGGACCTGCTCGGCGAGCTGCGTGACTTCCAGATACTCGACCCATCCCTGCCGGAGGACGAACGGCCGTACACGATCCTGCCCCATCTCGCCGCGAAGGGCCGCTGGGACGGGCTGCCACTCGGGCTGGAGGCGGGATTGCGCGCCGATGCGAGCTTCTTCGAGCGCGGACTCGGACCCGAGGGCACCCGGATCGACCTGGAACCGTCGCTCGGCTGGCGAGCCGGCCATCGCTCGGCCTACCTGGCGGCGAACGCGTCCTGGCGCCATACCGCCTACGGCCTGAGCGACGTCGAGCCCGGATACGATGACAGCCCGGACCGCTCGTTGCCGATCATCAGCCTGGACTCCGGGCTCGTGCTCGAACGTGACGCAGGGTCCCACGGACAGCGCACGCAGACGCTCGAGCCGCGCCTGCTGTACCTGTACATCCCGTACCGGGACCAGGACGAGCTGCCCGTGTTCGACACCGACCTGCCCGACCTGAACCTGGTGCAGCTCTTCCGGCGCAACCGCTACGTCGGCGCGGACCGGGTTGGCGACGCGAACCAGGTCAGCGTGGGCCTGACGACCCGGCTGCTCGATTCGCGCCTCGGCAGGCAGTACCTCAGCGCCACGCTGGGCCAGGCCTACTACTTCGAGGACCCGAAGGTCACGCTGCCCGATGAACCGGTGCGCGACCGGTCCAGCTCGGATCTGGTCGCGGAGCTCGAGCTGGCGGCATTCAAGAACTGGAACGCCCGGTTCGGCTACCAGTGGAACCCGGACCAGACCCGCACCGAGAGGTCCGAGTTCTACGTGCAGTACGTCCCGGCCAGCGATCGTGTCGTGAATGCCGGCTACCGCTACCGCAGGGACCTGCTCGAGCAGTTCGACGTCTCGGCGGCCTGGCCGATCACCCGGCAGTGGCGCGGCTTCGGGCGCTGGGTGTATTCGCTCAGCGAGGAGAAGACGCTGGACCAGTTCCTCGGCCTCGAGTATTCCTCGTGCTGCTGGGCGTTCCGCATCGTGACGCGGCGCTTCGTCAGCAGCCGGACCGGAGATTCCGACACGTCGGTCGGACTGCAGCTGGAACTCAAGGGACTCTCCAGTGTCGGAGTGGACAACGAGGCTTTCCTGCGCGATTCGATTCGTGGATACTCCGCGCTCCCGACCGATCCACAGTCCTGACATGCCTTTGATTTACAGGGTTTTCCGCCTGCTCGTACTCGTTTCGGCCGCGATCGCGCCGGCCGCCCACGGCGATGAACTGAGCACGACCGGCGTGATGCTGGACGGCATCGCGGCGGTCGTCAACGACGGCATCGTGCTGCGCAGCGATGTCGAAGAGCAGGTCCAGCTGATCTCGCGGCGCATCGAGGAGCAGGGACAGCAGCTGCCCCCGCGGTCGATATTGCGGCAACAGGTGCTCGAGCGTCAGGTCATGCAGGAACTCCAGTTGCAGCGGGCCGAGCGCGGCGGCATCCAGGTTTCCGACGAAATGCTGAACCAGGCGCTGACCGACGTCGCCCAGCGCAACGGACTCAAGTTCAGCGACCTGCCAGCCGCGCTGGAGCAGCAGGGCGTCGACTACCGCGCGTACAGGGACGACGTCCGCCGGGACATGACGCTCTCGATGCTGCGCCAACGGGACGTGATCGCGCGGATTTACGTCTCGCCGCGCGAGGTGGAGCAGTGCGTCGCGAAGCGCAAGGAGTCGCCCGGCGAGGACAACGAATACAATCTCGGCCACATCCTGGTCGCGATTCCGGCCTCCGCCAGTCCCGAGCAGATCGCGGAGCGCGACGCCCGGGCCCGCGGCATCTATGAACGCGCAAGGAGCGGCGAGGATTTCGCGCAGCTCGCGATTTCATACTCGGACGCCGGCACGGCGCTCGAGGGCGGCGCGCTCGGCTGGCGCAAGGTGAGCCAGCTGCCGTCCTTCGTCGCCAGCCTGGTTCCCCGCATGCAGCCCGGCGACGTGACCGAGCCGATCCGCACGCCGAGCGGCCTGCACATCTTCAAGCTCGTCGAGAAGCGCGGTGGCGATTCCTCGCAGATGGTCTCCCAGGTGCACGCGCGGCACATCCTGATGAAGACCAATGAGCTCGAGGACGACGGCACGATCGAGCGCAAGCTGGCGGACATCCGCGCACAGGTGCTCGCAGGGCAGGACTTCGCGGCGATCGCCTCGGTGACCTCGGAGGACACCGGCTCGGCAGCCGTCGGCGGCGACCTGGGATGGACCAGCCCGGGCTCGTTCGTACCCGAGTTCGAGGGGCAGCTGAACGGGCTGGCGGAGGGCGAGATCAGCGCGCCGTTCAAGACGCAGTACGGCTGGCACATCGTGCAGCTGCTCGGTCGGCGCACCTACGACGCCACTGACGACGTGCTTCGCAACCGCTGCGTCGCTCAGTTGCGCGAGGCGAAGGCGGACGAGGAAACGGAAATCTGGCTGCGTCGCCTTCGCGACGAGGCCTTCGTCGAGTACCGGATGTAGCGTGGCCGCGATCCGTCGGCGACCCGCAATCGCTACTCTGGCGGTGACGAGCGGCGATCCCGCGGGAATCGGACCCGAGATCTGCGCCGCGCTGCTCCGGCGGCGCTGGTCATGCCGGCTGGTCGTGCTCGGCGACCGGTCGCTGATCGACGGGGCAACCGGTCCAGCGATGCGCCGCGCCCGGTTCCGCGACTACGATCCTGCCGGCGAACCGCGTGCCGGTGTCGAGCTGCTGCACGTCCCGCTGCGCCGCGAGGCGCGACCCGGGAGGCTCGATCGGCGCAATGCAGACTACGTGCTGGAGCTGCTGGACCGGGCCACCGACGGCTGCATGACGCGCGAGTTCGCCGGCCTCGTCACGGCGCCGGTACACAAGGGCGTCATCAACGATGCAGGGCTGCCCTTCACCGGGCACACCGAATACCTGGCCCGGCGCAGCGGCGCGCGACAGCCGGTGATGATGCTGGTGGGCGGCGGCATGCGGGTCGCGCTGGCGACCACGCACCTGCCGCTGCGCGAGGTCGCCGGGGCGATCACCGCCAGCACGCTGGCCAGCGTGGTATCGACGCTCGAGCGGGAGCTGCGCGAGAAGTTCGGCATCCGCAGGCCGCGCATCGTCGTCTGCGGCCTGAATCCGCACGCGGGCGAAGGCGGGCACCTCGGCAGCGAGGAAACCGAGGTCATCGCCCCCACGCTGAAACGGCTCGCCCGCCGCGGAATCCGCGCATCCGGCCCGGTGCCGGCGGATACCGCATTCCTGCCGGCGGTGCTGGATCACTGCGACGCGGTGCTCGCGATGTACCACGACCAGGGGCTGCCGGTGCTGAAGCGCGCCAGCTTCGGTCATGCCGTGAATGTGACGCTGGGACTGCCGTTCGTCAGGACCTCCGTGGACCACGGCACCGCGCTCGAAATCGCCGGCACCGGCCGGGCGGACCCGGGGAGCCTGCTGGCCGCCGTCGGTCTCGCGGCAGAGCTCGCCGCGTCCAGCGGTACGACCCGCCGGTGAGCCGCGCCAAGAAGCGCCTCGGTCAGCATTTCCTGCACGATCCCGGCACGATCGCGCGGATCGTGCAGGCGGTTTCGCCCCGGCCGGGCCAGCGGATCGTCGAAATCGGCCCCGGTCGCGGGGCCATCACGCTGCCGCTGCTCGAAGCCGCCGGCCGGATCGACGCAGTGGAGCTCGATGCCGACGTCATCCCGTTGCTCGAGGCCCGCTGCGCCGGTCACGGGGACCTGCGGGTACACCTCGCCGATGCGCTGCGATTCGACCTGCTCGCGCTGCGCGGCGCGGGCGAGCGGCTGCGGCTCGTGGGCAACCTGCCCTACAACGTGTCGACCCCGCTGCTGTTCCATTTCGTCGATCAGCTCGATGCGATCGAGGACATGCACTTCATGCTGCAGAAGGAAGTCGTGGACCGCATCGCGGCCGGGCCGGGCAGCCGCGACTACGGGCGCCTGACAGTGATGCTGGCGCCGAGGGTCGCCGTGAAGCGACTGTTCGACATCGGGACCGGCGCGTTCTCGCCGCCGCCGCGCGTCGTCTCCAGCTTCTTCGCGCTGCACCCCCATCGCGAGCCGCCCTTCCCGATCGGCGATCCGCGGATCTACGCCCGGGTCGTCAGTGCGGCATTCGGCCAGCGACGCAAGAAGCTGCGGAATTCGCTGGCCGGGATGCTCACGGCTCGCGCGATCGAGGCAGCCGGGGTCGACCCCGGGGCCAGGCCCGAGACGCTGGCCCCACAGCAGTTCGCGGCGTTGGCCGCGCAGGTGCCGGCCGACTGAACATGCGATCCCTCTCGCCGGCCGTATAATGGGGCCGACGCGCGGTTCCCGACGCAGGAGGTCTCATGGCCGTGTACAACAAGCTGCTGGTCTGCCTCGACCTGACCGAGGAGAGCGAGAAGGTCGCAGCCCGGGCCAGGGAACTCGCCGGGGAGTTCGCCGCCGAGATGATGCTGCTGCACGTGGTCGAGTACGTCCCGGTCGAGCCGATGGGCGAGGCGCTGCTGCCGGCGGTGCAGATCGAGGGCGAGCTGGTCGAGCGCGCAAAGACCCGGATCGCGGAACTGGCGAAGAAGCTCGGCCTGGAGCACTGCGAATGCCTGGTGCGCACCGGAAACATCAAGACCGACGTGATCCGGCTGGCCGAGGAACGTGGCGTGGACCTGATCGTGATGGGCAGCAGGGAGCGGCACGGCGTATCGATCATGTTCAATTTCACCGAGGACACGGTGCTGCACGCGGCCCCATGCGATGTGCTGGCCGTGCGCCTCAGCGCTTGAGCCGCGCAGGGTACGGCCGATGACCCGGGCGGAGCAGCACAGGATCCGCGTCGACGTGGCGACCAGCTACGTCGAGGAGCAGTCGAGTCCCGGCGAAGGCCGTTTCGTCTTCTCCTACACGATCACGATCCGCAACGAAGGCACGTCGCCGGCGAAGTTGCTCACGCGCCACTGGATAATCACCGACGCCAACGGCCGGGTGCAGGAAGTCGCGGGCGAAGGCGTGGTCGGTGAGCAGCCCTACCTGCTGCCGGGCCAGGGATTCCGGTATTCGAGCGGTGCGATACTCGAGACGCCGGTCGGCACGATGCAGGGCAAGTACCACATGGTCAGCGACGAAGGCGAGCACTTCGAGGCGCCGATCGCACCTTTCAGGCTCGCGATGCCCGGCCTGCTGCACTGAGCGGATGGCTGTCTACGCGGTCGGCGACGTCCAGGGCTGCGCCGCTGAACTCGAGGACCTGCTCGGGAAGCTGAGCTTCGACGCATCACGTGACCGGCTCTGGTTCGTCGGTGATCTCGTCAACCGCGGACCCGACTCGCTGCAGGTCATCAGGCGGGTCCGGGAGCTCGGCGACGCGGCGGTGGTCGTGCTGGGCAACCACGACCTGCACCTGCTGGCGCTGCGCGCAGGCGGCGCCGAGCCCGATCCCGGACTGCAGGCGGTGCTTGCGGCCCCCGACCGGGAACCCCTGCTCGACTGGCTGCAGAGCAGGCCGCTGCTGCATCACGATCCCCGCGTATCCGCCTGCATGGTCCACGCGGGCCTGCCGCCTCAATGGACCCTCGAAACGGCCCGCAGCTGCGCGATGGAACTCGAGACGGCACTGCAGGGCGAACGCAGCGGGGAACTCTTCGAGCGCATGTACGGCAACAAGCCCGACCTGTGGCGCGACGACCTCGAGGGCTACGATCGCCTGCGCTTCATCACCAACGCGCTCACACGGCTGCGCGTCTGCGATCGGGACGGCCGCATGAAGCTCAAGTTCAAGGGCCCCCCGTCCCGGCTGCCGCGCGGCCATCTGCCCTGGTTCGAGGTGCCGTGGCGAGCCAGCCGCGGTCACCGGATCGTCTGCGGCCACTGGTCGGCGCTCGGCTATCGCGATGCGGACGGTGTGCTGGCGCTGGACACCGGCTGCGTCTGGGGCGGCACGCTCACGGCCCAGAGGATCGACCGGCAGGAACCGCCGGTCTCGGTACCGAACCGCTCAGGAGCCCTCCCCATTCGCGACGGCTGAGGCGGGCTCGAGTACTTCCAGCGTGAGCTGCACGCTGTTCAGCGTCAGCTGTCCCGGCAGGCAGTCCGTACGACTTCCTTCGACGACGCGGACGCCCAGCGGCTCGAACACGTGCCGGACCAGCTGCTCCATCAGCTCGCAGTCGCCGTCCTGGATGCGTGCGAGCCGGCTCGACTCGAAGCGAACCTGTCTCGACACGGCCGGGAACTGCGCCGAGGGCTCGTTGATGACGGAGCGCTCGCCGCGCACCCGCGCGACGAGCTCACGCTTCGCGGCGCCTTTCTGCAGCTCTTCGATCAGCTGCGGCGTCGCCTCGCGCGGCAGGGCCGCCCGGATCCGGACGCGCGGCCACTCGACCGGGCCGTTCGGATCGTAGCAGGCGCCGATCACGACCGAGAAACCCGGCATCGCGCCGAGCTGCTCGAGAACGTAACGGACCTTCTGCCGGATACCGTCGCACGAGTAATACGTCGTGCGGCCCACGTAGGTGAACTCGACCCGCTGCTCGACCCAGATCGCCGGGACCGTCGCCGGCAGGTCGTCCGGCGACAGGACAGCCGGCTCGACGACCTCGGCCGGTTCCGTCGCGCCGGCCGGGGAGCCGGGCGGAGCCAGCAGCGCCGCAAAAGCGAGGCAACCGAGCACGCGTCGCATCCGCATCTCCCGCTACACCTCCAGCGTGTCGGATCTATACTGCCACACAGTCGCGCAGCGCCACGCACAGGAGAGGGTATGCGCCCGCTGACCGGATCCGGTCGCATCGTGTTCGAGCGGCGTCGTGGGCCCGCGCCCGGGCGCGCGCGCGTCGCCGCGGCCCGGGATCCACGGCGTTGATCCTGGAAATCACAGGCGGCGGCCGCCGCTGGCGTGCTGACGCAGGCGCTCCGGTCGATCTCGCGATCGAGCTCGAGTTCGACGGACCGCAGCCGCTTTTTTTCGCGCAGGAGCCGGCCCGCTCCGAACCGCTGCGCTGCGGCGGATTTACCGGCAGCCTCGACGCGGGCGCGAGCTGCAACTGCGGCCGGTATACGCTGTCTCCTCATTGCCACGGCACGCATACCGAATGCGTGGGACACCTGACCGACGACGGTGGCACCGTTGCGTCGCTGACGCCCGTCTCGCCGACGCTCGCGCTGCTGATCAGCGTGGCTCCCGAACCGCTGGGCGCGGCCGGGCACGAAGCTCTGCACGCCGCTCCCGACGATCGCGTGCTCACGCGCGGCGCGCTCGCCGGTGCAGCCCGGCGCTGGCTGGAGGATCCCTGGAGCGCGCTGGTCGTGCGCACGCTGCCGAACCCGCCGCAGAAGAAGCATCGTCACTACCAGGGTGCCGCCCCGGCCCCGTATTTCGCCGCTGATGCGATGCGCTGGGTGGTGGAGCGGAACGTCACTTCGCTGGTCGTTGACCTGCCGAGCCTGGACCGTGCCGACGACGGCGGACGGCTCGAGGCGCACCGGACCTTCTGGGGGCTCCCGGCAGGGGCCCGGTCCGCGGGCGAGGCGCGTCGCGCCCGCTCGCTGGTCACCGAGCTGGCCTACGTGCCGGAATCCGCAGGCGACGGGCTCTACCTGCTCGACCTGCAGGTGCCCGCCTTCGCCACCGACGCCGCGCCGAGCCGCCCGGTGGTCTATCCACTGGTCGAGCTGCCCGCGTGAGAACCGACCGCGAATACGCGCTCGCGCTGGACGCGACGGACCCGCTCGCGGCCTGGAGAGAGCGGTTCGTGCTGCCGCGGGACGAGCACGGCGCAGAACTCGTCTATTTCTGCGGTCACTCGCTCGGCGCGCAGCCTCTGCTCGCCTGCGACTACGTCGAGGAAGTGATGCGGGACTGGCGCAGCCTGGGCGTCGAAGGACACTTCGAGGCGCGACGGCCGTGGATCCGCTACCACGAGCGACTCGCCACCCCGCTCGCGCGGCTGGTTGGCGCAAAGCCTGCAGAAGTCACGGTCATGAACACACTGACCGTCAATCTGCACCTGATGCTGGTGAGTTTCTACCGCCCGCGCGGCGAGCGCAGCGCGCTGCTGATCGAGAAGCACGCGTTTCCATCGGACCGCTATGCGGCCGAATCGCAGGTTCGCCTCCACGGGCTCGATCCGCGCCGGGACCTGATCGAGCTGTCGGCCCGCGACGGAGAGCAGTGCCTGCGAACCGAGGACGTGCTCGAGGCGATCTCGCGCGAAGGCCGGCGTATCGCCACGGTGCTGCTGCCGGGCGTCCAGTACCTCACCGGGCAGCGGCTCGAGCTCGAGCCGATCACGGCCGCGGCCCGTGCAGCAGGCTGCACGGTGGGATTCGACCTCGCCCACTCGGTGGGCAACGTCCCGCTGTCGCTGCACGACTCGGGCGCCGACTTTGCCGTCTGGTGCCACTACAAGTACCTGAACGCCGGACCCGGCGCCGTGGCGGGCGCGTTCGTCCACGAGCGCCATGCCCGGAACGTGCAACTGCCGCGTTTCGCCGGCTGGTGGGGTCACGACCCGGCGACCCGCTTTGAAATGGGGCCGGACTTCAGTCCGACCGCCGGCGCCGAGGGATGGCAGCTGGGCAATCCGCCGATCCTGTCGGTCGCACCGCTCGCCGCATCGCTCGAGCACTTCGAGACTGTCGGAATCCACGCGCTGCGGGAGAAGTCGCTGCGGCTCACCGGCTACCTGGAGCGGCTGCTCGGTGCCACGCTCCAGGACAGGATCAGCATCGTGACGCCGCGCGACCCCGAAGCACGGGGTGCGGCGCTGTCGCTGCGCCTCGACTGCCCCCGCGACCAGGCACGCTCCGCATTCGACGGCCTGCGACGCCGCGGCGTGCTGGCCGACTGGCGCGAACCCGGAGTGATCCGCGCCGCGCCGGTCCCCTTCTACAACAGCTACGACGAGGTGTGGCGTTTCGTGGACGCGCTCCGCGCCGAGCTCGGCTGACACACCGTGGCGCGGGGCTGCGCCCGGGCATCGAATGGACGCGCCGGGCCGCGCCGCTTCGATTAGAATGCGCCCCTTCGCATCCCCGCTCTCTGCCTGCAAGGACCCCTCATGATCCGACCGATCCGTGGCCCGCTGTTCCTGTTCCTCGCGACGCTCGCCCTGCCCGGCGCCGTCGTGCAGGCCGCCGACGCACCGGCGATGGACGAAGCCTCGCGCATGCAGTACGCGCTGGGCTACCAGCTCGGACGCGACCTCGCGGGCACCGAATCGCGTCCCGAAGCGCTGCTCAGCGGCCTCGAGGACGGTCGCGCCGGCACCACGCCGAAGCTCAGCCAGGCGGAAATGGAAGCCGCCATGGCCTCGCTCGGCCAGCGGATGACCGAGCAGCGGGCCAAGGCCCAGGCCGACGCGGCGAAAAAGTACGAGGCCGAAAATGCCGCATTTCTCGCCGCGAACGCCGGCAAGCCCGGCGTCAAGCAGACGGCGAGCGGACTGCAGTACAAGGTGCTCAGCGAGGGCAAGGGACCCAGCCCGACCGCCGGCGACGCGGTCACGGTCCACTACCGGGGCACGCTGATCGACGGCACCGAGTTCGACAGTTCCTACAAGCGCGGCGAGCCGGCGACTTTCCCGGTCCAGGGCGTGATCGCCGGCTGGACCGAGGCGTTGCAGCTGATGAAGGAAGGCGCGAAATACCAGCTGTTCATTCCGCCCGGTCTGGCCTATGGAAGCCGGGGTCCGCTCGCCAACCGCCTGCTGATCTTCGACGTGGAGCTGCTGGGCATCCAGGCCGGGGCCGGCGCCGCCGAGTGAGCGGCACTGCCGCCGGCGCGACTCAGGCGCGCCGCACCAGCGTGATGAACGTATAGGGGTAGGCATGCCGCTCGTCCGCGGCATGCGGCTCCCGTTCCCGCTCTTCCCAGTCTCCCGCGTCGATCTGCGGGAAGAACGTGTCCGCCTCGACGACCGCCTCGACGCGGGTGAGGTACAGCACGTCGGCCCGCGGCAGCGCCAGTCGGTAGATCTCCGCGCCGCCGATCACGCAGGCCTCCGGCGCGTCTGCGGCGAGCTCGAGCGCCGCGTCCAGCGAACCGGCGATTTCGCAGCCGTCCAGCTCCAGTCCACGGCTCCGGCTGATCACGATGTTGCGGCGGCCCGGCAGCGGCCGCCCGATCGACTGCTGCGTGCGCCGGCCCATGATGATCGGCTTGCCCATCGTCAGGGCCTTGAAACGCTTCAGGTCGTCGGGCAGGTGCCAGGGCAGCCCACCCTGCTGTCCGATGCCGCCGCGGGCGTCGGCCGCCACGACCAGCGATACCTGCGTCACCGCTTCTTCTTGCGCTTCGTCTTGCGCTTGTTCTTGCTCTTCGCCTTCTCCTTGCGACGCGGCTGCGCCTTCTCGTCGAGCGGATCCTCGTCCAGCATCGTGCCCCTGCACCCGGCCGCGCCGCAGCGGCAGGCGAACAGCGCGAGCTCGGCGGGGTCGTCACTCGACTCCCAGGTCAGCGCATAGTCGTACCCGAGCTCCTCGCCCGGCTCGATCGTCCGGATCGCATCGATGAAGACGCGCCCGCCCTCGATGTTCGATTCGCAGTTCGGGTCGCAGGAATGGTTGATGAAGCGTGCATCGTTGCCGTCCACGCCGGCATCGATGCAGACCTTGTCATCGACGACGAACAGGAAGGTGTGGCCGTCGTCGGCGTCCATCGCGGCGTAGCGCGCATCGGCCTCCTGGTGCGAAATGCGCTCGCCGAGGTATTCGGCGACGCGCGTTCCCTTGCGGATGCGTCGCGTCGCGAACACGCCGCTGCCGTGGATCCGCGAACGGCGCACCTTGAACATCGGTTCGCGTGCGCTGCTGCCCTCATGCGCAGCGCGGCGCATGTGCGCGTGACCCGCGCTCCGAGTGCGGGTCTTCTGTCCGGTGCGGGTCCTGCTCTTCGTCTTCGACTTCTTCATACGGCGATCGGGGCCTTGATTGCTGGATGTGGCTGGTAATCGAGGAACTCGAAGTCCTCGAAGCGATAATCGAACATCGACTCCGGCCGGCGCCGGATCAGCAGGCGCGGCAGCGGTCGCGGCTCGCGCTCGAGCTGCGTGCGGGCCTGCTCGAGGTGATTGACGTAGAGGTGGCAGTCGCCACCGGTCCAGATGAACTCGCCTGGCTCGAGGTCGCACTGCTGCGCCATCATCTGCGTGAGCAGCGAGTACGACGCGATGTTGAACGGGACGCCGAGGAAGATGTCCGCGCTGCGCTGATACAGCTGGCAGGACAGTCGGCCATCGGCCACGTGGAACTGGAAGAAGGCGTGGCAGGGCGTCAGCGCCATCTGCTCGAGCTCGCCGACGTTCCAGGCGCTGACGACGATTCGCCGGGAATCCGGGTCCCGCCGGAGCAGCTCGACGGCACGCGCGATCTGGTCCACGGTACCGCCGTCGGCCCGCCGCCAGGCGCGCCACTGCACGCCGTAGACCGGCCCGAGGTCGCCGTCCTGGTCCGCCCATTCGTCCCAGATCGTCACGCCGTGCTCCCGCAGGTAGCGCACGTTGGTCTCGCCCCGCAGGAACCACAGCAGCTCGTGCACGATGGACTTCAGGTGCAGCTTCTTGGTGGTCACGAGCGGAAAGCCCTGCGACAGATCGAAGCGCATCTGCCAGCCGAAGGTCGACAGCGTCCCGGTACCG
Organism: uncultured Steroidobacteraceae bacterium; assembly: GCA_964553405.1. Taxonomy (GTDB): domain Bacteria; phylum Pseudomonadota; class Gammaproteobacteria; order Steroidobacterales; family Steroidobacteraceae; genus DATIRA01. The sequence continues at coordinate 61,263 of CAZKLS010000001.1, forward strand.
GTACGGTCCGTCTTGCGTGTGCCCCGTTCGAGGACGTGGCGCATCAGGTCGAGGTACTGGCGCATCGCTTCAGCGGTAGTTTCCCGAAGGCGTGTTGTTGCGGTAGGCGTAGGCGAGCATCCACGCGCCGACCACGATCATCGGCAGCGAAAGCAGTTGCCCCATCGTCACCCAGCCGAGTAACAGGTAGCCCCGGTTCTCGTCGGGCACGCGGACGAATTCGACCGCGAACCTGAACACGCCATAACAGACCAGGAACAGTCCCGACGGAGCCCAGCGCGGCCGCGGCGTGGAGGTGAACCACCAAAGGATCACGAACAGCACCAGTCCTTCGAGCAGCGCCTCGTAGAGCTGCGAGGCGTGGCGCGGCACGCCGTCCACCAGAAAGGCCCAGGGCAGGTCGGTCGGCTTGCCCCACAGCTCGCCGTTGATGAAATTGCCGATGCGACCGGCGCCGAAACCGATCGCGGGCAGCGGCGCGGTGAAATCGAACACGTCGCCGATGCTTCGCGAGCGGCGGCTGGCGAACAGGCCGAGCGCGACCAGCACGCCGATCAGCCCGCCGTGGAACGACATGCCGCCCTCCCAGATCCGGATCACGCTCGCCGGATCGGCGAGGATCCGCTCGGTGCCGTAGAACAGCATCCACCCGAGCCGGCCGCCGAGGATGACGCCGACCGCCGAGTAGAAGATCAGGTCGTCTACGTCGGTCGGTTTCCAGGTCGAGCGCGCATCGGCCGCACGGCGACGCGCGAGCCACCATGCCGCCAGGAAGCCCAGCAGGTACATCAGCCCGTACCAGCGCACGTGCAGGGGCCCGATCGAGAACGCGATCGGGTCGGGTTGCGGATAGGCCAGCATCGGACCGCAATTCTACCCGGTCAGTCGTGCACGACGCGGCAGAAAAACGCCTTCAGGTAGCGGGTCTCCGGAATCGCAGGGTGCACCGGATGGTCGGGCCCCTGCCCGCCCGCCTCGAGCAGCTGCGCGAAGCGGCCCAGGTGGCGGGCCGACTGCTGGATCGTGGCGAGCAGCTCATCCGCGCCGAAGTGGTGCGAGCAGGAGCAGGAGACCAGCACGCCATCGCGCGGCAGCAGCTGCATCGCCAGCTGGTTCAGCTTGCGATATGCGGCCTGGCCCCGCGGAAAATCGCGCCGCTTCTTCACGAACGCGGGCGGATCGACGATCACGACGTCGAAGCTCTGGTCCTCGGCCCGCAGTCCGGCCAGGACGTCGAACGCATCCCCCTTCAACGCGGTGACCGCAAGCGAGTTGCCGATGGCCGTGGACTGCAGCAGCTCGAGCGCCGGTTCCGAGGAATCGACGCACACCACCTCGCTTGCGCCGGCACGGGCCGCGGCCAGGCCCCAGGCCCCGAGATAGCTGAAGACGTCCAGCACCCGCATCCCGGGCACGTACTTGAGCAGCGCCCGGCGGTTCGCGGACTGGTCGTAGAACCACCCGGTCTTCTGGCCGCCGCCTGCCGGCACGCTGAAGCGCACGCCGTTTTCCTCGACCAGCAGCGCCGCCGGCGCTTCGCCGAGCGCGACCTCGACGTAGCTGTCGAGTCCCTCGAGGTTTCGCGCGAGCGAGTCGTTCTTCCAGACCACGCAGCGCGGCTTCAGCACTTTTTCGATCGCGGCGAGCAGCTCGCCCTTCATCGACTCGATGCCCGCGGTACCGATCTGGCCGACGACCACGTCGCCAAAGCGGTCGATCACCAGCCCGGGCAGGCCGTCGGCCTCGCCGTGGACCAGCCGATAGAACGGGGCCTGGTACAGCCGGGCGCGCAGCGCGAGCGCCACCTTGAGCCGGTGCACCAGCAGCGAGCGGTCGGGCGGGTAGCGCGGATCGCGCCCGAGCAGGCGCGCACAGATCAGCGCGTGTGGGTTGACGTAGCCGTAACCGAGGAATCGCCCGCGGCTGCTGGTGATGCTGCAGGCCTCGCCGGGCGCAAAGCCGCTGAGCGGGGTCGCCTGGATGTCGACCTCGTTGCTGAACACCCAGAGATGTCCGGCCGCGATCCGTCGCTCCTCCCGGGCCTTCAGTCGCAGCTCGCGCAACGCGGGCTCCTCGCAGTCGTTCGGCTATAGTGGGCTCAGTCTAGCGCAAGGCCGGGACAGGCAATGAAACCCAGCAACCCCCAGGCACACGGCAACCGGCTCGCCGACGAGACGAGTCCGTACCTGCTGCAGCATGCGGACAACCCCGTGGACTGGTATCCCTGGGGACCGGAGGCGCTCGAGCGGGCACGCGCCGAGGACAAGCCGATCCTGCTGTCGATCGGGTACTCGGCCTGTCACTGGTGTCACGTGATGGCCCACGAGTCCTTCGAGGATCCGGCCACCGCGCGCCTGATGAACGAGCTGTTCGTCAACATCAAGGTCGATCGCGAGGAGCGACCCGACCTGGACCGGATCTACCAGACCGCGCACCAGATGCTGACCCAGCGCGGCGGCGGCTGGCCGCTGACGATGTTCCTCTCGCCGACCGATCACCGGCCGTTCTTCGGTGGCACCTATTTCCCGAAAGAAGCCCGCTACGGGCTTCCGGCGTTCCGCGACCTGCTGCCCAGGGTCGCCGAGTACTACCGTTCCAATCGCGCGGACGTGCAGCGGCAGGGCGAGGCGCTGATCGAGGTCTTCGGCCAGCTGCTGCCGCCGCCGGAAACGGCCCCCGGCTCGCTGACGCGCAAGCCGCTCGACGACGCGCGCGAACTCCTCGGGCGGGACTTCGACGATCAGTTCGGCGGCTTCGGCGCGGCCCCGAAGTTCCCGCACCCGATGAACCTCGAGCTGCTGCTCAGGACCTGGCGCGCCACCGCAGCGGCCGACTCGCCGGACCTGCAGGCGCTTTACATGGTCACGCTGACGCTGACGCGTATGGCCGAGGGCGGACTGTACGACCAGCTCGGCGGAGGTTTCTGCCGCTACTCCGTCGATCCCTACTGGATGATCCCGCACTTCGAGAAGATGCTGTACGACAACGGTCAGTTGCTCGGTGTCTATGCGCAGGCGGCGCTGGCCTGCGGGGACGAGCTGTTCCGCAGGGTCACGCAGGAGACCGCAGACTGGCTGGGCCGGGACATGGGACACCCCGAGGGAGCTTATTACTCGACGCTGGACGCCGATTCGGAGGGCCACGAGGGACGCTTCTACGTGTGGCAGGCCGACGCGGTCCGGCGACTGCTCGAACCGCGCGAGTTCGAGGTCCTCGCAGGGCGCTTCGGGCTCGACCGAGAGCCGAATTTCGAGGGCCACTGGCACCTGCACGCCTACCAGCCGCTCGACGCGGTTGCAGAGCGCGCCGGCATCGAGCCCGGTGAAGCCCGCGCGCTGCTCGATTCGGCGCGCGCAAAGCTGCTCGCGGCCCGCAGCGAACGCATCTGGCCGGCACGGGACGAGAAGATCCTGAGCAGCTGGAACGGCCTGGCGATCGCGGGCATGGCTACGGCCGCCCGCAGCCTCGGACGCCCGGACGCTGCCCAGTCCGCGGCGCGGGCGGCGGACTTCCTGCATCGTCACTGCTGGCACCAGGGTCGGCTACTGGCCGTCCACACGGACGGCAGGTCGCGGTTCCCGGGCTACCTGGACGACTATGCCAGCCTCGGGCTGGGACTCGTCGAGCTGGCGCAGGCGTCGTGGGAGGCGCGCTGGATCACCTGGGCCGTGGAGCTCGCGGATGCACTGCTCGAGCATTTCGAGGATCGTGAATCCGGCGGCTTCTACTTCACCTCCGACGACCACGAGCAGCTGATTCACCGGCCCAAGACCTTCGCGGACGACGCGACGCCGTCCGGGAACGGCATGGCCGCGCGGTTCCTGCTCAGGCTCGGTCACCTGCTGGGCGAGCCGCGCTATCTGGACTCGGTCGAGCGCTGCCTGAGGTCCGCCTGGCCGGCGCTCGAGAAGTACCCGCACGCGCACGCGAGCCTGCTGATGGCGCTCGATGAATTCATCGAGCCGCCGACGATCGTGGTGATCCGCGGTCCGCGCGACGATGCGGGCGCCTGGCTGGATCAGCTCAACAGGCTCTACGACCCGCGGCGCCTCGCGTTCGCGATTCCGTCCGACGCCGCAGAGTTGCCCGCGGCGCTCGCAAGCAAGCGTCCGGGCGAGGGAACGCTGGCCTACATCTGCCAGGGTACGCACTGCTCGGCGCCGGTCGGCACGCTGGGCGCGCTGATCCGGGACCTGCGCGGGGCGGTCGTCGCCGATCAGTAGGCGGTCAGGCTCTCGCCACGACGGGGCGTGACCGATCGCCCGCCGGGACCGGCGAACGCGATCGGCAGCGACTCGCTCTGCAGTCCCGAGTTGCGCAACACGACGAAATGCAGGTGGGGCCCGCTCGAGAAGCCCGTGTTGCCGGAATTGGCGATGTACTCGCCGCGCTCGACGCGCTGGCCCGGCCGTACCCGGACCGTGTCGAGCTGCAGGTGCGCATAGACGGCCGTCGTGCCGTCGTCGTGCAGTATCTGCACGAAATTGGCCTCGTCACGGTTCTCCTGGCTCGTGCCGCCGCGGTAATTGCGGTGGGCCACGTTGATCACCAGCCCGCCGCGCGCGGCATGGACCGCGGTGCCCACCGGCATCGCGATGTCGATCGCATTGCGGCTCGCGAGGCTGGTGTGGGTCAGCTGGTCAGGGGGCGCCTGCGTGACCGTAAAGCTGCGCGCCAGCGCGAACGGCACGCGGTAGGGCCGATCCGGCGCGTGCACCGCCGACGGATCGCCGATCACGAAGGCGTAGTCGAATCCGACGCTGCCCGCGGCCGCCGGCGGCGCGATCTCGAGCAGCGTCGCCTCGGACTGCGGCGGGACGAGTCTTCGCGCGGCCACTTCCCGGCCCCCATCCGACGTCTTCACGGCGAACTCCACCGGACAGCGGCAACCATTGACCGCGACCAGCGCGACGCCGGACGCCGAGGGCCGTGGCTGCACCGTGATGCTCGGGGTGTCCGCCCCCCGCGACAAGTTCATCGGCTGCGCGGACTGGCCGTCCGCAGGCGGCCTGTCCGCGTAGACCCAGCGGCCGTTGCTGTCCTTGTACCGATAGGCCGCGGCGTCGGCCGTCGAGCTCAAGGCGCCGACACCGGTGGCGAGCAGCAGCGCGAGGCAAAGGACCCGGCCGGCCCGCGCACGAGTGCAGGCGATCGAATCGAGCCGACGGTGCCGTGGGCTGCGGATCGCGTTCACTGCGCGGCCTCAGCCCGCGGGTTCCAGCAGGCGGCGGCGCAGCGCCCGCAGCAGCGCTCCGTCGCGGCTGGCGTCGAACGCCGGCGCTGCAGACCAGTCGTAGGCCCATGGCTGCGCAACGCGCAACTCCGGCGGCTCATCCGCGTAACGCGGCAGCACGTGCGCGTGCAGGGCCGGCTCGAGGTTGCCGAAGATCGCATAGTTGATCCGCAGCGCGGACGTCTCGCGCAGCACGGCCTCGCCCAGCCTCGCCATGTCGTCGAGAAAAGCGCGCCGCGGCGATTGCGCCAGTGCGTCGAGCTGCGGCACCACCGGATCGGGCAACAGCAGGCAGTAGCCGCGCAGCACCTGGGGGTCTCCCATCACGGCCCAGCCGGAGGGCAACCTGCAGATCAGCGTCGGATCCTCGCCGGCACGACAGGCATCGACCCTGCGGTGGATCGCCGTCGTCACTGCGGCCCGTGCTCCGGCAGCCTGAGGCCGAGCGCCTCGAGCCGGGCCCGTGTCTCGAGCGGATCGCGATGATGTATCGCGTGCCAGCCGCAGGCCTCGGCGCCTCGCACGTTCGGCGCCAGGTCGTCTATGAACACCGTGGACGCCGGCTCCAGCGCGAAGCGCTGCTCCGCCGCCCGATAGATCGCGGCGCTCGGCTTGACCGCGCCGACGCGGAACGACGCCACCGCGCCGTGCGCCAGCGCCTCGAGCCCATAGCAGGCATCGAGGTGCTGCCAGTGCAGGTCGCCGATGTTCGACAGCAGGTAGACCCGATAGTCCCGCTTGAGGCCCGAGAGCAGGTCGAACATCTCGTGGGCACGATCGAACATGTCGAGCCACCTGCGCTCGAGTTCGCCGGCGTCGATCGGCCGGCTCGCCATCGCGGCGATGCGCGCCAGCAACTCGACGCCGGGAAGCTCGCCGCGCTCGTGAGCTTCCAGGTCCACCCGCGCCAGCCAGGCTGGCAGGTCCGACATGTCCACGCCGGCCTCGCTCAGGTAACGGATGAAGGGCTCGTAGCGCAGCCGCACCAGCACTCCGCCCACGTCGAAGACGACGTTGCGGATCATCCCGCCGCGAGTCCGGTCTTCGGTACCCGCTCGAGTTCCAGCGGCTCACCCGGGCTGCGACGCAGCCGCAGCACGAAGTCGAAGCGGTCCACCTCGGTGCAGTACTCGAAGTCCGTCGCAGGCGCATAGTCGGCCGCAGCGTCGAAGAACTTCTGCGCCGCCGGCGCCGACCGGAGCCGCTCGCGGACCTCTGCGAGCGGCGCGCGCTCGCCTCGCAGCATCATCGCGAGGCATTCGGCGCACAGGTCGTCCTCGGCACAGCGCTCGCTGGCCTCGTGCCCCATCCGCACCAGCGAGACCCGCGACGGCGCCCGGCGCAGCAGGTAGTCGCGGATGGCCGTGATGTTGACGAAGGACCCCGTCAGCACCTCGTCGGCGCCCGCAGCGTTCACCAGGCCCTGCGTGCCGGCGTGCGTCGTGTGAACTACGACCTTGCCGCGCAGGTCCAGGCTGCGGATCTCGGTGGGTGAGTTGCCCGCGTCGAATCCCGGCAGCTTGCGTGCATGCCGCTCACCGATCAGCACGGCGCCGGGGAACCGGCGGCCCAGCTCCAGGGCCTCCTCCACCTCACCGGCCGGAAGAACCCGCGCAGCGCCGCAGTCGAAGGCATGCGGTGCCACGGAGAAGGCACGGAATACGTCTATCACCACGGCGATTCCGCGGGCGGCGGCGGCGCCAGGCACATGGTCCAGCAGGTCTATTTGCATTCAGGTTCGTACTCGGCGGTTGACGGCCACGATACGGGCCCTGGGGATGAAATTGAAGTCCGTGGCGGACGCGACCGTGTACGCGCCCATCATGCGACCGATCAGCAGATCCCCGATCTCGAGTTCGGGCAACGCGAAATCCTCGCGGATCACGTCGATGCTGTCGCAGGTCGGGCCGGCGAGCACGCACGGATGACGCGGACCCTCTCGCTCCGGGGCCTCGATCGGATACAGCGCGTGGTCGAAAATCTGTCCACTGAACGAGCCGTACAGGCCGTCGTCGAGGTAGTACCACCAGCGCCCTTCCCGCTGAGCGCGCCCGACGACCGAAGCCACGCAGCTTCCCGCCGGTCCGGCGATGAAACGCCCCGGCTCGGCGATCACGCGAACGCCCCTGGGGAGCTGCCGCAGCGCCTCGCGGATCGGGCCGCAGAACTCCCTGATCGACACCGGCTCGCCATGGTACGCAATGGGGAAGCCGCCGCCGATGTCGAGCACCGGCAGCTCCGGCAGGCCCGCCGCGCGCGCCTCGAGCATGATCTCCCGGCAGGCGGCGATCGCCTCCACGTACTTGCCGGGGTCGGAGACCTGCGAACCGACGTGAAAGGACAGCCCCTCGACCGTGATTCCGAGCTCCCGCGCCAGCTCGAGCAGCGGACGCACGGCCGCCGGCTCGCAGCCGAACTTGCGCGACAGGTCGACGACGGCAGCCGGATTGCGGAACGAGACGCGGATCAGCAGCCGTGCGCGGCGTCGATGACGGACGAACTTGTGTATCTCATCCGGATTGTCGGCGACGAAAGTCGTGATGCCGAACTTCAATGCCGAACGGATGTCCGCGTCGCGCTTGACCGGGTGCGTGTGTATGCACCTCGACGGCGGCACGCGGCGGGACCTGACCAGCTCCACCTCGCCGCTGGTCGCAACGTCGAAGCAGGCGCCGAGGTCGCGCAGCTCCTCGACGACCGCCGGATGCGGCAGCGGCTTCAGCGCGTAATAGAACGTCACCCGCGGCAATGCACGCTTCAGGCTCGCGTACTGCCGGCGCAGCGTCGCGCAGTCGAGCACCAGCAGCGGCGTTCCGTGCCGGCGGGCCAGTGCGTGCAGTGCGGCGGGCTTCAGCATCAGCCGCAACGCTCAACGGTGACCGGCGTCTTCGCCGAGGTCGGCACGAAGCGCCGCGATGTCGGGATCGACCGAGACGACGTTCTCGGCCGACGCCGCGCGCCGCAGCCGGTCCCGGATCGCGTCCCACGACTCGCCCTCGGGAACTTCCTCGACCAGGATCTCGCGGGCCCCGGACTTGTCCAGCGTCCGGAGGTTCACGTACAGCTCGCGTCCGTAGATCTCCGCCCGCCGGCCGGCGTTGATCCAGGTCATGTACCGGTTCGCCACCTTCGGCGGGCGGGTCGCCAACACGGCCACCTTCTCGTGGTTCTCGGTGAGCTCGCCGACGACCTCCTCGAGGCTGCCGGTGGCGACGATGCTGAGCGGCGTCGCCGGCGAGTAGTGCCTGGCCTCGCTTCCCGGAACGCGGGGCGATTCGACGTCCGGCTCGCCCAACAGCTCCGGAACGACGGCCCGCAACTGCGACAGCGTGATCGAGCCCGGCCGCAGCACGCGCGGCACCGCATCCACGCAGGAGACGATCGTCGATTCGAGACCGATCTTGCAGTCACCCCCGTCGAGAACGACCGGGACCTCCGCGCCAAACTCTTCCCGGACGTGCTCCGCCCGGGTCGGGCTGAGGCGGCCGTAGCGATTCGCCGACGGCGCCGCAATGCCGCCGCCGAAGGCGCGCAACAGCTGCTGTGCGACCGGGTGAGCCGGAACGCGGACCGCGACGGTGTCCTGCCCGCCCGTGACGAGCGGGTCCACCGCCGGCGCCCTGCCGAGCACCAGCGTCAACGGTCCGGGCCAGAACGCCTCCGCGAGCTTCCGGGCTGCGGGCGGCACGGTGAGCGCCCAGCGCCCGAGCGATCGCAGGTCGTCGAGATGCACGATCAGCGGATGCGTGCTCGGCCGGCCCTTCAGCTCGAACACGCTGCGCACCGCGGCCGAGTTCTGGGCATCCGCGCCGAGCCCGTAGACGGTCTCGGTCGGAAACGCGATGACCTGCCCGTCGCGGAGGGCATCGACCGCCCGGTCGATCTCGTCCTGTGGTAAGCGCGCCGTGACCATGGCGCCATGATATCTGCAAAATCCGCCCGGCGCGGCGACGACCGGGCACAGATCTTGAGCGGGTTCTCAGTCGATCGCCTCGCGCAGCCATCCGTCTTGCGAATGACGCAGCTGATAGGCAGGCCAGTAGTGCTTGTCCAGCTTCAGCGTGATGACGTCCTCGGCGCCGTTCCAGCTCACAGTGCGCAGCCGCAGCGACTGGCGGTCCTGGCGGCCCTGCACCGCGGCGATGAAGGCATCGAGGTCCGGCGTGGAACGGCCGTCCACCTCGAGGATGCGCCGTCCCGCGAACAGCTCGTAGCGCGTGGCCGGCGAGCCGTAGGAAAAATATGCGACGAACACGCCCTCGGGCGGGATGCCGCGCTGGGCGGCCAGCGCCCGATGCGGTGCGTGCAGGACCGCGCCCGCCCAGAGCAGCAGCCGGTCGATGTCGCGTCCGTCGAGCCGCACCGTGTCCACCTGCAGTTCGAGCTCCTGGCCGTCGCGCAGCACGCTCAACGAGACCCGCGGCGACTGCGTCGCCTTCTCGACCTCGCGGAAGCGGTTCACGGGCCTGCCGTCGACGGCGAGCAGCAGGTCCCCGGGACGCAACACGGCGGCGGCCGGCGAACCCGCCACCAGGCGTTCGACGGACAGCACCTGCCGATGCCGGGTATCCCGGGACTCCAGGATCGCCACCCATTCGTCGGACAGCCCGAGCTTGCGCGCGGTCGCCACCGGCATCGTCTGGAATTCCACTTCGAGCGAGTGCAGGTCCCGGCCGGTCCGGGCCGCCTCGACCGCCTCGAGCGCGAGCTCGACGCTCACGCCCCGGCTGATCTGCACCAGCTCCCGTCCGCTCTCGGTCGCGAAACTCGACCAGAGCGCACGGACCCGCCCGGATGCGTCGATGATCACGCCGTCATAACCGCTCGGCGCGTCCACCAGGCTCGCCACCTCGAGGTTCGCGTCCCGGAACTGCAGCGAACGGGACAGCGGGAACTCGATGTCGTCCACCGACGCGACCGTCGTCGCGATCGAACGGACCCTGGAGTCGCTGCCCAGGCCCGCGACGACGACCGCCTCTCCGGGCTTCAGTTCACGCGTCTCGAACCGTGCGCTCCTGATCGGCGTGCCGTTGAGCAGCGCAGGGTCGAACGAAACCACCGCGATGTTGTGGATGGGATGGATGTACTCGACCCGTCCCGGAATCTCGATCGATCCGGCGAACGTCACCCGCACGTCGCCGACCGCGACCGGGACCGTGTTGCGATCGACGACGATCAGGCCACGCCCGGCATCGGCGATGACGCCGGTGCCGTGGTAATTGCGTTCGGTCACGCCAGCCACCGAGTACGGCATGTCGAAATGGACCAGCGCGAGCGACGCGGCGATGCCGTCGGACGCGTCGTCACCGGTCCCCGCGAACGTCGTGCGCGCCGGCTGGGCGCGCGCCGCCGCCGGTGGCTCGGGCAGCTCCCGGCAGGGCCAGTAGCCGGTCGAGTCGTCGCGCCGGCAATGCCGCACCGGGAACCAGCGCCAGTCCATGCGCATCACGCGCGTTTCCGCACCGCGCGGATCGTCGAGCGTGAAGTAGCGGACCGCGGCGAGCCTGCCGTCGGGCAGGTCGCTGGCCACCCGCTCGAAGTCGGCCAGCGTCGACACCTGCTGCCCGTCCAGGCTGGTGATCACGGCGCCACGCGGCACGCCCGCCGCGCCGAGCGCATAACCCGGGTTCGCGACGAACACGCCCCGCACCGGCGAATTGAGGTGCCGGGCCATCTGGTATGAAAGCGTATGTACCACTGCGTCGCCGAACTCCAGGTACTCGTCCGGCGTGATCGCATGCAGGTCACCGACCTCGATGCTCAGTTCGACGACCCGCCCTCCCCGCTCGACCTGCAGGGCGATCGGCCGGCCGACCGAGGCATCGAGCACCTCGGCCAGCGGCCCGAAGGTCATCGTCAGACGGCCGTCGACCCGGACGAGTATGTCGCCCACCTGCAGCCGGCCCTCGGCCGGCGAGCCCGGCTGGACCTCGCGCACGACCAGCATGCCCGTCAGCGTCGGGGCCGCACGCCGCGCCGCGGCCTCGGTCTCTTCCCGCAGCCCGAGGCGCCGCAACTCGTCGTATGGCGTATAACCGAACACGGTCTGCAGCGTGCCCCGCGGGATGGCGTCGCTTCGCTGCAGCAGCTCGAGTGCGCGTTGCACCCGGTCGAGCGGCAGGTAGAAGCTGGAGGCGGCGCCGGTGCTGCCGCCGGCGTTCAGCGCCACGACCCGGCCCCGCAGGTCGATGACCGGGGATCCCGAGGAACCTCCGGAGGTCCCCGAGGCGGCCTGTATGTAGAAAGTGTTGAAGTCGTTGTACTTGCCGACACCGTATTCCGGCGCCGACCGGTCCAGGCGCGCGAGCGTCCCGGCGAGTATCGACAGCTGCTCGCCGGCGTCGTTACCGAGGACCCTGATCTCGGTGCCCACCTTCGCACCCGCCGGGAACAGCGGCAGCGCCCTCGGCTCGAGGAAGCTCAGCTTGGCCGGGTCGTAGCGATAGAAGCCGAAGTCGTGCACCGGATCTCGGTAGACGGCGTGCAGCTCGACCTCCTCGCGGTTCTGAAACACCGCGGTCGCGATCACGGGCCCCGGGGTGACGACGTGACGGTTGGTCAGGATCAGGCCGCGCTCGGCGTCGACCACGAAACCGGTGGCCTGGCTCGACTGATTCCACTCGGTATCGAAGGCCCGGGTCTGATCGATCTCGATCGAGACGACGGAAGGCGCGACCTGCTCGAGCGTCTGCTCCCAGGCCGGCGAGTCCGCGCGCGCAGCCGGACTCGCCGCGACCGCGAGCCAGGCCAGCCGCAGAAGAATGATCTTCAGGCCCGGCCTCACAGCGATCGACCGAAGGCCGCGCGGAACCGGTCCTCGAATTCCGTCCGTTCGAAACGATGGTTCTGCGTTCCGGCGTGCGCGATCTTGATCGCGCCCATCAGCGACGCGACCCGGCCCGTCGTTTCCCAGTCGAGCCCGTTCATGATCCCGTAGATCAGTCCGGCACGATACGCGTCGCCGCAACCCGTCGGGTCGGTCACCGCATCGGGGACCACGGCAGGAATCACGAGCTCGCCCGCGCGCGTGTGGATCGTGCTGCCGGCTGAACCGCGCGTCACGACCAGCGCCTCCACGGATTCGGCGATTTCCGACAGCGACAGGCCGGTGCGCTCCTGCAGCAGGTGCCCCTCGTAATCGTTGACCGCGACCCACCTGGCCCTGGAGACGAAGGTCCGCAGTTCCTCGCCGTCGAACATCGGCAATCCCTGTCCCGGGTCGAACAGGAACGGGATCCCGGCCTCGGCGAGCTGCTCCGCGTGCCCGAGCATCCCTTCCCGGCCATCGGGGGCCACGATGCCGAGCGTGATCCCGTCCGACGTCGGAACCCGGTTCCGGTGCGAGTGATTCATCGCACCCGGGTGGAACGCGGTGATCTGGTTGTCGTCGAGATCGGTCGTGATGAAGGCCTGCGCCGTGTACTCGTCGTCCACGACCGTGACGAATTCGAGGCTCACGCCCTGCTCGCGCATCCAGCGTTCGTATGCCGTGAAATCCCGCCCGACCGTGGCCATCGGACGCCCGTCGCCGCCAAGCAGGCCGAGGCTGTAGGCGATGTTCCCGGCGCAGCCGCCGAAGTTCCGCCGCATGCTGGGCACCAGGAATGCCACGTTCAGCATGTGGATACGCTCGGGGAGGATGTGGTCCTTGAACCTCCCGGGGAAGACCATCACCGTGTCGTAGGCCACGGAACCACAGATCAACGCAGTCATTGCCAGACTCCAGTCAAAAGGGCCGGCCCGCGGGCCGTATCCGCCGCGTCATTCGGAAATGATGTGCATCCGGCTGACGACGTCGGGGCCGCCGGACCGCATCCGGAGGCCACGGCAGCGGAGCGTCGGCTTGCGGGTCGCAGGTGCCGGAGGCCGGCAGCCCGGACGGATCACGCCGCCTTCCATGCCAGGTCGAGCTGCTTCGCCGCCCGCACGTCGTCCAGTCGCCGGACCGGCAGCGTGACCGGCGCGGCTTTCAGCTTCGCGGGATCCTGCTGAGCTTCCTGGCGGATCGCAGTCATCGCTTCGACGAAGGCATCGAGTTCCTCGCGGGACTCGGTCTCGGTCGGTTCGATCAGCAGGCACTCGGGCACCAGCAGCGGGAAATAAGTCGTCGGGGCGTGGAATCCGTAGTCGAGCAGCCGCTTTGCGAAATCCATCGCGGTGGTGCCGAAATCCCGCGCCTCGCGACGCAGCGTCACGATGAATTCGTGGCCGGCCCTGCGCTCGGGATAGGCGAGCTCGAACCCGGCCGCGCGCAGCCGCGTCATCAGGTAGTTCGCGTTCAGCGTGGAAAATTCCGCGACCCGCTGCATGCCTTCGCGACCGAGCATCCGCATGTAGATGTACGCGCGCAGCAGCACGCCGGTGTTGCCCATGAAGGCCGAGAGCCGGCCGATGCTCTGCGGCAGGTCCTTCTCGTCGAGCCAGCGATAACGGTCGCCGTCCCGGCCGACGACCGGCACGGGCAGGAACGGCAGCAGCCGCTCGCCGACGCCCACCGCACCGGACCCGGGACCGCCGCCGCCGTGGGGCGTGGAGAAGGTCTTGTGCAGGTTCATGTGAATCACGTCGAAGCCCATGTCGCCCGGGCGCACCTTGCCCAGGATCGCATTGAGGTTGGCGCCGTCGTAGTACAGCAGCCCGCCGGCCCCATGGACGATCTCGGCGACCTCGAGTATGCGGCGCTCGAAGACTCCCAGCGTGGACGGGTTCGTCAGCATGATGCCCGCGGTCTGCGGGCCGACGACCTTGCGCAGTGCTTCGAGGTCGATGTCCCCGTCTGCCAGGCAAGGCACCTCGCGAACGACGCAACCGCACATCGTGGCGGTCGCGGGGTTCGTGCCGTGGGCCGCCTCCGGCACGATGATCTCGTTGCGACCGCGGTCGTTCCGCGAGTCGTGGTAAGCACGGATCATCGCGACACCGGCGAACTCTCCCTGCGCTCCGGCCATCGGTGTCAGCGATACGCCGCGCATGCCGGTGACTTCCTGCAGCATCTCCTGCAGTTCGTACAGGCATCGCAGCAGGCCCTGGCCGGTCGACTCCGGCGCCAGCGGGTGCCTGCCGAGGAACTCCGGCAGCATCGCGTACTGGTTGCAGGCCTTCGGGTTGTACTTCATCGTGCACGAGCCGAGCGGATAGAAGTGCGTGTCGATCGAGAAGTTGAGCTGGGACAGCCGCGTGAAATGGCGGACGACCTGCAACTCCGACACCTCCGGCAACATCGGCGCCTGCCGCCTGCGCAGCGACTCGGGTATCCCTGCCGCGGCCTTCTCGCGTGGAAACTGCGCCGTGGCGGCCCGGCCGGCAGCCGAGAGTTCGAAAATCAGCTTTTCGCGCATCCTTGAATCTCCCCAGCTCAGGCCGCGGCCGCGTCCTGCATGATTTCCGACAGCGCCCGGGCGTAGAGCGCCACGTCCTCGCTGCTGCGCGTTTCGGTCGCGCAAACGAGCAGCGCATTGCCCAGCGACGGATAGTGGCCCGAGATGTCCACGCCGCCGACGATGCCGCGGGCGGCGAGCGACTCGAGCACGCCGGGCACCGGACGGTCGAGCAGCAGCACGGCCTCGTGGAAGCGCGGCCGGTCGAAGGCGAGTCGCACGCCCGGGATTCGCGTCAGCGCGTCCACCAGCTCCGCGCTGCGCTCCGCGCAGCTCGCCGCGACCGTCTCGAGGCCCTGTGGACCGAGCAGCGACAGGTAGATCGTCGCGGCGGTGACCAGCAGGCCCTGGTTCGTGCAGATGTTCGAGGTCGCCTTGCTGCGACGGATGTGCTGCTCGCGCGCCTGCAGCGTCAGCGTGAAGCCGGGCTTGCCGTCCAGGTCGACGGTCCGCCCGACGATCCGGCCCGGCATCTGCCGCACGTGGTCCATCCGCGTCGTCATGAAACCGAAATAAGGGCCGCCGGAGGACAGCGGCACGCCGAGCGGCTGGCCCTCCCCGCAGACGATGTCCGCTCCCCGGGTCCCCCACTCGCCCGGAGGCTTCAGCAGCGCCAGCGACATCGGATTGACCACGGCGATCACCAGCATTCCAGCCTCGTGGGCCCGGTCCGTCAGCGCGTCCACATCCTCCAGCGTGCCGAGGAAGTTCGGCTGCTGGATCACCAGCGCGGTGACGTCCTGCCCGAGGTACGGCTCGAGCGCCGCGGTCGCCGTGTGGCCGCCGGCCGGGTCGTAGGGCAGCAGGTCGAAGGACAGGTTCTGGTTACCGGCGATGGTCTGCAGGACCCGCCTGTAGGTCGGATCGAGGGCCACCGGCAGCAGGACCCGCTGCGAACGCGACTTGCGGTGCGCCCGGACGGCCATCAGGCAGGCTTCCGCCAGCGCCGTGGCCCCGTCGTACAGCGAGGCGTTCGACACCGCCATCCCGGTCAGGCTGGCCATCATCGACTGGTATTCATAGAGCAGCTGCAACGTGCCCTGGCTCGCCTCGGCCTGGTAGGGCGTGTACGCGCTGTAGAACTCGCCCCGGGTCACGATGGCCCACACCGCCGCCGGAATGTGATGCTCGTATGCGCCCGCCCCCGCGAAGTTGAGCCGGCGTCCATCGCCGGCGGCACGCTGCGACATCAGGCGACCGACCTCCATTTCGGTCAGCGCGGTCGGGATCCGCTCGAGCGGCCTGGCACTCAGCCGGGGCGGGATCTCGTCGAACAGATCGTCGATGCTGGAGGCGCCGATCGCCGCGAGCATCTCGCGGACGTCCTCCGGCGTGTGCGGGATGAAGGGCATGGGAGGGACTCCGCTCAGTGGGTCTCGGCAGCGAGAGCGGCCTCGTAGGCCGCGGCATCGAGCAGCGAACTGATCTGGGCCTTGTCGTCAGGCCGGATCCTCATGATCCAGCCCTTACCGTACGGGTCCTGGTTGATCAGTTCGGGCTGGCCTCCGAGCTCCGCGTTGCCGGCGACCACCTCGCCGGTGACGGGGCTGTAGACGTCGGAAGCCGCCTTGACCGATTCGACCACGGCGCATGCCTCGCCTGCCGTGACCCGACGGCCCGGTTCCGGTGCCTCGACGAAGACCAGGTCGCCGAGCGACTGCTGCGCGTGGTCGGAGATGCCGACCGTGATCGTGCCGTCGTCCTCGAGGCGCGCCCACTCGTGGGACTTCAGGTAACGGAGATTGCCTGGAACCTTGCTCATCTTGTCCTCCGCGAATTGACTCTAAAGAGCGATCATGACCTGGCCGTTGCGCACGAACGGCGGACGAACCACCCGGGCATTGAACAGCCGGCCGCGGATCTCGACCTCGCAACGGCCAGAGGTCTTCGCCGGCACGCGGGCCAGCGCGATCGAACGCTCGAGCGTCGGCGAGAACGTGCCGCTGGTGACCTCGCCCTCGCCGACCGCCGGCACGATGACCTTCTGGTGCGCGCGCATCACGCCCCGGTCCTCCAGCAGCAGGCCGACCAGCTTGCGCGGCGCCCCCTCGGCCTTCTGCCGGGCCAGCGCGCCACGACCGACGAAATCGCGGTCCTGCGGCTCCCAGGCCACGGTCCAGCCGAGTCCGGACTCGAGCGGGGTGGTCGCCTCGTCCATGTCCGCGCCGTAGAGATTGAGCCCGGCCTCCAGCCTGAGCGTGTCCCGGGCACCCAAGCCGCACTGGACGACACCGGCGTCCCGCAGCGCGACCCACACGTCCGCCGCCTGTGCCGCCGGCACCACCATCTCCCAGCCGTCCTCACCGGTGTAGCCGGTCCTGGCGATGAACCAGGGACCGGCGTCGAGCGAGTGAAACGGCTCGATCTCGAGTGCGCGCGACGCGACGTCCGCCGGCAGGATTCCGGCGGCCCTGCCGCGGGCCTCGGGACCCTGCACAGCGATCATCGCGAGGTCGAAGCGCGGCTCGACCGACACCTCGTAACCCGGCGCATGCTGCTGCAGCCAGGCGAGATCCTTGTCCCGCGTGGCCGCGTTGACCACGATGCGGTACCAGTCGTCCGCCATGTAATAGGCGATCAGGTCGTCGAGGATCCCGCCGTCGTCGCGCAACATGCACGTATAGAGCGCCTTGCCCGGCACCGTGAGCTTCGCGACGTCGTTGGCCAGCAGGCGGCGCAGGTAGTCGCGGGTCCGCGCTCCGCGCAGATCCACGACGCACATGTGCGATACGTCGAACATCCCGGCCGCGCGTCGTACCGCATGGTGCTCCTCGATCTGCGAACTGTAGGACACGGGCATGTCCCAGCCGCCGAAATCCACCATCCGGGCACCCGCCGCAACGTGGGTGTCGTAAAGAGCGGTGCGCAGTGCCATCGTTCAAATCCCCGACAACATGAAAGAAAAAGGCGGCGGGCCTCGCCGGCCCGCCGCCCCTCTGTCCTTTGACCTGAGAGATCAGGCGCCCTCGCCGGGTGCCGCACCCCTTCGGTGGGCCCCGCAGGGCCACTCTCCAGAGCCCACCAGACGTCGCCGTTCGTTTGCCTGAGCGTTTCCGGGCGGGTTGCGCCTTCGGCGGACCGTCGGTCGGTCTCTCTCCGGACAGGTCTTGCGATGGGTCCGCCGATGTTACCTCAGGCCACCGGCCCGGGCCAGCGCCGGGCCCGGGCGACTTGTCATTCCGGCGCGCTCCACCCAACATCGGCGGCTCGCGGGAATGCACTGGAGTTGATGCGATGAGTCGAGGTGTTCACGTCGCGGCAGCCGCGGCATTGCTGCTGGCCGTTCCGTCGCCCGGGCCTGCGCAGGAAGCGCCACAGGACGCGCTGCACCGCCTGTTCGAGGCGGAGTGGGAGCGCGGGCTGCGGGAGAACCCGGTGTCCGCCAGCTACCTCGGCGAACGGCGCTACGACGCATTCTGGCCGGACCGTTCGATGGCCGCGATCGACCGCAGCCACCAGGCCGATCTCGCGGTCCTCGCTGCGCTCGAGCAGATCGAGCCCGGCTCGCTGCCGGCCGGGGATCGGCTGAACCGCGAGCTCTTCCGCCGGCAGTACCAGGACGAAGTGGATCGCTATCGCTTCGGGCTGCAGCTGCTGCCGATCACCCAGCGGCGCGGCGTGCAGACGGCCGACCAGCTGGCCGAAGCCCTGCCGTTCGAAACCGTGCAGGACTACGAGAACTGGCTGTCGCGGCTGCGCGCGGTCGGCGCGCTGGTCGACCAGAACATCGAGCTGCTGAAGCGCGGCGTGGAACGCCGGCTCGTCCAGCCCCGGATCATCATGGAGCGGGTGCCGGCCCAGGTCGCGAAGCAGCGGGTCACCGACCCGGTCCTGAGCCCGTTCTACGCGCCGTTCCAGGACATGCCGGACTCGATCCCTGCCGCGGAGCAGCAGCGGCTCCGCCAGGCCGCGCGGAGCGTCATCGCCGACACGGTCGTCCCGGCCTACGGCCGCCTGCAGACCTACCTCGAGCAAGAGTACCTGCCCGCCTGCCGCGACACGGTCGGGATCTGGGACACGCCCGGCGGCGAGCAGTGGTACCAGAAACGCGTCGAGTGGTTCACCACGACCCGGCTGACCGCCGACGAAGTCCACGAGATCGGACTGCGCGAGGTCGAGCGCATCCGCGCCGAGATGATGCAGGTGATCGAGCGGGTCGGGTTCCAGGGCGACTTCGGGGACTTTCTCGACTTCCTGCGCACCGACCCCCGGTTCAGGTACCAGGATCCCGAGGCACTGCTCGACGCCTACCTCGCGATGTCGAAACGCGTCGATCCGCTGCTGCCGCGGTTCTTCGGCCGGCTGCCGCGCATGCCGTACGGCGTACGACCGATTCCGGAGCAGATCGCACCGGACACGACCACCGCTTATTACCAGGGACCGTCGATGGACGGGCGACGGGCGGGCTACTACTACGTGAACCTGTACCGGCCCGAGCAGCGGCCCACCTATGAGATCCCGGTGCTGACGATCCACGAGGCCGTGCCGGGTCATCACCTGCAGATCGCGCTGGCCCAGGAGCTCGGCGAGCTGCCGAAATTCCGGCGCGACTTCGAGGCGACCGCCTTCGTCGAGGGCTGGGCGCTGTACAGCGAGAGCCTCGGCGAGGAAATGGGCCTGTACGAAGACCCCTATGACAAGTTCGGCCAGCTGACCTACGAGATGTGGCGGGCCGTCCGGCTGGTCGTGGACACCGGGATGCACCACAAGCGCTGGACTCGCCAGCAGGCGATCGACTTCTTCAAGGCGAACGCGGCGAAGACGGAGCTGGACATCGTCAACGAGATCGACCGGTACATCTCCTGGCCCGGCCAGGCGCTCGCCTACAAGATCGGCGAGCTGCGCATCAAGGAACTGCGCAGCTACGCGCACGAGGCGCTCGGGCCGGGCTTCGACCTGCGCGCGTTCCACGACACCGTGCTCGGCAGCGGCGCCGTGCCGCTCGACGTGCTGGAGGCCACGGTCCGTGACTGGGTGGCGGAACAGGCGGCCGCGACGCGCTCGGATGCGGCGGTCGCGGGGGATGGAAGGCCGTGAGCCCGATCGAGCGGCGCCGGAGCACGCCGGTCGAGATCGGCGCCGTGACCGTCGGCGGAGATGCGCCGATCGTCGTGCAGTCGATGACCAACACCGACACGGCCGACGTCGAAGCCACGGCGCTGCAGGTGCGCGCGCTCGCCAACGCCGGATCGGAACTCGTGCGGGTGACGGTGGACACCGACGCGGCCGCCGCAGCCGTCCCGCGGATCGTGGATCGGCTGGCTGCCTTCGGCACGACGGTCCCGATCGTGGGCGACTTTCATTTCAACGGGCACAAGCTGCTCGCGGCCCACCCGGCCTGCGCCGCGGCGCTGGCCAAGTACCGCATCAATCCGGGCAACGTCGGCCGCGGCAGCAAGCGCGACCCGCAGTTCGCGGAAATGATCGAGATCGCCTGCCATAACGGCAAGCCGGTGCGCATCGGGGTCAACTGGGGCAGCCTGGACCAGGACCTGCTG
>CAZKLS010000002.1:0-2664 GCA_964553405.1 uncultured Steroidobacteraceae bacterium
GGTGTAGCGGTTCACCATCGAGTCCATGTTGCCGCCGGTGATGCCGAAGAACAGGTTCGGCGGCCCGAGCCTCATGAAGTCGCGGGTCGATCGCCAGTCCGGCTGCGCGATGATGCCGACGCGAAACCCCTGCGCCTCGAGCACGCGGCCGACGATCGCCATGCCGAAGCTCGGGTGATCGACATAGGCGTCACCGGTGACGATGATGACGTCGCAGCTGTCCCAGCCGAGCTCGTCCATTTCGACGCGCGACATCGGCAGGAACGGCGCGGGCCCGAATCGCTCCGCCCAGTGCTTGCGGTATGAGAACAGTGCTCGCGCAGCTTCCATGGCAGCCAGTTTAGACGACCCGAACGGATCGGATTCATTCGGCGGCGAAGCCGGACGGGGAAGACGGGCAGCCCGGGACGCCCGGGCCGTCCGGTCGTTCAGGCCAGGGAGTGGTAGACCTTCTGGACGTCCTCGTCCTGCTCGAGCTTGTCGAGCATCTCGACCACCTCGTTGGACTGCTCTTCGGGCAGTTCCACGGGTGAGAGGCAGATGTAGTCGAGTTCGGCTGAAACGGGCGTGATACCCCTGTCCTCGAGCGCCTTCTGCATCTCGCCGAAATTCTCGAAGTTGCAGCGGGCCACCAGCTGTGGCTCGTCCTTCTCGCCGGTGCTCTCGCCCATTTCCTCGAGGCCGTGGTCGATCAGATACAGCTCCAGGTCGTCCTGGTCGATGCCGGTCGGATCGAGCCGGAACACGCCCATGCGCTGGAACTGGAACGCCACGCTGCCTGCGGTCGCGAGATTTCCGCCGTGCTTGTTGAAGACGTTGCGTACGGCCGCCACGGTGCGGGTCGTGTTGTCGGTGGCGCACTCGACCAGCACCGCGATGCCGTGCGGCCCGTAGCCCTCGTAGAGCACCTCGTCGAAATCCGCGGCATCGCGGCCCTGGGCACGCTTGATGGCCGCCTCGACCTTGTCCTTCGGCATGTTCACGGCGCGCGCGTTCTGGATCACCCGGCGCAGCGCCGGGTTGGCCGTGGGATCCGGCCCGCCCTTCTTGACCGCGATCGTGATGTCCTTGCCGATGCGGCTGAACTGCTTCGCCATGCGGTTCCAGCGCGCGAACATCGTGTGCTTTCTGACTTCGAAGATGCGTCCCATGATCCAGTCCAGCGGGCCACGGCGGCCCGTTTGTCAACAGGGCGCGCAATCTACCGCAGCGCTACCGGGACCGCACCCATCAAGTTCCCCGAAGCCCGTCGGCGAGCGTCGCGAGGGCTTGCGACGTCGCCGCGGCGGCAAAATATAATGCACACATTATCAATTACTTATATTCGCAGTGACGTTGCGCGCTCCGCGGCGTAGACAGCATTGCGAATTGCCGGCAGGGCGGCGCCTGTGCTCTGCTGGAACCCCAGGCGACCGACGTCGCGACGATCCGGAGATCCAAGAGATGCGCATCACGATCCGCACCCTGCTGACGCTGCTCGCCACGCTGCCGACGGCCGTCCTGGCCGACGCATCGGGTGTCGGCTGGATCGAGCAGAGCCGCGCGATGGCACAGGCCCTGGGCAGCGAACTCAAGGCGGAGCTGGGCAAGGCCATCGAGCAGGGCGGACCTGTGAGTGCGATCGGCGTCTGCAAGACCCGGGCGCCGGAAATCGCCACCCGGCTCTCGGAGGAATCCGGGGCGGACGTCGGGCGGACGGCGCTACGTGTGCGCAACCCGGCGAACGCGCCGGATGCGCTCGAGACGCTGCTGCTCGAGCAGTTCGGTTCCGAGCTCGCGAGCGGCGGCTTCCAGCTGCCGCTGCAGGCTGCCTTCGAGATCAACCGCGGCGGGATGGTCGAGCGACGGTACATGCAGGCGCTGCCGATGGACGGCCTGTGCTTGACCTGCCACGGCAGTGCGCTGGACGCGAAGGTCGCCGCGGCGATCGCGAGCGAATACCCGGAGGATCGCGCCACCGGTTTCGCGCCCGGTGAGCTGCGCGGCGCGATCAGCATCATCTGGCCGCCGGTGCCGATGCAGCCTTAGGCGCGGCCTTGTCGCTCTATCACCACTACGTCTTCCCCTACCTGCTCGACCTGGCGATGGCCAGTCCGGCGCTGCGCAAGCCGCGGCGCCGGGTGCTGCGTCATGCGAGCGGGCGGATCCTGGAGATCGGCTTCGGCACCGGGCGCAATCTGCCCCATTACCCGCCTTCGGTGCGCAGGATCGAGGCCATCGATCCCGATCCGGATCTCGACAGGCTGTCGTTGCCGCGAATCGATCATGCGAGCATCGATGTCGACTTCCATCATCTCGACGCCGAGCACCTGCCTTTCGAGGACGCGCGCTTCGACACCGTCGTCAGCACGATGACGCTGTGTTCCATCCCGGACGTGACCCACGCGCTGGCCGAGATCCGGCGGGTGCTGAGGCCGGGCGGGAAGTTCGTGTTCATGGAGCACGGGCTCGCGCCCGAGCCGCGGGTCGCGCGGCTGCAGCAGCGACTCGAGCCCTACTGGAAGCCGATGGCCGGTGGCTGCCACCTTGCCCGGCCGATACGGCAGCTGGTCGAGCAGTCGGGCCTCGCGATCACCGAGGTGCAGAGCAACTACCTGCGCAAGACCCCGCGGTTTGTCGGCTACCTGACCGAAGGTCTCGCCGAGCGCGTCTAGTCCCGCGGCC
>CAZKLS010000002.1:2764-68004 GCA_964553405.1 uncultured Steroidobacteraceae bacterium
CGGTTTGTCGGCTACCTGACCGAAGGTCTCGCCGAGCGCGTCTAGTCCCGCGGCCCGGCCGGCCGCCCTTGGTCGCCAGTGCTCGACAACGCGCGTTTCAACGATTCGACCCGCTCGCCGTAACGCCACTCGGCGGCCGTCAGCGTCGCCGGATCGACCCAGCGCAGGTCCGCCACCTCGCCCCGCGACCACCACCGCAGCGGCGGATCCGCGATGGCTGCGTGCGGGTCGGCGGGCACGCAGCGATAGACGTTGCCGAGTCCCGGCAGCGGCTCGAGAACGGTGACCCGCAGTCCCGTTTCCTCCCAGGTTTCCCGCTGCGCCGTACAGCGCGCGTTCTCTTGAGCCTTGGCCATGCCGCCCGGCAGGTCGAGTTTTCCGCTGTAACGATGCCGGATCACGAGCAGACGACCCTGGTCGACGATGGCGCAGGCCGCCGGTCCGGCGTCGGCGGACGCGTAGCCGGGCTCCAGCTCGCAGGCGGGGCGCAGCATCGCGCATCCGCTGGTCGCGAGCAGCGTTGCGATCAGGGCCGTGCGGCGGATCATCGCGGAATTATGCTGCAGCGCATGATGACCCGGGCCGTAAAGCAGCGTACAAAGGATGGTGCTTCGCTTAGGGCGCAGCCAGGGGGATACGAATCCTGAGTGGGGATGCCCGAACGGGGGGTTCAGGGCCGGTCAGGGAAGACCGCAAGAAACAGAGAAGCCGCGAGCAGCGTCAGTTGCTCGCGGCTTCTCTGTTTCTGCACGCTGCGGTGTTCCCCGAAACTACGAATCGCCGAAAAACGGTATCGTATGCCGATGCGAAGGATCGGCAGACCGCTTGCACTGATAGCCCTCGCCGCGGCATCCATCGCCGGCTGCGGCTGGGAGCACGACGCGACCGATTCCGTCTCGCGGCGGTTCGGTTCTGATCAGTTCGCCGCGGGCGGAATCCTGAACCTGACCGAGCCGGTCGCCGGCGACGCGTTCCTGGCCGGTGGCCAGGTCGCGATCGCCACGCAGGTCGAGGGCGACCTGGTTGCGGCGGGCGGGGAGGTCTCGGTCGGCGGAAACATCGGCGACGACGTCTATGCCGCCGGTGGCACCGTCAGCCTGGACGCGATCGTCTCGGGCAACGCAAGGATCGCCGGCGGCGACGTGACGGTCGGACCCGCGACCGTGATCGCCGGCGCCGCCTCGCTGACCGGGGGCCAGGTGCGGTTCGACGGCAACACGCACGAATACCTGCAGGTATCGGCGGCCAGCGTTCACCTCAATGGCGTCGTGCACGGGGACGTGGAACTGCGGTCCGGCGACCTCCGCATCGGCCCCGAGACGCGCATCGGAGGCCGGCTCGTCTACCACGGTCCCTCGCAGCCGAGCGTGCCGCCGGGTGCCGAGATCTCCGGCGGCATCGAGTTTCACGAGTCGGACGTGGACTTGTCGTTCGACCCGCCCGGCGACGGACTGCACGACGCGGCCCGCGGGGTCGGCTCGTTCTTCTGGTTCCTCGGCGTGTTCATCGCCGCAGCGGCATTCAACCTCGTCGCGCCGGGCTTCTCGCAGCGGGCGGCGCAGTTCGTCGGCAGCGATCCGCTGAAGAGCCTGGGTCTGGGGTTCGCCGTGCTGGTGTGCGCCCCGGTCCTGGTGATCCTGCTGCTGATCACGGTGATCGGGATCCCGGTCGGGCTGATCCTGCTCACCGCGTACCTGCTGCTGCTGTTCCTCGGCTGGCTGACCACGGCGACGTTCATCGGCCAGAAGATCCGTGGCGTGTTCGGGGCGAACCGGGCCGCGACGACCGGTTGGCGATTGCTGGCGCTGCTCGCTGCGCTGCTGTTGCTCTGGTTCGCGGGACGGATTCCCTACGTCGGTCACTGGATCCAGTTGGCGGTGCTGCTGGCCGGGATGGGCGCCCTGGTCCTCGCCGCCTGGAACCGCCGGGGCTCCCAGGCGCCGCAGCCTGCGGCCTGAACCGGGCCGCGGCCCGGCACGGTCCCCGAGATGTCCTGGCGCGAGCGACTCCGCGAAACGGCTGCCACGCCCTGGCCGCCGGTCGGCAACGCGGCCGTGCTCGCCTGCGTGGGCTTCGTGCTCTGGATGCTGCTGCAGGGATCCTTCGGTGATCGCTGGACCCCCATCCTGGACCACGCGAACCTCGCGTTCCACGAGGCCGGCCACGTGATCGTCGGCCTCGTCTCGGGCCGCCTCGCGGTCTACGGCGGCACGCTGGCCCAGCTGTTCTTCCCGCTGGCTGCGGCCTACGCCTTCTGGTCGCGTCGCCACACCGCAGGTTTCGCGCTCTGCCTGGGCTGGGCCTGCCAGAGCCTGCTGAACGTCGCGACCTACATGGCCGATGCGCGCGCGATGGCGCTGCCGCTGATCGGCGGACTGGACCCGCAGACACACCACGACTGGCGGGAAATCCTCTCGCGTTGGGGCATGCTCGAGCTGGACACGGCCTGGGCTGCGCTCGCCAGGGTGATCGCCTGGGTCGTCGGCCTCGGCAGCTGTGCCTGGCTGTTCAGGCAGCGGGCGCGTGGCAATGTCTGAACTCCGGCGACTTCC
Source organism: uncultured Steroidobacteraceae bacterium (assembly GCA_964553405.1). GTDB lineage: Bacteria > Pseudomonadota > Gammaproteobacteria > Steroidobacterales > Steroidobacteraceae > DATIRA01. The sequence goes on from CAZKLS010000002.1 coordinate 5,317, forward strand.
GGTGAGGTGAGCGATGAACCACTGGCCGCACCTGCTGGCCTTTCTGGTCGGGGCCGGGCTGACCGTCCAGGTCGGCATGAACGCGACCGTGCGCGAGGCGCTGGGCTCGCCGATCCTCGCGAGCATCGTCAATTTCGTCATCGGCCTGCTCGCGCTCGCGGCGCTCGCGCTCGCCGGCGGGTCACGCATTCCGGCTGGCGGCTTCGCGGCCGTGCCGGGCTGGGCCTGGCTCGCGGGACTGCTCGGGGCGGCCTATGTGGCCGCCACGACCGTGCTCGGCCCGCGCCTCGGCGCGGCCGTCATGCTTGCGATCATCCTGTGCGGCCAGATGGCCGCCGCACTGCTCGTCGACCACGTGGGTGCGATAGGATTCCCGCAGAACCCGGTCACGCCGTCTCGCCTCGTTGGGGCCCTGCTCCTGGTCGTCGGCGTGCTGCTCATCATGCGCCGCTGAGGATCTGAAATGGCAAGGACACCGTCGACAATGCTTCCGCTCGGGACTCGCGCCCCGGCATTCCGGCTGCCCGATTTCGAAGGTCGCAGCCACGCACTGGAGGATTTCGCCGGGTCGCCGGCGCTGCTGGTCGTGTTCACCTGCAACCACTGTCCGTTCGTGAAGCACATCCGCACGGAGTTCGCCCGGTTCGCGGGCGAATACGGGCCGCGCGGACTCGCGATCGTGGCGATCAACTCGAACGATCTCGAGGCCTACCCGCAGGACGGGCCCGCGGCGATGCGGCAGGAAGCCGAGGAATTCGGCTACGACTTCCCCTATCTGCTGGACGAGACCCAGCAGGTGGCCAAGGCGTATCACGCCGCCTGCACGCCGGATTTCTTCCTCTTCGACGGGCAGCGGCGCCTCTGCTATCGCGGCCAGTTCGACGACAGCCGCCCCGGCAGCGACCGGCCCGTGACCGGCGCAGACCTGCGCGCTGCGGTGGACGCGGTGCTCGCCGGGCGCGAGGTCGACCCGGAGCAGATGCCGAGCCTCGGCTGCAACATCAAGTGGAAGCCGGGCGGCGCGCCCGATTACTCCGGCAGCTGATCCGCCTCAGCGCGCCGCCCGCCGCGGCGGGAACTCGGCGACGATCCGCTTGGCCATGTCCACCAGCGTGCGCATGCCCGCCTCGCGCGAGGTGACGCGGCCTTCGCTGTCGATCCGGCCTCGCCACAGCAGCCTGCCGGTCGCCGGGTCGTCCGCGAAGACGATCAGTGATCCCTGCCGCAAGGTCTGCTCCTCCGGCACGGCGGTGGCGGAGGCGGGCGGCAGCGTGGCGCCGCCAGGATCCAGCACCTCGGTGGGCAGCGGCGCCCCGATGCGCCGATCCTCGGCGATGACGAATTTCTGCGAACCGGCCAGCTGGTAGCTGATCAGCATGTCGGTCGGACCGGACCCGGCCGACTGGGCGTAGCCCTTGCCGAGCAGGCCCTCGACGATCGCGATGCGCAGCCGGGCGTCAACTTCGGCCGAGAGCTTCGCACCGACCGGCACGCCCGTCGCGACGTCACCGCTCTTCCAGGTGAAACTCGTCCGACCGGCGACGTCCGCTTCAGGAGCCTCGAACTCATCGACGGCCCACGGCGAGGCGCAGCCCGCGAGCAAAATCAGAATTGCGGCCTGTAGGGCGAGCCCCGGCAGGGTCATGCGATACACCCGGGCCGGCGCAACGCCGGCGACCCGCTGATTGTGCGCTTGCCGGCGCCGCGATGCGCCACGATTTCTCATCCCGGCCCGCAGCAGTTGCTGGCCGCGCCCGGGGCCCCGGCGAGACCCACGACCTGGCCGCGCCGCGTCCCCGGCCGATAGGTCGTGCAGCCCTTCACGCCCAGTGCGTGGGCTCGCTCGAAGAGCGCAGCGCAGGCGCCGGCGTCGGCGTCAGCGGGCAGGTTGATGGTCTTGGATATCGCGCCGTCCACCCAGGGCTGCAACACGGCCTGCATGCGCAGATGCGCCTCCGGGCTCAATTCGGTCGCGGTCACGAAGTGCCGGGGCGGCGGCTGGTCGCGATGGCATTCTCGCCAGCGCCGCAGCGCCCAGTCCGTGGTCTCCAGGCTGACGGGCTCGCCGCGTCGGCTGAGCACGGTTCTGCGGCCCTCGAGCTGGAATACGGGTTCGACGCCGCTCGAGACGTTTCCGGCCAGCAGGCTGATCGTCCCCGCGGGCGCGATCGAGACCAGGTGGCTGTTCCGGATGCCGTGGCGGGCGATACTGTCGCGCACGGCCGCGGGCAGCCGGCGCACGCATTCGCCGGCGAGGTAGCGCTCGCGATCGAAGCCTGGGAAGGCGCCCTTTTCGGCCGCCAGCAGAGCGGAGCTGGAGTAGGCGGCCGTGAAGATGCGACGCATCGTTCGCCCGGCAAGGTCCCGCGCGGCGTCGCTGTCGTAGTGCAGGCCGAGCGCGGCCAGCGTGTCGGCGAGTCCGGTGATCCCGAGCCCGATCCGGCGCGTCGTGCGCGCTATGTCGGCCTGCGCCGGCAACGGATAGCGCGTCACGTCGAGCACCGCGTCCAGGAAGCGCACGGCTGTCGGGACAGTCTCTGCCAGCGCTTCGATGTCCAGGCGTGCGTGCCTCGAGCAGGCGTCGCGGACGAAGGCGGTGAGGTTCAGCGAGCCCAGCACGCAGGCACCGTAAGGGGGCAGCGGCACTTCGCCGCAGGGATTGGTCGCGCTGAGGTCCTCGAGCCAGCGCAGGTTGTTGCCGCGGTTGATCGTGTCGACGAACAGCAGGCCGGGCTCGCAGCTCGCGTGGTTCGCCGCTGCGAGGCGACTCCAGAGTTCCCGCGCCGGGACGACCCGGTGGACGCGGCAGGGCACGCTGCCCTCGCGCCCGGGCCAGGATCGCGACACCAGCGTGGCCGGCCCGTCGTCGGGGTCGCCCGCACCCGCGGGAAACACCAGCGGCCAGGCCGCGTCCGAGTGCACCGCGGCGAGGAACTCGTCGGTGACCAGCACCGACAGGTTGAAATACTGCAGCGCGCCCGGCTGGAGTTTCGCGTCGATGAATTCGAGCAGGTCCGGGTGGTCGCAGCGCAAAGTCGCCATCATCGCGCCGCGCCGGCCTCCCGAGGCGAGCACGGTCGCGCACATCGCGTTCCAGACGTGCATGAACGAAACGGGACCGGAGGCGATCGTACCTGCCGACGTCGCGGAGTCGCCCCTTGGACGCAGCGTGGAGAAGTCGCAGCCGATGCCGCCACCGTGCTGGAGCGTGACCGCGCTCTGCTCCAGCGCGCGGAAGATTCCCGCGATCGAGTCCTCGATGCGTCCCATCACGAAGCAGTTGAGCAGCGTAACCGAGCGCCCGGTGCCGGCTCCGGCCAGGATGCGGCCGCCCGGCAGGAAGCGAAAGCCCGCGAGCAGCTCCCGGAAACGCGCGGCCCAGTCCCCGGCACGAGCGCCTTCGGCCGCGGCGACGGCCGCGGCTACCCGGTCCCAGGTGCCGCCCGGGCCGTCCTCCAGTGGCGCGTCGGCGTGGCGCCACTGGTAGCGCTGTTCCCAGATCCAGCGGGCGAGCGGGTCGGCGAAGCGATCCATCAGCTTCGATGCTATGCCCGCGCCGGACCGATCGACAACAGCCATCTACCGGGAGGCGGGCGGCGGAAAATGTGACCCGGCTCGCAGCTGCGAGACGGCTGCGCGGGACGTTTGGTTGGTGGCCCGGCGCTGCCGGCGCATACTCGATCGCGGTATCGTATCGGAGTCGACGATGGAGGCCCGGACCCGTCCCGCGGGAGCCCCCGGCAGGCGCCGGAGGCGTTGCGCACCATGAAGACCGTACTTCTCGCCTACGAGCGCGACCAGGATTTCGCTTCGGTCGAGGCGCTGCTCGCCGCGCGTGGCCACCGCGTGCTCCGGGCTCGCAGCGGCGTCGAGGCGCTCGAGATCGCGCGGCACGACCCGCCGCACGTGGTCGTCAGCGACGTGCTGCTGCCGCGGCTCGACGGCTTCGCGCTGTGCCGGCGCCTCAAGGAGGATCCGCTGCTGCAGCACGTCCCGGTCGTGATGCATTCGTTCCGTGTCGAGGGCGCCAAGTACGAGTCCTTCGCCGCCGAGGTCGGGGCGGAGCGTTTCGTGCCGCGCGGCGCGACGCTGGAGGAACTGGCCGAGTTCATCGAGAAGCAGAACGCCGGTTCCGGGACGATGCGGATGCCGGCACTGGTGCCGGAGCTGCTGGAGAAGCGCGAGCGCGACCGCCGCAGGCTGACCGAACTGGAGTCGCGCCTGCGCGAGATCGAGGCAGCGAACCGGCAGCAGGAGGCGGCGAACCGCGAGTTCCAGGCGGCCGAGCGGCAGCTGCGTGAGCGACTGGAGCAGGAGCAGCGGCAGAGAGCCGAGCTGGTCGCGACGGACTCGGCCAAGATCCGGGAGCTGCAGGCACGGGTCGTGGACCTGGAACGGGCCGGCAACGAGCTGGGGCGCGCGGAAACGCGCGCGCGGGAGGCGGCCGAGAAGGCCCGCGCCGAGCTAGCCCGGGTCCCGGAGCTCGAGAACCAGCTCGGGCAGCTGGGCGCAGAGCGCGATCGGCTGCAGGCTGAGGCGGCCGACCTGCGCAGGCGGCTGGCCGAACAGGAGGCGGCACTGGAGCGGGCCGTGTCGGAGGCCCAGCAAGGGGACGCGCTGCGTACCCGGGCGCTGGACGAGTCGCCGGCGCCCAGTTGCATCGTCGACGGCGAAGGCCGTATCGGCTACGCGAACGCGGCCCTCGCGACACTGCTCGCCCAGAATGCCGGCGAGCTGCAGGGACGGCGGATTTCGGATTTCGAGCTGCGCAGTTCCGGCGCGGAGACGACGATCCGCGCGGCTGCGATCGGCGGCGACGGCCAGATGCTGCAGGAGCTGCGCTGGCAGCGGCCCGACGGATCCGTGCTCGACGTGGAACTCGCCGGGAGTCCGCTCGAGGAGCCAGCCGGTTACCGGGTGGTGACCGTGCGCGACGTGACGCACCGCAAGCGCGCCACCCGGCGCTCCGAGCTGGATCAGAAGTGCCTCGGCAGCCTGGTGGACCTCGCGCAGCGTACACAGTCGCTGTCGGAGACGGAGATTCAGCGAGCCGCGGTCGAAATCGCAGCGCAGGTCACGGGTGGCCAGCTGGCCCTGCTGTTCATGGCGCTGCCCGAGCCGACGCAGCTGGAGCTCTCGGCGCGCCTCGACCAGGACGAACAGGGCTCGCTGGCGCGCTGGCGCGGAACACCGCCCGCGGATTCGGCCCTGCTCGAGTGCCTCGAATCCCAGCAGCCCGTGCTGCGCGACTCGCCGCAAGGCACCGGCGTGCTGGTCCAGTGCGGCCTGCCCGCGCAGTTCACCCGGCAGCTGGCCTTGCCGCTGCTCGATGGCAGTCGCGTGACCGGCGTGCTGCTGGTCGCGGACAAGCCGACGCCCTTCGACGAGGACGACCGGCGCCGCGGCGCGCAACTGGCCGACGTCGCGTGGAAAGCGCTGCGTCGCCGGCGCTCCGATGCCGAGGTCGTCAGCGCCATGGATCACATGGAGCGGGTCATGCTCGGCACGGTCTCGGCGCTGGCAGAGATGGCCGAGCGCCAGGACGCGAACAAGACCGGTCGCAGCCACCGGGTCGCGGACCTGGCCGCCGACATCGGCGCCGCGCTCGGCCTTCCGGGCCACACGCTGCGCGGCCTGCGGGTCGCGGGCCAGCTGATCGACGTGGGCATGCTGCACATTCCGCGCGAGATCCTCTGGCGCCCGGGCCCGCTTGCGCCGGCCGAGTACGAGCTGGTCAAGACGCACGCCGAGCGCGGCTACGAGACGCTGCGCCAGATCGAGTTCCCGTGGCCGGTGGCCGAGGTCGTGCGGCAGCACCACGAGCGCACGGACGGGTCCGGGTATCCGCGCGGCCTCAAAGGGGAGGAGATCCTGCTGGAAGCGCGGATCGTCGCGGTCGCCGACGCCGTCGAGGCGATGCTCGCGCCGAGACCTCAGCGCGCGGCTCTCAGCACCGCCGACTGCATCGAAGAACTCCAGTCGCGGGCCGGACGGCGTTACGATGCGCGCGTGGTCAAGGCCTGCGTCAAACTGCTCCGGGAACGAGAGGATCACCAGGCCGGTGAAGCCCTGCGCAGCAGGATCGCCTGAGCCGGCGGGATGCAGCTCGAGTTCTTCGGTGCGGCCGGTGAGGTAACCGGCTCCTGCCACGTGCTGCGCGTCGGCCGCAGCACGCTGCTGCTCGACTGCGGCCTGATACAGGGCGGCCCGTCCCCGCACGAGCGCAACCGGGCCCCGTTCCCGTTCGAGCCCGGATCCGTCGATGCGGTGGTGCTGAGCCACGCGCACGTGGACCACTGCGGACGGCTGCCGCTGCTGCGGCAGCAGGGGTTTCGCGGACCGATCTATGCCACGGCCGCGACCCGCGACCTGGCCCGGATCCTGCTGGCCGACAGCGCGAAGCTCGCCGAGCGCGACGCCGAGCGGGAAAATCGCCGTCGGGCGCGCGACGGGAACAAGCGGCGCGTCGAGCCGCTGTATTCGACCGAGGACGCCGAGGCGACGCTGCGCCAGTTCCGCGCGGTCCCGTATGGCCGCCCGGTCACGGTATGCGACGGCGTCGAGCTGAGGTTTCGCGATGCGGGGCACATTCTCGGCTCGGCAAGTGCCTGGCTGGACCTGAACGAGGGCGACCTGCACCGCCGCCTGGTTTTCAGTGGCGATCTCGGCCAGTACGACTCGCCGATCCTTCGCGATCCGGAGCCGGGCGACGGCGCGGACCTCGTGCTGATGGAAAGCACCTACGGCGACCGCAGGCACCGCGAACGCGAGCAGACCCTGGTCGAATTCGGGGAGATCCTTGAGGCCTGCCGCGGGAGCGGCGGCAACGTGCTGATCCCGGCGTTCGCGGTCGGGCGCAGCCAGGAGCTGCTCTACGAGCTCGGCACACATTTCGAAGCCTGGCGGCTCGGCGACTGGCAGATCTTCCTCGACAGCCCGATGGCCATCGAGGCGACCGGCGTGTACTGGGACCACGCCGACCTGTACGACGAGGAGGCGGCCCGTTTCCGCAGGCGCGCGCACAGCCTGCCGCCGCTGCCGAACCTGAAGCTCTGCCGCACGGCCGAGGAGTCGATGGCCGTCAACCGCATCCGCGAGGGCGCCATCGTCATCGCCGGAAGCGGTATGTGCACCGGCGGGCGGATCGTGCATCACCTGAAGCACAATCTCGAGCGTCCCGAGTGCCATCTGATCTTTACCGGCTTCCAGGCGCAAGGCACGCTGGGGCGGGCGCTGGTGGACGGTCGCGAGTCGGTGCGCATCCACGGCGACGAGCTGGACGTCGCGATGCAGGTGCACACGCTCGGCGGCTTCTCGGCGCACGGCGACCAGTCGGACCTGCTGCGCTGGTACGAGGGCGTGGGCGGTCGACCGCCCGTCTGGCTCGTGCACGGCGAGAACGCGGCTTCCGCCGGCCTCGAGGACGCGCTGCTCGAGCGGGGCATCGAGGTCGGGATCGCCGAGCGCGGTCTGCACCTGGACCTCGGCGCGCTGCCTTGAGCGAGGGGCCGATCACGCCGGACCCGGCTGCGGGCGGCCGCGCGCGGGTGGACGGCTGGCCCGGGCGGCTCGCGGGGCTGCTGAACGCCAGGCCTGAGGAATTCGGCGGCATGCTCGCCGCGTTCCTCTGCGCGTTCTGCATGTTCTCGAGCTATTCGATCCTCAGGCCGATTCGCGAGACCATGGGCATCACCTCGGGCGTCTCGACGCTGCCGGCGCTGTTCTGGGGCACGTTCATCGCGATGCTGGCGGTGCAGCCGATCTACGGCTGGTTGACCTCGCGCTTTCGTCGCTCGACGTTCCTGCCCTGGGTCTACCTGTTCTTCATCCTGAACATCCTCGGCTTCTACGCCTGGTTCAACGCCCAGGCCGACCACACCTGGATTGCGCGCGCCTATTTCATCTGGGTGAGCGTCTTCAACCTGTTCGTCGTCGCGGTTTTCTGGAGCCTGATGGCCGACGTGTTCAGCCGCGACCAGGCCGGCCGCCTGTTCGGCTTCATCGCCGCGGGCATCAGCCTGGGCGGGCTGTTCGGTCCGTTCCTCGGCCAGCGCCTCGCCGAGCCGCTCGGCACGATCAACCTGCTGCTCGTCTCCGCACTGCTGCTCGGCGGGTCGCTTGCATTCCTGATGCGGGTGCTGCACTGGCACCGCCGCCACGGCGAGAACGTCGCGGCAGGCGCGGACCGGGATGCACGGCTCGGCGGAACCGCGCTGGCCGCGTTCCGCCAGGTCGCGAGTTCCCCGTACCTCGCGCTGCTGGCGTTGTTCGTCCTGCTGCTGACCTGGGTGTCGACCTTTCTGTACCTCGAGCAGCAGGCGATGGTGGCCGAGGTGTTCGCCAGCCGGGACGAGCGGACTCGCTTCTTCAGCACGATCGACTTCTGGGTACAGGCGGGCTCTCTGACGACGCAGCTGCTGCTGTTCGGCCGGCTCTTTCGCTGGCTGGGCCTGCGCGCGCTGCTGGTTTCCGTGCCGCTGCTGATGGCCGCAGGCTACGCCGTGCTCGCGCTCTACCCGCAGTTCGCCGTGCTGGTCGCGGTGATGATGGTGCGTCGCATCGGCGAATACTCGATCACCCGACCGTCGCGTGACACGCTGTATACGGTGGTCTCCAGGGAGGAGCGGTACAAGGCCAAGAGCCTGATCGACACGTTCGTCTACCGGGGCGGCGATGCCACCGCTGCATCGCTGCACGCACTGCTGAAGACGATCGGACTCGGAGTCTCGGGTATCGCCTGGTTCGGCGCCGCGATCGCCGGCGCCTGGGCCGTCGTGGCCTGGACGCTGGGGACCCGGGGCGCCGCGCTCAGGAGCAGGCTCAGCCCTCCACCTCGAAGCGGATCGTGATGGCCGAGCGCTGCTGGACGGGTCTGCCGTTCACCGCACGGGGTCGAAAACGCCAGGAGGCGACTGCCTCGATCGCGGCGCGCTCGAACACTCCGGCAGGCCGTGAATCGAGGACCAGGACGTCGCCGACTGCGCCGGTCTCGGTCACCGTGAACTCCATTTGCACCCAGCCCTCGACCCCGTCCCTCAACGCCTGCGGCGGATAGACGGGATCGGGAGCGTACAGGCGCTCGAGCTCACCCACTGCCTGCAACGGGGTCGCGATCTCGAACCCGCGGGCCTGCGTGGCCGCCGCTGCTGCAGTGCCGGCTTCAGCAGGGGCCGGAGGTTCGTCGTCGATGCCGGCGGTCGGGTGGCCCGAGCTGATCGGTCCGCCGAAGCTGCCCGGCCCCTGCATCGGCACGGCCAGTGGGCGCGGCGGTGGCCGGTCGGCACGCTGCGTCGGCGCCGGCCGCAGCGGGTCCGGGCGGACCACCGGGGGCTCGCGGGTCTGCCAGGCCGCGGGGGCGCCGGGATCGGCGACCGGCGGAGCCTGCGTGCCGGGCGCAGCGACGAACGGTGTCGGCGTGTCGCCGGCGCCTGCCGGCGCGGTCGGTGGACCCGGTGCCGCAACCTGTGGCGCGGCCGCCGGCGGGTCGTCCAGCGCGGGGCCACGAGGCGCGAGCTCGGCTGCGGCGCGCAGCGCCTCCTGGTGATCAGGCGCCGCTGCCAGCACCCGGTTCACGAGCCGTTTCGCTTCGTCGGCGTCGCCGCCGGCGCGTCGTTGCTCCGCCTGGCCGAGGATCGCGGCGATGCTCTTCTGCAGGCCGTCGCGTGCCTCCTGGTTGTCGGGCCGGGCGAGCAGCACCGCGTAGTACAGGTCGAGGGCGTTCCTGCCGGGCGGTGACTCGTAGCGCTTCGCCGCCAGCGCTGCCCGGGCACTGGCGAGCACCGGGTCGGCCGTGCGTGGTGCGACCACGGTCGCCTCCGGGGACGGACCCGGCGCCGGCGTCCGGGCGACGAAGAACTCGCTACGATTGACCAGCAGGGCGATCACGGCCAACAGGACCGCGAGGCCGACGGCAAGCAGGGCCCGGCGGACCCGACCGGTCGGGGCGGCGAGCCCCGGCCCGAGTGGCAGCAGCGATTCCCCCGGTGGTTCCTCGCTCTGCGCGACGTAGTGGCGCACCGCTGCGTTCAGGAACATCCCGGCTCGCTTCGGCGACAAGGGCTTGTGCATGAAGCGGTAGACGAGGCCGTCGCTGATCAGCCGTGCGAGCAGGCTCTCGTCGTCCTTGCGGCCGGCGACCAGCGTCACGACGTCGGGGAACTGGTCCCTGATCTGCTCGATCAACGAGCCAGGGTTGGTGGATACCGAAGCCATGTCCACCAGCAGCACGCCGCAGCGTCCGGTCAGCAGCAGGTCCACCGCTTCCTCGGCCGAGCGCGCCCGCCAGACCGGATTGCGCTCGCCGACCGCGTCCCGGATCGACTGGAACAACCCGGCGTCGGGCGAGAGGACCACGACGTCGACCAGTGCGCCCGACACCGGTCGTACGCCTGTCCTGGTCTGGAGTAGCAGATGCTGCGTGGCCACTGATGCCCCGGGTCTGTCCTGAGTTGCCGGTCCGCTGAACGACACCGGCAGCGACCCGGCCGGGCTCCGGCCCGGGCTGCGAACTCGAAACCGGATTGCGCACCACCGCTGCGTCGCCGTCCACTTCCAGTCGTGAAAAACCTGAGGTAATTCAAAGTTCCGGGCCGATCCAGCGGGTCCGCCGGCGGGTCTGCCGCAGTGGCGATACCCGCCCTCGCGCTCGACAGCGTTCACCCGCTGCTTCATGATTCCGGCCGGACCCGGAGAAGGCCGGTTGACCGGTCCGGTGTGGCGGTATGGGGGAAGCAATTACCTTTACTTCGCGAGTGGCGCGCGATCACCGCTCGGCCCTCGAGCGCCTGTTGTTCTTCAACGGCTGCCAGTCGCGCTTCGCGCACCAGATCGCCCATGCGATCGACCGCTACGGCCCGCCGGAAATACGCGAGCAGGAGGGTTGGTTGCGCGTCAGCGTAGGCGGCCACGGCGACGTGCAGTCGCTGTTCGCGGTCGAGCCGGAGACCGGACGACCCATCGGCGTGGCGGTCTACATGCGCTCCGACGTCGAGCATGTCACGGTGCTTCACCTCGGACTCAGCGAGGAGTACTGCGCGGGCGGCAGGCGCGCTGAGGCCCGGCTGCTGCTGCGGCTGATGAAGGAGATCCGCCGCTCCTCACGGCGGGTAAAGGGCGTGCGCAGGCTGCAGGTCGCCTACGGCGCGCAGCGCTCCCGCGCGCTGCCGTGAGTCAGCGCTGCTCGCCGAGCAGGTCGGCGATCATCTGCCTGAGGCCCGCTATCTGCGCACCGCGTTTGAGTGCGTAGTCCTCGCCCTCGTAGCCCCACCAGTCCCAGCAGCCATTCGGGTTGAGCGGCTGGTAGCTCGGTGCGAGCTGCGGGAACAGCAGCACGATCGAGTTCGCCGCGGCCGTCTCCAGGTAACCCGCCGACTCCACGAACTCGCGACCGATCTCGGTGGCGCCCTGCTTGCAGCCATGGAACACGACGTGCAGGCGGCAGCGGGCGGTTGCCCCGGCCCGGCAGTCCTCGGGCACGAACAGCCAACCCTGCTCCGCGAAAGCCCGGCTCGACGCGACTTCGGCGTACGGTCGCTGGTCGAACGCACGCAGCTCCCCGGCAGGGTCGTTTCCGCCGTCCGCCTGCAGCGGGCCGTACAGCTGCCCGAGCAGCGCCCGTGCAGCGTCGAAGCCGCAGTTGCCCAGGTACGGCGACTCGGTCAGCCCGCACGCCCGGCCCTTGCCGACCGTCGGGAAGGTATGGCCGGTGGCGCTGCGTTCCACGCGCAGCACGTTCTCCGGTCGCACCAGGGTCTCGTAATACGCCTGCAACGCATCGACGACCGTCGTTGCGACGACTTCGTCGTCGGCGCCATGGAAGATCCAGACCCGGTCGTCGACCAGTCCGGCGATCGGATCGATCTCCCCGTTCAACGCCATGTGGCTCGTGATTTCCAGCAGCCGGTCGGTCGGGATTCCCTCGCCGTCCTTCATGCAGCGTCCGAGCGCGAGCCGCAGCGAATTCTCCGCGCAGTAGTACGGGCCTGCCGCCAGTACGCCGGCGCCACCGACCAGGTCGGAGTAGGCGACGTGAAATTGCACGGCCATGTAGCCTCCCGCCGAAATGCCGGAGACCGTGACCGATTCCGGATCGATCGGGAGTCGCGGCAGGCGATCGGGCTCGCTGCGTTCGCCGCAGCCGGCAATCGCGAGCAGCAACGCCAGCGCGGCGGCGTGCGCCATGCCGGGCCGGCCCGACGGCAGGCCTGGAGCGGATTCCTGAGACATCCGGCAAGCATCTCTCAGTTTCGTGCTGATAGGCTAGTCGACGATGCGCGGCCGCCAATCCGCGACCTCTCAGCAGAAACGACCCGGGTCTCCGGCAGCCGTCGTGGGACGGGCTGTTCTTGCGGCGCTCTGCGCGGCGAGCGTGCTGGCCGTGATGTCGCCGCTCGGGTGGCCGTTCGAGCTGTTCGTGCACTTCCGGCCGCAGTACGCGGTTGCATCGGTGCTGGTCGCGGTGCTGCTGGCGGGGCTCGGGCACCGGCGGCCGGCGGCGGTCGCGCTGATGCTGGCCGTGCTCCATGCCTGGCCGGTGGTGCCGAGCTCGCAGGCCGGTGCAGCGCGCGTCGCCTGCGACGGACCGGCGCTCACGGTCGCTACCGTGAACCTCTGGTTCCGGAACCCCGACCCGGCGGCCTTCGTGTCCTGGCTCGCCTCCGAGCCTGCGGACCTGGTGATACTGCAGGAGGTCACCGACGAATGGGCGAGCGCGCTGGTCGCGCTGGCCGCCGATTACCCGCACCAGTGGCTGCTTCCGCGCCAGGATCCGTACGGCATCGGTGTGATCAGCCGGCACGCGCTCAACGTCGCCAGCGCCGATCTTGCCGGGGACGGCCTGCCGTCGCTGACCGGCACCATCGAAATCGAGGATCGCGAACTGCGCTTCATCGGACTGCACACTCGCTGGCCCGTGTTGCCCGGGCTCGCCCGTCAGCGCGACGCGGCGCTCATCAACGCGGCCGATGCGCTGCGTGCCCGCGACACGCCGGCCGTCCTGCTCGGCGACCTGAACCTGAGTCCCTATGCGCCGCGATACGAGCAGCTGCTGGATCGCGGCGGACTGCAGGATGTGCTGCCGCGTCGTGCCTGGCACCCGACCTGGATGGCGGGCTTCTGGCCGCTTGCGCTGCGCATCGACCACCTGCTGGTTTCGGACGGACTGTGCGTCGAGGAGGCGGGCGTCGGGCCCGACGTCGGCTCGGACCATCGTCCCGTGATCTCGCGCCTCAGGCTGCGCTGACCCGCCATCCGGCCGCCACCGCAGATCCGGCGCGAACGGGCCGGCGATCAGCTCAGCCCGGTCCGAGCGTCTCGCCGGTCGGGGCTTCGAATTCCTGGCAGCACTCCAGCAGCCAGGTCCGGAATCGAACCACTTTCGGCAGCGAGAAATGCTCCGGGGGCGCGACCAGGTACCAGGCCCGCCGCTGCTGAACGCTGGGCAGCATCGGCCGAACCAGCCGCCCGGCGGCGAGCTCCGAAGCCACCAGCGACCATCGGGCCAGCGCCACCCCTGCACCCTGCTCGACGGCCGCGAGCGCCGCCGAGGAGTCCTCGAGCTGCGGAATCGTCTCGGCGCGGGTCGTATCGCCTCCGACCCGCCTCAACCAGTCCACCCAGGGCTCGGAGCGGCTGTGGATCAACGGGTATCGCGAGAAATCCGACAGCGTCTGTATCGGACCGAGCTTCGACAGCAGTGCGGGGCTGCAGACCGGGAAGACCCACTCGTCGAGCAGGCGTTCGGCCTTCAGGCCCGGCCACGGGCCCAGGCCATAGATGATGGCCGCGTGGAAATCATCCCGGCTGAAGTCGAGCTCCGCCCGGGGCGGGCCGAAGCGCACCTCGATCTCCGGATGACGCCGGGTGAACTCGCCCAGGCGGGGCAGCAGCCAGCGCTGCAGGAACTCGCTCGGGACGCTCAGGTTCAGCAACCCGCCAACGCGTTCCCGGCGCAGCCGGTCCACGGCCCGGCGCAGCTCGTCGAGTCCCCGGGCGACGCCAGGCAGCAGTTCTGCTCCCTCCTGTGTGAGGGCGACGGCACGCGTGTGCCGGCGGAACAGCGGTACACCGATGTCCGCTTCGAGCGCCTTGACCTGGGCGCTCACGGCCGCCGTCGTGACGCCGAGTTCCTTCGCAGCCGCGGTGAAGCTCAGGTGCGTCGCGACCGCTTCGAATACCCGCAGGGCATTGAGTGGCAGGCGATCCGGCTGGCCGGACATGTCACGGGCCTCGTGTAAACAATTCGTTAACAATAAGATGAAATTCTCTTGCCAGCAAGCTATCTGCGTCGCGACTTATCCAGTCAATCTGAAGAAACCGACGCGCTGCGCAAGCCTGAAACCAGCCCGTGCCCGCGGTCGAACAGGCGGGTATCGGGAGATGAAATCATGCTTGTTAGTCGCCTGGTCGGCGCTGCTTCGGGCCTGTTGATGCTGGTCGCCTGCTCGTCCTCACCCTCGATTCCCACGGCCAGCCAGGTCGACCTGGATCGCTTCATGGGCGACTGGTACGTGATCGCGAACATCCCCACCTTCCTCGAGAAAGGCGCCCATAACGCCGTCGAGTCGTACCGGCTCGATCCGGACGGCAGCATCGCGACCACGTTCACCTTCCGCCAGGACGCCTTCGACGGGCCCGAGAAGGTGATGCATCCCCGCGGGTTCGTCCGGGATCGGGAATCCAATGCGGTGTGGGGGATGCAGTTCGTCTGGCCCATCAAGGCCGAATACCTGGTCGCATACGTGGACGAGGACTACACCGAGACGATCATCGCGCGCAGCGCCCGCGACTACGTCTGGATCATGGCGCGCGAGCCCGAGATCTCCGCTGCGGACTACGCGCGGCTCGCCCGGCGCGTGGCGGATCTCGGTTACGATGTGAGCAAGTTGCAGAGGGTTCCGCAGCGCTGGTGAACTTCGCTGCGTAACGCCCGCTGATCACGAGCCGCCCGGTTTCGGCGGCGCAACTACGACCGGCCGGCCGGCCGGTCGGTCAGACTGAGGAGGCCAATCATGTCCGTCGCCAAGATTACAGAGATCACCGCCACGTCGAAGAAGAGCTTTGCCGACGCGGTCGAGAGCGGCGTCAAGCGCGCCAGCAAGACGATCCACGGCATCACCGGCGCGTGGGTCGCCGACCAGGAAGTGGCGGTCAAGGGCGGCAAGGTGACCGAGTACAAGGTCAGGCTGAAGCTGACCTTCGTGCTGGACGACAAGTCCTGAACACGGCGCGGGCGCCGGGCGAGGAGGTTTCGATCACATGACGTTCAACCAGGCCACCGTTGCCGTGGCAGCCTGCCTGCTGGTCGCTGCGGCGGTCGCCGACGGCCCCTCCCCGGCGAGCATCTCGCCCGAGGCGCTCAGCGAGCGCCAGTCGCAGGGCGAGCAGGCGCCGTTCGTGCTCGACGTGCGCAGCCCGGAGGAATTCGTGACCGGGCACGTCCCGGGCGCCGTCAACATTCCGTTCGACCAGGTCGCCGGCCGGCTCGCCGAGATCCCGAAGGACCAGGACCTGGTGCTCTACTGCCGCAGTGGCCGGCGAGCCAGTATCGCGGCCGATGTGCTGGTGGCCAACGGCTACGCCGCGCCGTCGTTGCTCGAAGGCGACATGGCCGGTTGGCAGCGGGCCGACCTGCCCGTCGAGCGCCCTGCGGATGCGGCGGCCTGTGTCGCTGCACTGCAGGCCGCCCGCGGCGCAGCGGAGGCCTGCGCTCCCCCGGCCGTCCGCTGAAGCGCTGCGCTCAGGAACCGAGCGCCTGGTCCAGGTCGCGCACCAGGTCCTCGGCGTTCTCGAGCCCGACCGACAGCCTGATCAGGTTGGGCGGCGTCGTGGTGCGCGGCCCCTCGATCGAAGCGCGGTGCTCGATCAGGCTCTCCACGCCGCCGAGGCTGGTCGCGCGCGTGAAGATCGCGGTTCGGGCCACGACCGCGAGCGCCGCCGCGGCGTCGCCCGGCACCTGGAACGAAACCACCCCGCCGTAGCCGCCGTCCATCTGCCGCGCTGCCAGCGCGTGCCCCGGATGCGATTCGAGACCGGGATAGTGGACAGTGAGCACGCGCCGGTCCGCGGCGAGAGCGCGCGCCAGCGTGAGCGCATTCTCCGCCTGGCCCCGCACCCTGCAGGGCAGCGTCGCCAGGCTGCGCAGCAGCAGCCAGCAGTCGAACGGGGACGGTATCCCGCCCGCGGATGACTGGAATTCCCTCAACCGTTCGAGGGGCGGCCCCGCGTCCTTCACGACTACGACGCCGCCGAGCAGGTCGCTGTGCCCGCCGAGGTACTTGGTCGAGCTGTGCATCACGAGGTCGGCCCCGAGCTCGAGCGGGCGTTGCAGCACCGGGCTGGCAAACGTGTTGTCGCAGGCGAGCAGCGCGCCCTGCGCGTGTGCGAGGTCCGCGATGGCCGCGATGTCGCTGATCCGGAGCAGCGGGTTGGACGGGGTCTCCAGCCACAGCAGCGACGCTCCGGCTTCCAGCGCCCGTTCCACCGCGGACAGGTCGGTCATGTCCACGAAGTCGCTGCGTATGCCGAAGCGCGGCAGCAGCTCCCGGAGCTGGGCCGCGGTGCCGTGATAGCAGTCCTCGGAACACAGCACCCGGCCGCCGGGCGCTGCGAGACTGAACACGGCCAGCGAGGCGGCGGAGCCTGAGGCGAAGGCGACGGCCTGCGTTCCGGACTCCAGCGCCGCGATCGCCCGCTCGAGCGAGGCGCGATTGGGATTGTCCGCCCGTGCGTAGCTGAAACCTCGCGGATATCCGCCCTCGACCGACCGCTCGAAAGTGGTCGACAGGTGGATCGGCTCGCGCACCGCGCCGGTCGCAGCGTCGATCGCGCGGCCGGCATGAATCGCCAGGGTCTCTATCTTCATCGTGGCGGCTCGTACTCCTGCAGGCCGACGACCAGCATGCCCGGCCCGCCGTGCGCGCCGAGCGCGCTGCCGAGTGGCAGCAGCCGCGCATAGCACACGTTCGGCCCGCTCAGGCGGTCCAGCAGCCACTGTCCGTCGCTTTCGCAGTTCGCGTGACCCACGAGCACGCGGTAGCTGCGGCTCGGGTCCATTCGTCGCCGCACGAAGCCGGCGAACTTCTCCCTGAGCCGCCCGCGTCCGAACACCACGCCGCCGGGCGTGACGCGGCCCCGTGCGTCGTTGTGCAGGACCGGCATCAGCCGGAACGCGTCCGCGACGTTCTTGACCCAGCGCGGCACCCGTCCCCCGCGCACCGCGTACTCCAGCGATCCCGCGAGGCCGAAGGTCCGTGTCCGGGGCAGGATCGCGCGGGTCGCCGCGGCGATCTGCTCGCCGTCCATCCCGGCCCTGGCGCATTCGGCCGCGAACATCGCGACCAGTCCCTGGCCGAGCGAAGCATTCATGCTGTCGATCACGGTCACCTGGCCGTGGGTGCGGGTTCGGGCCGCGGCCATCTCGGCGGCTGCGCAGGTGCCGCTGACCTGCCGGGTCAGGTTCACCGAGATCACCGAGGAGTAATGCGAGCCGAGAAACTCGAACTGGCGACGGAAGTCCCCGGGCGGGGGCTGGGACGTCGTGGGCGGCTCGGGATTGCGCTGGATCTCGTGGAAGAACTCGTCCGGCGTGATGCCGACCTTGTCCAGGTAGCTCCGCTCGCCGAAATGAACGCGCAGCGGCACGATGTGGATGTCGAGGCGATCGAGCTCCTCTTCGGGAATGTCCGCCGCGGAATCGGTGACGACGGCGACCCGGCGGGCTGCAGCGTGCGCCGAGTGCTGCTGGCGCAGCATGTCGTCGGCCTTCTCGTTCGATACGCGGCCGAAGCGGGCCGCGATGCGGAACACCTCGGCCGGTTCGTTGACGTGCACGTGGATGCGCACCTTGTGCTGCAGCCCCGCGACCACCAGGCTGCTGCCGATCGGCGCCAGTGCCTCGCGCAGCCGGCGGCGGTCGACCTGCTCCGCGAGCACGATGCACTCGGTGCAGTAGCGGTGCTCGAGATCCTGCTCCTCGCCCGCCGTGGCTTCCATGGCGGAGTCGATCACCAGCGGCACCGGTTCGGGCGGGTCGTCCTGCGATCCGGCCTCCAGGTACTCCAGCATGCCCGAAACCAGCTCGAAGAAGCCCAGCGCTCCTGCGTCCACCACGTTCGCGCGCCGCAGCGCCTCCAGCTGATGCGTAGTGCGTTGCACCGACTGCTGCGCTGCCGCCACGCCGCGCCGCAGCAGCGCCAGGAAATCCTGAGCACCCTCGATCGAGGTCTCCTGCAGCGCCCGGGCGAAATCGGTCAGCACGCTCAAGATCGTGCCATCGCGCGGGTCGCTCAGGCTGTCCCTGGCATACGAGGCACCGCCTGCGACACCTTCGACGAAGTCGCCCGGGCTCAGCCGGCCGAGATGCCCCAGCCGGTCGCAGAGACCGAGAAAGAACTGCGCGAGGATCGCGCCGGAATTGCCGCGCGCGCCGTCGAGCGCGGCGTCGGCGACCCGTGTCAACGTCTGCCCGGCATGGCTGTCGGGCCAGCGCTTCAGCGTGCCGAGCACCGCGCTCATCGTCAGCGCGAGGTTGGTGCCGGTGTCGCCATCGGGCACCGGGAACACGTTGATCTTGTTCAGGTGTTCCTGGCGCAGCAGGACGCGATGAATGCCCGCCTTCAGCGCCCGGTTCAGGCGGATTCCATCGAGGCCGTCGACGATAACGACTGCGGAGCTCAACGCGGGACCCGTCAGTCGCGCGGCAGCAGGTAGCGATTGCCGCGCAGGCTGAGGACGACCCCGTCGCTCCGGATCTCCTCGACGCGCGGCCCCTCGGCGAGGGTCTCGCCTTCGCGGTACTTGCGGGAGTTGATGAACACGAAGCGCTGCGCGGCGTCGTTCGCATACACGTGCAGCTCGAGCTTCAGTTCCGGCACGCCACCCGGCGCCATGATCTCGTCGGCGGTGGGCAGGCCGGCAGCAGCGTTGCCCGGTACCGGCAGACTCGCCGCGGTCACCGGCCCGGCCTCGGGCAGCGACTGGTAGATCACGCTGCCGCCGCTGCGCGGCGCGGCACTCACGGCGGGGGGTCCCGCGGGCGGCGCCGCGGCACCGTCTTGCAACTCCCGGTCGAGCTTGGGTTCGCGCACGGCGACTTCGTCCTCGAGAG
This sequence comes from uncultured Steroidobacteraceae bacterium, assembly GCA_964553405.1. Lineage (GTDB taxonomy): Bacteria > Pseudomonadota > Gammaproteobacteria > Steroidobacterales > Steroidobacteraceae > DATIRA01. Next base: position 24,422 of record CAZKLS010000002.1, read on the forward strand.
GGTTGCGTCCGGGACCCGTCGCCGGCCGGGGCTGCGCGGGCCGCATCATCGGTGACGGTTCGGCCGGTGCCGGCCGCGTCCTCGTGACGGTGGCCCGTTCGGGAGCCGCACTCGCGGGCCCGGCAGCGGTCGGTCCGGCCGTGGCCACGGCTTCGGGCGGCTCGTCTCGCGACATGTGCAGCAGCAGGAATCCGAAGGCGAACAGGTTCACGACCAGCAGCGCGACGGCGCCGGTCGCCCAGAAGTTCTTCCCCTTGCGCGCTGGCGCCACGGCCGTTTCGGCCAGTGTCGGGCCGCTCTGGCGATGGCGCTCGTGCTCGGATTTTCGCAGCGCGTCGAGGATGAAGGACATGCTGGCTCAGCCCCTCGCCGCTTCGTCCACGATCGTCGGCGAGCCGGTCGCGTTCAGCACCGTGTCGAGCACGATCTGGGTCTGCACGCCGGCGATGCCGTCCACGGCCAGGCGATGTTGCCGCTGGAAGTCCTGCACCCGCCGGGTGAGGTCCTCGTCGTACACGTCGCTGGTGACCGGCGCGGGCGCGAGCCCTTCCGCCAGCTGCAGGCTCTCGCGCAGCCAGCGCACGTCCTCGCCGCGCATGCCCGGGCCCAGCGCCTTGACGACCGCGATCGGCGGGCGCCACAGCAGCAGGAAGTCGCCGAACCAGTAGCGCGAGAGATCGGTGATGGGCAGGTCGATCCGATCCGCGCCCAGCTCGATCGTCGCCGTTTCGTCGTCCAGTCCGGCCAGGACGACCTGGTGCGTACGCCCGACGTCGTCGGTCAGCGTCAGGATGGCGGGGCGGTTCAGCGTCCGCAGCTGCGCCCAGGATCCCTTCTGGAACAGGCACTCCAGCCCCTGGCCGACGGCCTGTTCGCAGCCGCGCCCGCGCCCCGGGTCGTAGCTGGCTCCCCAGAGCGAGAAAAGCGTTCCGAGCGCGGCCTCGGTCGTGGTCTCGTTGGCTCGATGCACCAGCAGTTGCTCGATCGCTGGCGGCGAGGGCGCGAGCACCGGCTCGACAGGCTCCGCTGGCGGCGCGGCTGTCGCGACCTGCGTCACCGGGTCGCCTGCGTCGGCGCGCTCGGCGCCGGCGACCGGAACATCGAGCCCGGCCGGCCGGTCACGCTTCAGCGACCACAGCCCGAATCCGATCAGCGCCAGCGCCGCGGCGAGCGCCGCGGCGGTTCCCCACTTGAGCCATGGCGCGGGAACCGGACGACCGTACACCTCCGACGCGGCCTGGCGGATCAGTCCCGCGCCGACGCGATGGTCCTCTCGCGTGAACGCGCCGAGCAGTGCGCGGTCGCAGATCACGTTGATCACGCGGGGGATGCCGCCACTCAGCCGGTGCACCTCGCGCAGCGCGGCGCGCGAGAAGGCCTCGGCCGTCGCGCCTGCGACCCGCATGCGATGCTTCACGTAGCCGGCGGATTCCTCCGCCGACAACGGACTCAGGTGGTATCGGCCGGTGATGCGCTGTGCCAGCTGCCGCAGGTCCGGCTGGTCGAGCAAGGCCCTGAGCTCCGGCTGCCCGATCAGGATGATCTGCAGCAGCTTCGTCGTGGCCGTCTCGAGGTTGGTCAGCAGCCGCACCTGCTCGAGCGTCTGGGGACTCAGGTTCTGCGCCTCGTCAACTATCAGCACGACCCGGCGCCCGCGGGCATGGGTTTCGAGCAGGTGGCGGCCGAGCAGGTCCATCAGCGTCTTGGTGCTGCCGCGGCCCGGCTCCGGCACTTGGATGTGCAGTTCCTCGCATATCGTGAGCAGGAACTCGGCCGGCGTGATGCGGGGATTCAGGATCAGCGCCACGTCCGCATGGGATGGCAGCTGCTCCAGCAGGCTACGGATGATCGTGGTCTTTCCGGTGCCGACCTCGCCGGTCAGCTGCACGAATCCGCCCGCCTCGTTGATGCCGTAGAGCAGGTGCGCGAGCGCCTCGGCATGCCGCTCGCTCAGGTAGAGGTAGCGGGGATCCGGCGTGATGGCGAAGGGCTTTTCCTGGAGCCCGAAAAAACTCGTGTACATCTGGGTTTGGGGCCGTTTCCGGCGCCTTGGCGGTCCACAATGATGCCTGTGCGGGTCCGGGATGACTAGCGCCGCCGGGGTGCTGCGCCGAAGTCATCGGGAGCGCCGCCCGCGGCCACTGCCGCCTTGCGTCAGCGACGCCGTCCCCGGGCCGGCTGCCCGCCCGGCCCGGCGAGCGTGCTGGCTCTCGCGACTGCAACCCGGCCGAAGCGTTCGCGAATCCGGTCCACCGTCGCGTCGAGCTGCCGGTTCCGGGTCGTCTGCGGCACGGTGAACAGTTCGAGCTGGGACGCGGGCGCGAGGCCGCTCACGCCGACGCCGAGCAGCCGCAGCGCCGAGCCCGGCTCGCTCGCGCGCCATGACTCGAACAACTCCAGGGCGATCGTGGTCAGCACCTGCGTCTCCTGGGTGGGGGGCTCGAAATGCCTCTGCCGCGTGCAGGTGGCGAAGTCGCCACGGCGGATCTTGACCACGACGCAGCTCGCCGTGAGCCCCTTCGCGCGCAGTCGTGCGCCGATCCTGTCCGCGAGCTGCACCAGCTCCGAGCGAAGTCGCGCAGGCTCGGCGATGTCCGCATCGAAGGTCTCTTCCGCGCTGATCTGCTTCTCGTCCCGGTCCGGCACGACGGGCCGGTCGTCGATGCCGGCCGCGCGCTGCCGGACGAGTTCGGCGTGGCGGCCGAATACCGTCCTCAGTCGGGCCGCGTCCGCGACCCGCAGCTCACCGAGCGTGCGGATGCCCAGCGCCTCGACCCTGGCCGCCGTCTTCGCGCCGAGCCCGGACAACCGGCGGACCGGCAGCGGGTCGAGCACCGCGTTGACCTCGGCGGCGCTCACCACGACCAGCCCGTCGGGCTTCTCGAGGTCCGAGGCGATCTTGGCCACCAGCTTGTTCGGTGCGACGCCGACCGAAGCCGCAAGCCCGGTCCGCTCCCGGACCCGGCGCTTGACCTGCCGTGCGACCCGCTCCCCGTCGCCGTCGAGCGTTGCGCCCGCCGTCACGTCGAGGAATGCCTCGTCCAGCGACAGTCCCTGCACCAGCGGCGTGAACTCATTGAAGATGCCGAAAATCTGGCGCGAAATCGCCTGGTAGTGCGACATCCGCGGCTGGACGCAGACGGCCTGCGGGCAACGACGCAGTGCTTCGCGCATCGGCATGGCCGAGCGCACGCCGAAGGCGCGCACCTCGTAGCTCGCGGCTGCCACGACGCCCCGCCCGCCGGTGCCGCCCACGATCACCGGGCGGCCGCGCAGCGCGGCGTCGTCGCGCTGTTCGATGGACGCGTAGAAAGCATCCATGTCAACGTGCAGGATCACCCGCCCATCCATCGCTGCTCCGAAGCCACGCGAGTGCCGGTCGCCCGCGGATGCTAGCACCGCGACCCGGCGGCCCGCCCGCGCTCGGCCCTCATCCGGTTTGAGTCGGGTTGCGAACCGGCGAATAATGCTCTTTTACCGGCGCGGACTGCTGCGCCGCCCCCCCGGGATTTACAGGAGACACCGCATGTCCCACCACATCGAACTGCCCCCATTGCCCTACGCGCCCGATGCGCTCGCACCGGTGATCTCGGCCGAGACCATGTCGTTCCATTACGGCAAGCACCACAAGGCCTACGTCGACAACCTGAACAAGCTGGTCGCCGGCACCGAACACGCCGACACGCCGCTCGAGAAACTGATCGCCGCGGTCGCCGGCAAGGCCGACAAGGCCGGCATGTTCAACAACGCCGCGCAGGTCTGGAACCACACGTTCTTCTGGAACAGCATGAAGCCCGGCGGCGGCGGCGCACCGGGCGGTGCGATTGCCGGCGCGATCGACGGTGCATTCGGCAGCTACGAGAACTTCAAGAAGGAGTTCACGAACGCCGCGGTGACGCAGTTCGGCAGCGGCTGGGCGTGGCTGGTCGCGGACAAGGGTGCCGTCAAGCTCGTGAAGACGCCCAATGCCGAGACGCCGCTGACGCAGGGCGTCACGCCGCTGCTGACGATCGACGTCTGGGAGCACGCGTACTATCTGGACTACCAGAACCGCAGGCCTGATTTCGTCGCGGCGGTCATCGACAAGCTGCTCAACTGGGAGTTCGCGAACGCGAACCTCGCCCGGGCCGCCTGAGGCGGGTCAGAGCGTCAGTGCCGTGTACAGCAGCAGGCCGACGAGCGTGAGGCTCAGGCCGACCACGTAGGCGATGCCGAGCACGGCGTACTTGGCCGACGTGACGACGGGGCCCTGGCCGTACACTCTGCGCATCGCGCGGTACAGGTAGATCGGCAGGTAGATGACGAGTGCCGCGATTGCCACGCCCTCGGCAGCGGAGAGCCCCTTGCCGAGGGCCGTTTCGCCGGCCGTCCGCTGCAGCAGCTGCAGCAGCAGCACCGCGAGGCCGCCGAGGAAGAAGAACGCGTGGAAGTGAACCACGAACAGCAGGTGCTCGACGTAGTAACGTCCTGAACCGATGTAGAGCACGTACATCACCGCCGCGATCAGCGGCAGGAAGATGAACATCATCTTCGGGATGTTCTCGAACATCGCGCGGCCGAAGCTCGGCGAGTCGGCGACGATCTTGCGGCAGGCTTCCCTGAGGCGCGGCTCGTAACGCTCGAGCCCGGGGCTCAACTCCAGCGACAGGCTGCCTTTGCCGCAGGGGTCCGTCAGCGTCTTCTTGACCGGCTCGAGCTGCTCGGGCGTGAGCGAGCCGAGCTTGGTCATGAACTCGCTGCGGGCGGCCTCCCGCTCGGCCTCCGGCATTCGCTTCACGATGGCGTCGATCACGGCCACCAGCTCGGCGTCGAGTTCGGGCCTGGCTGAGCCGGCCGCGGGCTCGGGCGCGGCCGGGGCTTTTGCGCCGGCCTCGGGCTCGGGTGCAGTCGGGGCTTTTGCGCCGGCCTCGGGTTTGCCGTCGCGCGTGCCCAGCTGCAGGTTCAGGTTCGCGTCACCCTTGTCGTCCACGTTGACGCGCATGCCGGCCCCCGGGTCCGTGCCGAGGTTTGCGAGCAGGAAGAAGCCGACGCTCAGGATCAGGTACATCCGGAACGGCGGCGTGTAATGCATGCGGCGGCCGCGCAGGAACTCCGCGGTCAGCAGCCCCGGCCGGAACGCGAGCGGGCGCAGCGTGCGCCAGACCCGGGAGTCCCATTCGAACAGGTCGCCGAACAGGTCCTTCAGCAGCCCCCAGAGCGAGAGCACCCGTACCCGGGCGCGCTGGCCGCAGTGCGAGCAGTGCTGGCCGGTCAGGACCTCGCCGCAGTTCAGGCAGTTCTCCGTCGAGAACTGGCCACGGATGAACTCCTCCCGCGAGGCGAGCGTCCGCTGCTCGGTCGAGATGCGACCGCCGAAGCGCTCGACGCCCTGCGCGTCCATCCGTGCAGCGTGGTCGCGCAGGTAGTCGTCCAGGGCCGCCCGGTCGCGCAGCCGGTACCGGACCATCCGGCGGACGTGTGCCGGCGAGTCCGCGTCGGCCGCGAGTATCTCGGCCGAAAGGAAACCGTCGAACTGAAGGACGTCGGCGACGTGGTCCCGAAGCCAGGTATCGAAGTTCTTCTCGATCGCGGCGTCGGCCTCGAGTTCGACCTCGTAGGTGACGCCGGAGGGGCTTGGCAGCGCGTCGCTCACGCGCGCAGCTTAGCAAAGCGAACCCGCCCGAGGCCGCGGGACGCCGGCGTTGCGACGTCCGCGAGACCCCGGGTCGGCCTGCAGAGATCAGGCGATGTGACGCAGCGGCCGGGCGTCCTGCTCGGCCTGCACGCCGGCCATCAGTTCCTCGGTCGTGAAGTCGTCGACGTGCACGAGCTCCATGACCTTGCCATCGTAGTCGCGCAGCAGCGCGGCCTCATCGGCGCTCAGTATCCCGGCCGCGAGGCCCTGCTCGATCTGTCCCGGCAGATCGAGCGCGGTCACGCGACCCGTCTTCACGCCGTCGACGCGCAGTCGCTTCTCGATCGGGGCGGCCCGGACGGAAAGCTCGAGCGCCTGCTGCAGCAGGCCGATCGGGTTGCCCGGCTCCACGGTCTTGTAGATGCCGTCGGCGAGCCGCTCGCGCGACTCCGAAGGCACCATCAGCTGCTCGACGATCTTCCGGCCGAGGCGGTCGCCGGGTGCGAAATACGTCCGGCCGCGCGGGAAGATCACTACGCGCATCAACGCAGCCAGCCAGCGGTTCGGGAAGTTGCGCAGGAAGCCGTGCAGCTGCTCCTGCGCGGTGTACAGCAGCGTGCGGCAGCTCCACTCGACCAGTGGCAGGTCCGCTTCCTGACGTCCCTGGTTCTCGTAGTGCTTCAGCACCATCGACGCCAGGTACAGCGACGACAGCACGTCGCCGAGCCTGGCGGAGAGATGCTCCTTCTGCTTCAGGTAGCCGCCGAGCGTCAGCATCGCGACGTCGGTCGCGAACGCGAAGCGCGCGCTGAAGCTGTTGATGTGCTGGTAGTAGCGGCGCGTCGCGGCCGAGTCCGGCGTGCTGCTGAACCGTGCCAGCGTGGCGCCGGTCACCAGCGAGCGCGCCGCGTTGGAGAGCGTATAGCCGACGTGCCCGAACAGCGCCTCGTCGAAGTCGCGCAGGCTCTTCGCCTTGTCCTTGTCGCGCGCCGCGTTCATTTCCTTCAACACGAAGGGATGGCAGCGGATCGCGCCCTGGCCGAGGATCATCAGGCTGCGCGTGAGGATGTTCGCCCCCTCCACCGTGATGGCGACCGGGACGACCTGATAGCCCCTTCCGAGGTAGTTCTTCGGGCCCAGGCAGATGCCCTTGCCGCCCTGCACGTCCATCGCGTCGTTGGCGACCTTGCGGCCGAGCTCGGTGCAGTGGTACTTGAGCATCGCGGCCGGGACCGCCGGCTTCTCGCCGGCGTCGATCGCGCCGCAGGTCACCGAGCGGGCGGCGTCCATGATGTAGGTGTAGCCGGCCATCCGCGCGATCGCGGCCTCGACGCCCTCGAACGTGCCCACGGGCTGGCTGAACTGCTTGCGGATGCGGGCGTACGCGGCGGTCGCGTACGTGCCGGCCTTCGAGCCGCCGGTCGAATTGGACGGCAACGAGATGCAGCGGCCGACCGAGAGCTGCTCGACCAGCATGCGCCAGCCCTGCCCGGCCATCTTCGGCCCGCCGATGATGAATTCCAGCGGCACGAATACGTCCTTGCCGGACAGCGGACCGTTCTGGAAGGCGATGTTGAGCGGGAAGTGTCGCCTGCCGATGCTGACGCCGGGCGTGTTGCGCGGAATCAGCGCGCAGGTGATGCCGTAGTCGGTCTTCTCTCCGCCCATCAGCCGGTCGGGATCGTACAGACGGAAGGCGAGGCCGATCACGGTCGCGACCGGCGCGAGCGTGATGTAGCGCTTCGAGAAATTGAGCCTGAGGCCGATGACTTCCCGGCCTTCGTAGACGCCCTTGCAGACCACGCCGGTGTCCGGGATCGACGCCGCGTCCGACCCGGCGCGCGGACCGGTCAGCGCGAAACAGGGCACTTCGTCGCCACGGGCGAGCCGGGGCAGGTAGTAGTCCTTCTGCTCCTCGGTGCCGTAGTGCAGCAGCAGCTCCGCGGGTCCGAGCGAGTTCGGCACCGCGACGGTCGAGGAGGCCGTGGCACTGCGGCTCGCGAGCTTCACCAGCACGCACGAATGCGCATAGGCGGAAAACCCGAGCCCGCCGTACTTCTTCGGGATGATCATCGCGAAGAAGCCCTTCTGCTTCAGGAAGTCCCAGACCTGCGGCGGCAGGTCCGCGCGGCGGTGGGTGATGTCCCACTCGTCGAGCATCCGGCACAGATCCTCGCAGGGCCCGTCGAGAAACGCCTGCTCCTCGGCCGTCAGCGCCGGAGGCTGGGCCGACAGCAGCTTCGGCCAGTCCGGCTTGCCGGTGAACAGCTCCCCGTCCCACCACACCGTGCCCGCCTCGAGCGCCTCGCGCTCGGTACTCGACATCGACGGCAGCATGCGGCGGTAGACCATCAGGAACGGCTTAGTGACGAAGCGCGTTCGCAAAGCGTCGAGGTTCAGCAATGCGAGCAGGCCGAAGCCGATCCACAACGTGACCAGCCAGGGCAGGCCGGCGTTGCCGAAGTAGCTGTACGCCAGCAGCGCGAGGCCCGCGACGACGGTCGAGCGGGCCAGCGACACGCGCTGGTAGGTCAGGTAGAGCGCGCCGCCGAAAAACAGCAGCAACCAGAAGAGCGTCATCACGACCAGCAGTCCTCGAGGCGGGCCGGGCCCGGTGTTACGCCCGACTATGCCGAAGATTGCTGCAGTGCCGCAAGTTCCAATACTTCAGGCCGGGCACCAGAACCTTTCGCAGTGGCCCCCGGATCTGGATGAGCGCTGCGGCGCGCGATGTCTTTTTGCGCCGCAGTAAACGTGTTCAATCAGTTACATAAGAGGACTGCGCTGCCGAGGCGCCGCCGGGCGCAGCTGGGCCGCCCGGCGGCGCGATGCCTGTGCTGGCAGCAGCGCCAGACCCGATGTCAGAGCAGGTCCTTGACTCCGTCGCGCTCCTCGGTCAGCTCCTTGTGCGTCGCGTCCATCCGCGCGCGGCTGAAGGGGTTGATCTCGAGGCCCTGGACGATCTCGTAGGCACCGCCACTGCAGGTCACCGGGAAGCCGTAGATCACGCCCTCCGGTACGCCGTAGCTGCCGTCGGAGGGAATGCCCATGCTGACCCAGTCGCCCTCGGGCGTGCCCTTGACCCAGTCGTGGATGTGGTCGATGGCCGCGGATGCGGCCGAAGCCGCCGAGGATGCGCCGCGCGCCTTGATGATCGCCGCGCCGCGCTGCTGCACGGTCGGGATGAACGTCTCGCTGTACCAGGCCTGGTCAACCAGCGACAGCGCGGGCTTGCCGTCGACGACGACGTGATGCAGGTCCGGGTACTGCGTCGAGGAGTGATTGCCCCAGATGATCATCTTGTGAATCTGCGTGACGTGCTTGCCGGTCTTCTCCGCGAGCTGCGACAGCGCACGGTTGTGATCGAGGCGGACCATCGCCGTGAAGTTCTTCGGATCGAGACCCGGAGCATTTTTCATCGCGATCAGCGAGTTGGTATTCGCCGGATTGCCGACCACCAGCACGCGGACCTTGCGATCCGCGACGGCATCGAGCGCCTTGCCCTGCGCCGAAAAGATCTGTGCGTTGGCGAGCAGCAAGTCCTTGCGCTCCATGCCGGGGCCGCGGGGCCGCGCGCCCACCAGCAACGCGACGTTGCAGTCCTTGAACGCAACGTTCGCATCGTCGGTTGCGACGATCCTGTTCAACGTCGGGAACGCGCAATCGTTGAGTTCCATCACCACGCCCTGCAGTGCGGCGAGCGCCGGAGTGATCTCGAGCAGGTGCAGGTTCACGGGCTGGTCCGGGCCGAGCATCTGGCCGGAGGCGACCCGGAAGGCGAGTGCGTAGCCGATCTGGCCCGCCGCGCCCGTGATCGCGACGTTGACAGGAGTCTTCATTAGGGCTCTCCACTGATTATTAGACGTGCCCGGATTCGGCCGGGCGGCCACCGGGGTGGGCATCTTAGCAGCGGGTGCCCCCCCGCCCGCGTCAGGGACTGCCCTGATTCCCGGCCAGGACACCGCTTGACATCCAGTCACTGTTATAGTCCACTACAACAGTAAACAGTCAGATCGAGCCAGATAGGGACGGGACAGCGATGCGCAATGCAAGCCGTCTGGTGGCGACCGCCGTCGCCGCAGTCGTATGGATACTCGCAGGCCTTTCGGTCGCCTCGGGACCGCTGGCGACGTCCGCCAGCATCGCGGCGAAACTCGGCGCGACGACGTCCTGTTATCTGCCTCTCGGCCGCTGAGCCGGCCGTCCGACAAGGGTGTTCTGCTACATTACAGCAGCACAGCACCTGGGCCCCGGACTGAATGGATTCGCACTGGAACGACACTCAACCGATCTATCGCCAGCTCCGGGACAAGGTCGTCGAGATGATCCTCGAGGGTCGCCTGTCCGACGGCGATGCACTGCCATCGGTGCGCAGCGTAGCAGCGGAATTCACGCTGAATCCGCTCACCGTGCTGAAGGGTTATCAGCAGCTGGTCGACGAAGGGCTGGTCCAGAAGCGGCGCGGGCGGGGCATGTTCGTCACCGAGGGTGCCCGCTCACAGCTGCTGCGCGGTGAAAGGCAACGCTTCCTGGAAACCGAGTGGCCGCGCGTGCGGGCGACCATCGAGCGGCTCGGGCTCGACCCCGAGGAACTGCTGCGGCAGGAAAAGTGACTCGCAACTAGTCACTGGCGGATAGAACGATCCTGAGGGCGCAACGCTGCCCGATCACCAACCATCCGCTACCCGCTATTCACTATTCACTTCCACCTCCACCCCGGGCGGCAGCAGCTTGTACATCACCGGCGTCACGAGCGGGCCGAGCAGCGTCGAGGAAATGAGCCCGCCGATGATCACGATCGCGAGCGGCGAATAGAGCCCCGACCCCTGGATCGCCAGCGGGATGAGTCCGCCGATCGCCGTGGCCGAGGTGAGCAGGATCGGCAGCACGCGGATTTCCGCGGCGCGGGTCACGGCCTCTTCGAGCGGCACCGACTGCTCGCGCAGCTGGTTCGTGAAGTCCACCAGCAGTATCGAGTTCTTGATCTGGATGCCGATCAGCGCAACGAGGCCGATCGTCGCGGTGAACGAAAGCGTGTACCCGGTTGCGAGCAGCGCGAGCAGTCCGCCAGCGACGCCGAGCGGGATCACGCCGGCGACGATCAGCATCGAGCGGAAGCTGCCGAACTCCAGCACCAGCACCGCGAGGATGCCGAACACCGCGACCAGCACCGCGGTCCCGATCCCGCCGAAGCTCTCCTGGCGCGCCTCCAGCTCGCCGCCGGCCCGCAGCGTGTATCCGGGGGGCAGCTCCAGCGCGTCGAGCCGCTCGAGCACGGCCTGCGTGAGCTTGCCGGTGTTGTAGCCGGTCACGGGATGCGCCGTGACGATGACCTCCCGCTCGCGTTCGTGACGGCGGATCAGGCTCGGCGCCGAGGAGAATTCCGGATTCGCGATCTGCCGCAGCGGCACTGTCTGGCCGCTGGCCGAGGCGACCTCGATCAGGTCGATCATCTCCAGGGTCGGGCGACCCTGCATCGGCAGCCGCAGCGTGATCGGGTACTCGTCCCCGTCCGCCTCGCGGAACATGCCGGCATTGAGGCCCGCCACCGCCGCGCGCACGGTGCGATCGGCCTCCACCGGCGCGACACCGAGCAGCGCCGCTTTCTGTGAGTCGATGCCGAGCTCGAGGTCCGTCCGCTGCCGCCGCACGGCGTTCTCGATGTCCCGAGTGCCCGGCGTCCGGGCGATGACGTCCTCCGCCTGATTGGCCAGCTCGCGCAGCGTCGCGAGATCCGGGCCCTTGATGCCGATCTCGATCGGGGCGTTGATCGGCGGCCCGTTCTGGTAGGACTCGACGATGATGCGCGCCCCCGGGTAGCCGGCGAATACCTCGCGCAGGTCGTCGTAGAGCAGCGGACTCTCCCGGGGGTCGAACCGCTCGAGCTCGACGAAGACCTCTGCGACGTTTGCGTTGGTCTCCTCCTGGAAGATGTTGTAGTAGACGCGCGGATTGCCCCTGCCGAGGTTCGCGAACCAGTGCTTGACCTCGGGACGACGGGCCAGCTCCTGCTCGACGTAGACGAGCGCCCGATCGGTGTCGGCGAGGCTGGCGCCGTCCGGGGTCTCGATCGTGATCCTGAACTGCGGGATGTCGGCGGGCGGGAACACGCTGAAGCCGATCACCGGCACCAGCGCGATCGAGCCGGCGACGACGGCCAGCGCGAGCAGCAGCGTCTTGACCGGGTGCGCGATCGCCCGGCCGAGCGCCGGTGCGTAGTAGCGCTCGATGCCGCCCGTGAGGCCCCGCAGGAAGCGGTTGCCCTCGGCGTGCGCGCCGTCGGCCTTCAGCATCCGGCTCGCGAGGAACGGGATCACGGTCAGCGCGACGAACAGCGACGCGGCGACCGTGTACAGCACGGCCGCGGGCAGCGAACGGATGAACAGCCCGGCGCCCTCGGGCAGGAACAGCAGCGGCAGGAACGCGAACAGCAGCGTGACCGTGCAGCCGAGCACGGCCTGCGCGATCTGGTCGGTCGCCAGGATCGCCGCGCGGAAGCGTGAATGCCCTTCGCGCAGGTGGCGCGCAATGTTCTCCACCACGACGATCGAGTCGTCGACCAGCAGGCCCAGCGACAGCACGAAGCCGGCGATCGACAGCTGGTTCAGCGAGAAGCCGGTGAAATAGAGCGCAGACAGGCCGATGGCCAGCGACAGCGGGATCGAGATCATCACGACGACCGCCGCCCGCAGGCCGAGCGGCAGCAGCGTCAGCAGCACCAGCGCGATCGCGATCGCGAAATCGATCCCGAGGCGATTCAGCCGGTGACGGACGTTCTGCGACTGATCGAATCCGCGCTCGAGCGTCACGCCGGACGGCAGCTGCTGCTCGAAGGCGTCGAGCGTCGCGTAGATGCCGTTGCGGACCGCGAAGACGTTGACGCGGTCCTTGGCGCTCGCGGTCACGAATACGGCGCGACGGCCCTTGAAGCGCCCCGTGTAGCGTTCCTCCGCCGTGTCCCATGAAACGGCCGCGATGTCGCGCAGCTTGACGATGCGGCCCTCGCGGCTCGCGACGACGGTCTCGGAGATCTCCTCCAGCGTGTCGTAGCTGCCCGAGGTCTTCAGGTTGAACTTGCGCAGTCCGACGTCCACCGCGCCGCCGGGGATCGTCGCGTTCTCGCCGCGCACCGCCGCCTCGACCTGCCCGAGCGTCACGCGCGCGCGGCCCATGCGCTCGAGATCGACGGCCACGCGGACTTCGGGCTCGGGGAAGGCCCAGACCTCGCTCCGCCGGACTCCCGGCACGGTCTCGATCGAATCGCTGAGGTCCTCCGCGAGTTCCTTGAGCTGCCGGTAGTCCGCGTCCTCGCTGACGAGCGCGAGCTGCACGATGTTGACGAGTCCGGAGCCGGCCTTGCGCACCTCGAGCGCGGCGAGGTCGGCGGGCAGTTCGGGTCGGATCCGGTTCACTTCGCGGACGACCTCGTCGTACTTCTCGTCGGCGTCCTGGTCCCAGTGGAACTCGATCTGCAGCACGCCGACGCCGTCCATCGAGCGGCTGTCCATGCGCTTGATCTCGTCGAGCTCGTTGATCGCGTCCTCGAGGGGGTCGATGACCAGGCGCTCGATGTCCGCCGGGTCCGCGCCCGGGTAGACGGCGACGACGGTCGGAACCGGTGCGTGGAACTCCGGATCCTCGGAGCGCGGGATGTTCAGGTACGCGTTCAGGCCCATCGCGATCAGCAGCCCGAACAGCACCAGCGTGAACTGCCAGCGCCGAACGCTGAATTCCCAGATCTTCACGCGGACGGCCTCAGCCGCGGTCGCCGACGACGCTGACCGCGCGGCCGTCGGTGAGCCAGGCCGCGCCGTCGGTGATCACCTGCTCGCCCGGCACCAGGCCGGCGTGCACGATCACCCGCTCCCCGACGATCGAGCCCACGTTCACGCTCTTGCTGCGCGCGACGCCCTGCTCGGGATCGAGGACGAATATGCGGGCGACGGATCCGTCGGCCTCGACCAGCGCCGTGACCGGTACCGCGATGACAGCTTCGTCGCCGTCGCGGCCGGCGAGTGACAGCTCCACCTTCGCGACCAGCCCGCGCACGAAGCGCGCGCGCCCCTGGTCCACGTCGATCTCGACCTCGAACGTGCCGGTCTGCGGATCCGCGCTCGAGGCGATGCGTGACACCCGGCCGGCGAACCTGCGCCCCGGGAACGCGTCGAAGCTGACCTCCGCTGTATCGCCGACCACGACACGGACCGCGTCGCGGTCCGCCAGCGAGGCGCGCACCACCCAGCCCTGCTCGGTCGCGCCGAGCACCAGCACGGGCTGGCCGCCCTGGACCAGCTCGCTTTCCTCGGCCAGGCGCTGCAGCACGACGCCGTCGGCCGGGGCCTCGATGCGGGCGAAGCGCGCGTTGAACTGCGCGGCGCGCAGGTTGGCGCTCGCGACCTTGTAGGCCGTCGTGAGGTCCTCGACCTGTTCCTCGGTCGCCACTTCGTCGGCGCGCAGTTTCTGCGCGCGTTCGAGGTCCCGCCGCGCCTTGTCCACCGCCTCGGTGGCCTGGGCGACGGCCGCGTCGACCTCGGCGCGCTTGATCACCGCGAGCAGGTCGCCGGCCTCGACCCGGTCTCCCGCCTCGACCAGGATGCGGTCGACGACGCCGCCGAGCTTGAAGCTGAGCCGCACCTCGTCGCGAGGCGCCAGCACGCCGACGGCACGCACCTGGTTCCGCAGCGGAACCGGCCTGATTTCCTCGGCCCGAACCGGAGCGGGCGGCGCGACCGATTCGGCGCCGGGCGCCGAGGTGCGATCGCAGCCCACGAGCGCGAGGCCAATCAGCATCAATGGCGCGAGACGCGGGACGTTCACTGCAGGAGCTCCTGTTCCGCGGCGCGCGTGCTGCCGACGGCGAATTCGAGTTCGGCGAGACGGGCCAGGAATTCGGCCCGCACCCGGGTCAGGTTGAGCTGCGCGTCGGTCAGCGCCCGGCGCGCGTCGATGAACTCCGCCTGGTTGATCTGCCCGAGGTCGCGCTTGCGGCTCGCGATCCGGAACGAGCCCTCGGCGGCCTCGCTGCGCTTGACGGCCGTGTCGAGCGACGCATCGGCGACCTGCAGGTTCTCGAGCGCCTGCTGCACTTCGAGCCTGACCTGCTGGGTCGCCAGCGCGCGCGTCGCGCGCAGCTCGTCGGTCAGCGCGCGCGCCTCGCGCAGCGCCGCGCGGTCCGCGCCGCCGCGGAACGTGTTCCAGCGCAGGATCACGGCGGCGAGCACGTATCGCTCGTCTTCGCCGAAGCCGTAGTCGTCGCCCTGGATGCCCGCTTCGGCGCCCAGCGCGAACGTCGGCTTGAACGCCGCGCGCGCGAGATCCTGCTGCGCCTCGCCGGCGGCCACGGCGGCGTCGAGACCGTGCAGTTCCGCGCGACGCTGCGTGGCGAGGTCCTGCAGCAGCGCGAGGTCCAGCGGCCGGCCGGCCAGGCGCTCGATGAAGCGGTTGCGGAACCTGAGCACCGTCTGCTCGTCGATCGTCGCGTCGGGCAGCGCGTCCGCGAGCGGGCGATTGCGCAGCAGGTTCACGTAGCTCTGTGCGACCCGGACGCCGCTTTGAGCGGCGATGCGCTGCTGCTCGATTTCCAGCAGGTCGGCCTCGGCGCGGAAGACCAGGTCGCGGGTCACCTTGCCGTTGCGATACAGGCTCTCGTTCGACTGCAGGTTGGTCCGCGCGAGCTCGCTGGTCGCATCGAGCACGGCCACGGTCTGCTGTGCTGCGATCCAGCGATAGTAGGCCTGCTTCGTGTCCCGGGTGACGCGCGTACGCAGCGCGGCGAGGTCTGCCTCGACGCGCGCGAGCTGCTGGCGATTCGTCTCGACCGCCGGGCCGATCCGCGGCGCATAGAGGGGTTGCTCCAGCACGAACTTGGTCTCCTGCTCCTCGGGGCGCAGGAACTCGAACCGCTGGTTCTGCACCCGCGGAAACTGCGGCGGCCGGCCGCTCTCGACCAGCAGCGTGTCCAGCGTCTCGTACACCGGGTTCAGCAGGTCACCGAGCGGCAGCTCGATCGCGCGCCCGCCGTCCGCCACCGAGTAGCGCGCGACGAAGTCCAGCACCGGCAGGTAGCGCGCTCGGGCCTGGTCCAGCGCGGCCATGCGCTGCTGTACCGTGGCGTCGCCTGCCTGCAGCTCGAGGTTCGCCGCGAGCGCCTCGTCGAGCACTTCCTGCAGCGCCTCCTCGATGCGGCCGGCGGGGCCGGCGGCCTCGGTCGGTCGGGACGCCTGCGCGAGCGCATGGTGCGGAAGAACGACCGCGGTCGCGACCAGGGCGATCACGGCGAAACGCAATGCCGTCGTTATCCGTGTCCGCATCTGTTGCCTCGGATTGCAGCCGACCGGCTCAGGGCCGCAGCGAGCGCAGCGCCATGTCGAAGGCGTGACCGATGAACTGCTCGACCGCGATGCCTTCGTGCTCGATCTGGCCGCTCTTGGTCGCCGCGATCTGGATCACCCCGTGGGTGAATGCCCAGAGCGACAGCGCGGTCACGTACGGGTCGCCGAGGTCGGCACGAATCGAGCCGTCCGCCATTCCCTGGTTCAGCGACTCGACGATCGTCTCGTGCACGCGGTGGCCCGCGTTCGCGCAGGCGACCTCGGTCGAGTCGGTGTTCGTGTCATCCGGGCCCACGTGGGCCTGGTACCGGGCGCAGGCGTCGAAGAAGTGGGGCAGCTCACGGGCGAATTCGACGTAGGCCCGGCCGATGGCCTCGACTGCGTCGAGGCCGGACCCCTTGCCGTGCCGGGCTGCGACGAAACGACCGCGGAGCGTGTCGAGCGCCCGCTCGACGAGCCCGAGGTGCAGGTCCGCCTTGTCGCGGAAATAGACGTACAGCAATCCGCGGCTCAGGCGGGCGCGCCGTGCAACACGTTCCATCGTGACGGCGTCCCAGCCCAGTTCGGCGTAGAGCGCTTCGGCAGCGTCGAGGATCTCGACCCTGCGACGGTCGCGTTCCTCCTGGCGACGTTCGGCGATGTACGACATTCATCCGTCCCGGTTGGTGTTGACACAATGTCAGAAAATAGGCGTATGTCAATTTTTTGTAAAGATGTTCAGCACATCCCGCATCACACGCCCCCCGGTCCCGGGCGTCAGGGCTATACAAATATTTGTTTTAAATAGTTTTTTGGCCGACACGGTGTCGCGATAGAGCGATCCCATCGCCTCGATAGCGAGGTTCTGTTGGGCCTGCCGGGACCGAACCAGACAATGAAACCCACCAATTCACGGCGAAGGAGGTGCGAGATGCACACGACCCGTATAGACCTGCCCCGCAAGGCCAGAGACAAGGTCATCGGCCTGCTCAACGCGAACCTGGCCGATGCGATCGACCTGCAACTGCAGGCGAAGCATGCCCACTGGAACGTCAAGGGCCCTCAATTCATCTCGCTGCACGAGCTCTTCGACGGTCTCGCGAGCTCGCTCGCCGGCCACGTCGACGAGATGGCCGAACGGGCGACGGCGCTCGGCGGCGTCGCCGGGGGCACGCTGCAGGTGGTCGCGGCGCGCAGCCGGCTGGAACCCTATCCGACCGAGATCAGCGAGGGGCGCGCACATCTCGACGCGCTCGCGGAGGCCCTCGCGCGGCTCGCGAAGTCGGTTCGCAAGGCGATCGACGACGCCGCGAAGGCCGGCGATGCCGACACCAGCGACCTGTTCACGGGTGTCTCGCGCGAGCTCGACAAGCAGCTCTGGCTGGTCGAGGCGCACCTGCAGGCCGACCGCTGAACGGCGGCCGGCGCGGGGCCGCGGTCAGCGCAGTTCTGCGTGCTCGACGACCACCGCGGCCGCGCGTCTTGCGGCGTCGCGTGCGCCGGCCAGGTCTGCGGCCCGGGCCAGCGCCACGCCCATCCGCCGCTTGCCACGCACCTCGGGTTTGCCGAACAGCCTCAGCTGCACGTCCGGTTCGGCCAGCGCGCGGTCGAGCGCATGAAAGCGGACGTCATTCGAGTCGCCCTGCAGCAGGATCGCGCAGGACGCGGCGGGCCCGAGCTGGCGTATCGCAGGCACCGGAAGCCCGAGGATCGCCCTCACGTGCAGCGCGAACTCGGACAGGTCCTGCGAGACCAGCGTGACCAGCCCGGTGTCGTGGGGTCGCGGTGACACCTCGCTGAACCAGACCTGCTCGCCACGAACGAAGAACTCGACGCCGAAGATCCCTGCGCCGCCGAGTTCCGCGGTCACCGCGGCAGCGATCCGTTGCGCCTCGTCGAGCGCCGCCGCGCTCATCGGCTGCGGTTGCCAGGACTCGCGGTAGTCGCCGTCCACCTGCAGGTGCCCGATCGGTGCGCAAAAGCTCGTGCCCTGGGGATGGCGCAACGTCAGCAGCGTGATCTCGTAGTCGAAGGCGACGAAGCCCTCGACGATCACGCGTCCTGCGCCGGCGCGTCCCGCGGACTGTGCCAGCCGCCAGGCGGCCTCGGCCTCGCCCGGACTGCGGATCACGCTCTGGCCCTTGCCCGATGAACTCATCACCGGCTTCACGACACAGGGCAGCCCGATCGCCTCCACGGCCTCGAGGAACTCCTGCGGGTCGCCGGCGAAGCGATACGGCGAAGTGGCGAGTCCGAGCGTCTCGGCCGCGAGCCTGCGTATGCCCTCGCGGTCCATGGTCAGCCGGGCGGCCCGGGCGGTCGGGATGACTCGTACGCCTTCGCGTTCGAGCTCGATCAGCGCTGGCGTCGCGATCGCCTCGATCTCGGGGACGACGAGCGAGGGCCGCTCACGCAGCACCAGCTCCCGAAGCGCGACGGGGTCGAGCATGTCGAGCACGACCGAGCGATGGGCGACCTGCATCGCCGGCGCATTCGCGTAGCGGTCCGCGGCGACGACTTCGACGCCGAGTCGCTGCGCCTCGATGGCGACTTCCTTGCCCAGTTCACCGGATCCGAGCAGCAGCAGCCGGGTGGCGGAAGCAGACAGCGGCGTGCCGAGCGAAGTCATGCCCGGCATCCTACCTGCAGGGCCGGGTCCGGGCGAGGCGGGCGGCTCAACCCATCAGCAGCTTCGATTCGCTGATCTCCAGCTGCTCGGGCGTGCCGTAGAGCACCAGCACGTCGCCCTCTCGCAGCAGCGTCTCCGGATCGGGGTCCCGTCCGACGATCCCGTCGCGACGCAGCGCGTTGACGACGACCTCGCCCTCGTGCAGCCCGAGGCGCCGGATGCTCTGCCCGACCGCATGGGCGCCGGGCGGCAGTATCACGGTGCGCAACTGCTGGCGGAGCGAGTGGGTCTCGTCGATCGCGCGGGCGTCCGGCCTGCGGAAGACGCTGCGGAGGATCCCGTAGCGATCGTGCCGGATCTCGTCGGTCAGCTGCACGACCTCGCGCATCGGCGTGTTCAGGAACAGCAGCGCATGGGAGACGAGCGACAGGCTGGTTTCGAACGTCGCCGGTATCACTTCCGTGGCCCCGGCCGCCAGCAGCTCGTCGAGCTTGCTGTCGTCCTCGTCGCGCACCAGGATCGGCACGTCCGCGCGCATCCGGCGGACCACGCGGATGATCCTGAGCGCCGTGTCCGGCGCATGGAACGAGACGACGACCACGCTGGCCTGGGCGAGGCCCAGCGACTCCAGGACCTCGGGGTGCGCCGAGTCGCCGTAAACGACGGGGTCGCCCGCCTGGCGGGCCTCGCGGACCCGGTGCGGGTCCAGGTCCAGCGCGATGAACTCGAAGCCGCGCTGCTCCAGCACCCGCGCCAGGTTCTGGCCGACCCGACCGAAGCCGCAGATGATGACGTGCTCGCGGCGTGCGAGGTCCCGGGTCGCCGCGGTCTCGAGCGCAACCTCCGAGGGGTCCACAGTCCGCCGGCGCAGCAGCCGGTCCGCGATCCGGCCGTTGTAGCGCACCAGCAGCGGTCCGAGCATCATGCTCAGCACGATCGCGGTCAGCAGCGCCTGCACGATCGCGCCGTCCACGGCCCGGGCGTTGAGCAGCACCGTCAGCAGCGCGAAGCCGAACTCGCCGCCCATCGACATGATCACGCCGGTGCGCAGCGCCTTGTGGGAGTTCGGCACGAACCGCTTGACGACGACGAACACGATCAACGCCTTGACGACCAGCAGCGCGGCGAGCAGCAGCAGCACGAGCGGCAGCTGCGAGAACAGCAGCCGCAGGTCCAGCAGCATGCCGACCGAGATGAAGAAGAGCCCCAGCAGGATGTCCTGAAAGGGCTTGATGACGGCCTCTGTCTGGTGACGGAACTCGGTCTCGGCCAGCAGCATGCCCGCGAGGAACGCGCCCAGCGCCATCGACAGGCCCAGCTCGTGCGTCGCCCAGGCGGCTCCGAGCGCCACGAACAGCACGGTCAGCGTGAAGGTCTCCGAGCTGCGGTGGCGGGCGATCTCGTGGAACAGCGGCCGCAACAGCCAGCGTCCGAGGATCAGCACGACCAGCAGCGCAAGCAGCGCCCGCCCGACCATGCCCAGCAGCCAGGCCGGGCTGAGCACCTCGCCGCCGCCGGACACCGCGCTCGCGAGCGCGAGCAGCGGCACGAAGGCGAGATCCTGGAACAGCAGGATGCCGAGCGACAGCCGCGCGTGGGTCCTGTTCAGCTCCAGCTGTTCCCCGAGCTGCCTGAGCACGATGGCGGTCGAGGACATCGCGATCGCGCCGCCGAGGACGATGGCGACCGGGACCGGGATCCCGAGGGCCCAGGCGGCCCCGCCGAAGACGGCGGTCGTCAGCAGGACCTGCAGGCCGCCGATGCCGAACACCTCGGCCTTCATCGCGACCATCCGGGCCAGCGAGAACTCGAGTCCCAGCGTGAACACCAGGAATACGACGCCGAACTCGGCCAGCAGCCGGATCGCCTCGTCGTCCGCGGCGAGCCCGAGCGCATGCGGGCCGAGCAGCATCCCGACGACCAGGTAACCGAGGATCGGCGGCAGCGCGAAACGCCGCACGAGGCTCAGCACCAGGACCGAGCCGGCCAGAAGAATCAGGATCTGAGAGAGAATCTCGCCGGCCATCGCCCCTCACCCGTCGTGCGTTGCGATGCTAGCATTCCGGCGGCTTACGCTTCGCCGATGGAGGTGCCACGATGCGCGAGTCCTTCCCGTCACGGACGGTCTGCCGCAGGAGCTAGGTACCCGAATGGGATTCCAGGCCGACTTCGACCCGGCCGCCTCCCGGCTGCGGCTTGCGGGAGACCTCCGCATGGCCGACGCCGCGCAACTCGAGCCGGTGCTGCGCGAGGCGGAGCGCACCCGTTCGCCGGAGCTGCTGCTCGACCTGCGTTCGGTGGGCGAGACCGACATCGGGCCCGCCTGGCTGATCCGCTGTGCGCTCGAACGCCTCGCTGCGCGCGGCGTGAGCGTTCGTACCGAAGGGGCTGCTGGCGAGCATTCGGCCTACCTCGACCGGCTCGCGGGCGAGCAGCTGGGGGCGCTGGCGGCGCCTGCAAGGAGCACGCCGCAGCGCTGGCTGATCGACCTCGGGCGCGCCATCGAGGCGCGGGTGATCAGCTGGGTGGAGGCGTTGACCTTCGGCGGCCAGCTGATCGCGACGGCGTCCACGGCCTGGACGAGCCTGCGCCGCTGGCGCGTGCCGTCCGTCGTGCGCCACGTCTACGAGACCGGCGTGCAGGCCATCCCGGTCGTGGCGGTGATCGCCTTCCTGATCAGCGTGATTTCGGCTTACATCGGCGCGCAGCAGCTGCGCCCGTTCGGCGCCGAGATATTCACCGTGGACCTGGTCGCGATCGGCGTGCTGCGCGAACTCGGCGTGCTGCTCACGGCGATCATGGTCGCGGGCCGCACCGGCAGCGCCTACGCGGCCGAGCTCGGCGTGATGAAGCTCAACGACGAGGTCGACGCGCTCGAGTCGATGGGCATCAATCCCTACGAGGTCCTGGTGCTGCCGCGGGTCCTGGCGCTGGTGATCGCGCTGCCGCTGCTCACCGTCGTCGCGGACGCGATGGGCCTCGCCGGCGGCGCTCTGCTCACCCGGTACCTGATCGACCTGCCCTGGCCGCAGTTCGTCATGCGGCTCGATTCGGCCATCGGCGCGACGACCTTCTGGGCGGGACTCGTCAAGGCGCCCGTGTTCGGTTTGCTGATCGCGTTGACCGGCACGTTGCGCGGCCTGCAGGTCAGGGAGTCTTCCCGCGAGCTGGGACGGCTGACGACCGTGGCCGTCGTGCAGTCGATCTTCCTGGTGATCTTCGCCGACGCCATCTTCGCGATCTTCTTCCTCGAGATCGACTTCTGATGGACCAGGTCCCGCCGGTCATACGCGTCCGCGATCTGGTCAACCGGTTCGGCACGCAGCTGGTGCACGACGGGGTCAGCTTCGACGTGCATGCCGGCGAGATATTCGGCATCGTCGGCGGCTCGGGCAGCGGCAAGTCCGTGTTGCTGAAGACGATGCTGGGCCTGCATCGGCCGAATTCCGGCACCGTCGAGGTCGAGGGACGCGACATCCTCGCGATGAGCGAGCGCGAGTTGCGCGAGGTCAAGCGCCGCTACGGCGTCACCTTCCAGCACGGGGCCCTGTTCACCTCGCTGTCGGTGGCGGAGAACGTGATCCTGCCGATCGCGGAGGCGGCCGACCTCTCCGAGCAGACGCTGAACGAGCTGGTCGAGCTGCGGCTGCGCATGGTCGGCCTGCCGCTCGATGCCGCTCGGAAGTTCCCGGCGCAACTGTCGGGCGGCATGGTGAAGCGCGCGGCGCTCGCGCGGGCACTGGCTCTGGACCCGCCGCTGCTGTTCCTGGACGAACCGACCGCCGGGCTCGATCCGATCGCGGCGACCGCCTTCGACGACCTGGTGATCTACCTGCGCGAGACGCTCGAGCTCACCGTGGTGATGGTCACCCACGATCTGGACACCCTCGCGAGGACATGCGACCGTGTCGGCGTACTCGTCGACCGCAAGCTGGTGGTGGACACGCTGGAGGGGATCGTGAAGAGCGAGCACCCGTGGATCCGGGAATATTTCCACGGAGCACGCGGCAGGTCGGTCGAGGATCCGGCGGAGGGCAAGGATGGAACGTGACGCGAAATACGCGGCCGTCGCGACCTTCGCGCTGCTGGTGCTGGCCGCGGCCTTCGCGTTCGTCTGGTGGTACTCGGGCCGGGGCGACCGCCGGGTGTACGAGCTCTACGAGGTCTACTTCGACGGCTCGGTCAGCGGTCTCGCCCAGGGCAGCCCGGTGCGATACCTGGGCGTCGACGTGGGTCGCGTGGAAAACCTGCGCGTGGACACGAAGAACCCGGGCCGGGTGAAGATCCTGGCCGAGATCGACTCGACGGCGCCGATCTCCGGCGCGACCCGTGCGAGGCTGGGCCTGCTGGGGCTGACCGGCCTGTTGTACATCGACCTGCAACTCGAGCCGGATGCGGACTCGGCCCAGCCGCTCGCGATGGGCGACCGCTATCCGGTGATCCTCTCGCGCAAGGGCGACATCGAGGCGTTCCTCGAGCGGCTGCCGGACCTGGTCGGCGACGTGGGCGCCGTGGTCGAGCGGATAGAGCGCGTCCTGTCCGACGAGAACATCGCCGCGGTCCGTGGTGCGCTCGCGGGTCTCGAGGAGACCTCGCGCGGGTTGCCCGCCGTGGCCTCCGAGGCGCAGGCGCTGCTGGCCGAGCTGCGCGCGGCATCCCGCGATACCGGCGCGCTGCTCGAGCAGGCGAACGGCCTGCTCGACAGTTCCGGTCCGCAGCTTGCGGCATCGTTCGACAGCCTGCGGACGGCGACGGAGCGAGTCGCCTCGCTCGCGGCGAGCGTCGAGCGGGTGGTCGCCGCGAACGAGTCCAGCCTGGCGGGCTTCGCCGGCGGCGGTCTCGTCGAGTTCCAGCAACTGCTCGTTGACCTGCGCCAGGCGAGCGCGGAAGTCCAGGGACTCGCGAGCAGCCTGCGGGAGAACCCGTCCAGCCTGCTGCGCGAGCGTGAGGAAACGGGCGTGGAGATAGCACCATGAAGCGCGTCGCGTCGATCCTGGTCGTCGCGCTGGCCTGCAGCGCCTGTTCGGGCGGCCTGCTGAAGTCGGACGCCGAGCCGCCCGACGTCTACCGTCTCAGTGCGACCGAGGTGCAGCACGGCGGCCAGACGCTCGGGCTGGCGCTGGCCGTCGCGAGGCCCCGTGCTCCAGCGGCACTGGACACGGACCGACTGGCGGTGGTCAAGCCGGGACTGGGATTCGACTACTTCGCCGGCATGCGCTGGGCAGAACCGGCGCCGTCGATGCTGCAGCAGCTGCTGGTGCAGGCGCTCGCGGCCGACGGCCGGTTCGCGACCACCGTGGCCGCACCGAGCCGCGTCCCGACCGAGCTGCTGCTCGACGTCGAGTTGCGCCGGTTCGAGGCTGTCGATGCGGGGGAAGGGCAGGCGCCGCGCGTGGACGTGGAGATCCAGGCCAGCCTGGTGGATCTGCGTGACCGACGACGGGTCGGGAGCTTCTCCGCGGTGGCGTCGACGACGGCGAGCGAGCGCCGCCGCCCGGCGCTGATCCGCGCGTTCCAGCAGGCGACCGACGCGGCGGTCGGCACGCTGCTCGGCGAACTGCGCGAGTCTTCGGCAGAACTGCGTCGCTGAGGTTGCCGAACCCTGCAGCTGTTCGCCGCTGGACCGCGCTGCACGCGGCGTGCTGCGCCTTGCTGCTCGTCGCGGCCGCGTTGCAGGCCGAAGTGCCGCACGCGGTGCTGACCGGCTACGTCAGCCGCGTCATGGATGGCGACAGCCTGATCCTGCGGTCCTCGGGCAGGGACGTCGAAGTGCGGCTCGCCGAAATCGATACGCCTGAGAAGGGGCAGCCGTACGCCGAGAACGCCAGGCGTGCGCTGCAGGGCATGCTGCTCGGGCGGCGCGTGCGGGCCGAGGTGCTCGAGCGCGACCGCTACGGCCGGGCCGTGGCCCGGGTCTACCGCCTGCCGGAAGGCGTCTGGATCAACGAGGAACTCGTCCGGCGCGGGCATGCCTGGGTCTACCGGCGTTACGCACGGGATCCGCGGCTGTACGAGGTCGAGCGCGAAGCCCGCGAGCACCGTCGCGGCCTGTGGGCATTGCCCGAGGCCGAGCGGGAAGCGCCGTGGAAGTGGCGAAAGGCGCATCCAGCCCCTGCCCGGCGGGATCAGGCGGCGAGCATCTCCAGCCGGCGCTCGAGTTCGAACGGGTCGCGGACGATCGTGCAA
This sequence comes from uncultured Steroidobacteraceae bacterium, assembly GCA_964553405.1. Lineage (GTDB taxonomy): Bacteria > Pseudomonadota > Gammaproteobacteria > Steroidobacterales > Steroidobacteraceae > DATIRA01. Next base: position 49,161 of record CAZKLS010000002.1, read on the forward strand.
CGCTCCGGTGTCGCAGCGGCGTCGAGGCGTTCGACCGCTGAGCCGCCGAGCCAGACGGCCTGTTCAGGCGTGATTCCGGCGACGAGTTCACGCAGCGCTTCGCTCAGCACCGGCAACCCGTCCTGGAGAACGACGCTGAGCGCGACGACACTGGCGCCGACCTCGCGTGCATAACGGGCGATCTCGGCCGCCGGAAGATCAGGCCCGAGGTAGTGCACCTTGAAGCCGCGGCTCGCACAGAGGATGGCCGACATCAGCAGGCCGAGCTCGTGGCGTTCTCCCTCCAGCGTCGCGAAGACGATCGCGCGGCCGTGCGAGTTGCGATCGAAGGTGTCGAGGAACAGGCCGAGGTGCTTGCGCACGGCCCCGGAAACCAGTCGTTCCTGGGCAATCGAGAACTGCCCGCGGTGCCAGCGATTGCCGACTTCGGTCAGCAGCGGCTTCAGCACCTCGTCGAAGAGCTGCGGTGCGCTCATCAGCGAGATCGCGAGCGTCAGGCACTGTTCGCAGTCCGCCGGGCGGAAACGTTCGGCGGCTTCGAGCATCCGGCGCACCAGCACGTTGCCAGGTGTCGTGGAGCTGCCGTCGGCGGGTGCCTGAAGCAGCTCCGCGAGCTCGTGCTCGTCGAGCTGCGACAGGCGCCCGATCGGGTGCCCTCGCTCCGTGGCCTCGCGGAGCCGCCGGAGCCGAATGACGTCCTCTGCCCGGTAGACCCGTCGGCCCGAAGCATCCCTGCCCGGGACCACGACCGCATAGCGGCGTTCCCAGGCGCGAAGCGTCTCGACGCTCAGCCCAGTGGCCTCGGACACCGCCTTGATGGAGAACATGGCCGTCAATGATACGTTTGCCGGATTAGATGTAAAGATAATATGCACCTAAATGCTGGACAAAGTATTGACAACATGCGCCGACTGTGGGATCGTTCAGCCGTCAACGATGACCCCCGTTCGGGCGGACCTCCGGTCCGCCCTTCTTTTTTTCGGGACCTGTCGGGACGGGCCGGCCGGTCAGGTCATGCCGGCCGCTGTATGACCGGGTGCTCGCCGGTGTCCTGCCGACGGATCAGGTCGAGGAACTCGCCCGAGGACAACGGCTCGCCGAACAGGCGCCCCTGCCCGTACTGGCACCCGCTGTGCAGCAGGAACGCGCGCTGCTCGTCCGTCTCGATGCCTTCGGCCAGCACCTGCAGTCCCAGGCTGCGTCCCATCTCGATGATCGTGCGCACGATTGTCGCATCGTCCGGGTCGCTCGCCGCGTTGGTGACGAAGGAGCGGTCGATCTTCAGCGTACCGATCGGGAACTGCTGCAGCGCGCTGAGGCTGGAATAGCCTGTGCCGAAGTCGTCGATCGACAGGTGCACGCCCATCGCGCGCAGCTCGTCGAGCAGCGGCAGCGTACGGTCCGCGTCCAGCATCAACGTCGTCTCGGTGATCTCGAGCTCGACGCAGGCCGGCGAGACGTCGTGCTTCTCGAACACCGAGCGGCAGCGCGGAATGAAGCTCGCCTGGCTCAGCTCCTTCAGCGAGAGGTTGATCGCCACGCGGCCGGGGTCGTCGACCTTCCGTCGCCAGCTCGAATAGTCGCTGCACACCTGGTCGAGCACCCAGGCGCCGATGTCGAGGATCAGCCTCGATTCCTCGGCCAGCGGGATGAACTGCGACGGCGCGATGTCGCCATGTCCCGGCAGGCGCCATCGGATCAGTGCCTCGGCACCCACGACCCGGCGGCTGTCGAGATCGACCTTGGGCTGATAGCGCAGGATGAACTCGCCCCGCTCGACGGCGCGCCTGAGCTTGCTCCGCAGAAGCAGCCGCTCGACGGCCGAGGCATTCATCTCCGGCGTGTAGAAGACGTGGCAATGGCGGCCCGCGCGCTTCGCGTGGTACATGGCCGCGTCTGCGTCGCGGATCAGGTCGATGACGTTGTCCGCGTCCTCGGGCGCCGTCGCGATGCCGATGCTCGCCGTGACCTCGATCTCGTGCTCGCCGGCGTGCAGTGGCCGCGCGATCTCCGCGAGCACGAGCCGGGCGAGGGATGCGGCCTGCTCGTGACGCGCGGCCGGGTCGGGGCCGTCTTCGGCGAAGATCGCGAACTCGTCGCCGGCGAGCCTGCCGACCACCGAGTCCTTCGGCAGCAGCCGCGTCAGTCGCTCGCTCACGATCTCCAGCACGCGGTCGCCGGCGCCGTGCCCGAACGTGTCGTTGATGTCCTTGAAATTGTCCAGGTCCACGTACAGCAGCGCCACGCCCTGCGACTGGCGGAGCCTGCGCGTGATGGCCTGGTGGAGCAGGTGCTGGAACTGCATCCGGTTCGGCATCTTGGTCAGCGCGTCGAAGCGCGCGAGGTAGCGGATGCGGCGCTCGGCGCGCTTGCGTTCCGTGATGTCGCGCAGCACGTAGATCGTGCCGCGGAACGAGGCCTCGGCATCCCCGATTTCCGCGGCCGAGACGGAGACCGGGATCGTCTGGCCCGGGCCGGTCCGGATCACGGTTTCCCCGACGCCCTCGCGCACCTTATCCGGGTCGAACGCCGCCCTGTGCTCGGCTGCGATCAGCGACAGCAGGTCGCGGTCGACCAGCATCTCGCGCCCGCAGCCGAACAGCTGCAGCGCCGCATGGTTCGCATTGCGGATCCGGCCCTCCGGCGAGGCGACCAGCACCGCGTCGCGCATGCTGTTGAGCAGCGTGTTCAGGTAGTCGCGGGAGATCGTCGTCCTGCGCAGCGCTTCGCGCATCCGCTCGAGCGCCTCCTCCAGCTTCGCGACCTCTCTCACGCCGCTGCGCGGCACCGGTTCCTGATGAAAGCCGCTGCCGATGCGCTCGGCGCTGGACATCAGCCGGGTCATCGCACGGTCGATCCGCTGGATCAGCAGCAGCGTCACGCCGGCCCCGAGCAGCGACAGCAGGATGCCGATGCCGACGATCGGGAGAACGTTGCGCTCGCCGAGCGCCACCGTGGCCGCGACGGCTGCCGTCACCAGCAGGCCCATCAGCAGCACGGCCGTCACGTAGCGGGCTTTCAAGCCGGTCCCGCGCATACTCGGCTCGGGCCTCCCGTTTGCTGCGGCAGTGGGTGATTGGACCAACGCGCACCGCAGTCGTTCTTTTCGCTTCCTGCGCCCGACCGATGATAGTCGTGCGGGGCCGGCGTGAAAACGCGGATTCACTGCGATTTTGGACTGAATAGTGACAAATTTTCCGACACTGGCCGATCGCGCTGGCGTCGGACCCCGTCTCGGCTATCCTCACGGCCGGTGACAAAGACGATCCGGCGATGAACGAATACGAACTGACCGGCCGCGCAAGGACCCACGTCGTGGAACTCGAGCAGCCGCGCGCCGTGCTGCACTACGAGTCGGTCGCGTCCTTCCTCGCGATGCGCGAGGAGGCGGCGCGCCAGGGAATCGACCTGGTGCCGGTCTCCGCGTTCCGCGACTTCGACCGGCAGGTCCTGCTGTGGAACCGCAAGTGGAGCGGCGATCGCGTCCTGCACGACCGCCAGGGCCGCCCGATCGATCCCGCGGGACTCGACGACTCGCAGCGCGTGGACGCCATCCTGTGCTGGTCGGCGGTACCCGGCGGAAGCCGGCACCACTGGGGTTCGGACCTCGACGTCATCGATGCCGCGGCGATGCCGCCCGGCTACCAGGTCCAGCTGCTGCCGTCGGAGTACGCGCCGGACGGCGTGTTCGGCCGGCTCGCTGAATGGCTGCAGCGAAACGTCGCGCGCTTTGGTTACTACCACCCCTACGCGAGCGATCGCTGCGGCGCCGGGGTCGAGCCGTGGCACCTGAGCTACGCACCGGTCGCAAACCGCGCGCTGGAGGAGTTGACGCTGCCGGTGCTCAAGCGCGCGATCTCCGGCAGCGAGATGCTGGGCAAGGAGCGCGTGCTCGAGCGCCTGCCCGAGATCTATACGCGCTTCGTGCTGGCCGTGGATCCGCCGACGCGGGTCGGGTCGGCCTGAGCGCCCGGCTCGGCTATCCTAGCCTGCAGTGGCGCCGCCCGCGGCGCGACCGGGGTCTGCAGATGCGCAAGGTCTACACCGCAGAGTCGCTGGTCGAGATCGCTCACCTGCGAAACGTGCTCGAGTCGGCCGGGATCCGCTGCTCGGTACGCAATGACCGACTGGCCGGGGTCGTCGGCGAGATTCCGTTCGTGGAGTGCTGGCCGGAACTGTGGATCAGCAACCCCGCAGACCTGCTGCGAGCGCGGGACCTGATCGCGGAACTCACGCGCGCCGGCCCGGGCGGCGCGGCCTGGACCTGCGGGGGCTGCGGCGAGTCGATCGAGCCGCAGTTCGCGGTCTGCTGGAAATGCGGGCACGCGCATGACTGAGGCGGCGCGGACCCTCAGCATCCCGCGGCGGTTCCGTGGACCGCCGAATTCCGCCAACGGCGGCTACCTGAGCGGCGCATTCTCGGTTGCCGCCGGTACGGACCTGCGCACGAGGCTGCTGCGACCGCCGCCGCTGGAGCAGCCGCTGGCGGTGATCGAGGGACCCCCGGGCGAATGGCGGCTCGAGGGACCGGACGGCGTCGTCGCAACCGGCAGCGCGGCGCGTCTCGAGCTCGAGGTGCCAGCACCGCCCGGCTACGTGCAGGCCGTCTGGGCTTCGCAGCACTACGCCGGTTTCCGGGAGCACACCTTTCCCGAGTGCTTCGTCTGCGGCCCGCATCGCCGTCGTGGCGACGGGCTGCGCATCTTCCCGGGCATGCTGGACAACGGCATGGTCGCGGGCCCATGGCTGCCGTCGGACTGGCTCGGCGAGGGCACGGACAAGGTCGCGGTCGTGCATCACTGGGCCGCCCTCGATTGCCCGGGCTACTTCGCAGTCTCGGGTGGGCGGCGCAGCATGCTGCTCGGCGAGATGCTCGCGCACGTCGACCGGCCCGTGCACGTCGGCGAGCCGTGCACCGTGATCGGCTGGCGGACCGCTGCCGCCGAGGGCCGCAAGCACTATGCGGGCACCGCCATCTTCGACGAGGACGGCGAGCTCTGCGCGCGTGCCCGCGCGACCTGGATCGAGCTGCGGCCGGAGTCAGCCGGGGCCGACGCCGGCTGAGGCGCTGCAGACGGATCGTCGCGGCTCATCCGTCCGCGGGGGCTTCGACAGCGGGGGTCAGTCGCCGGTACGTGCCAGCACGATGCCGAGCAGGCCTGCGCCGAGCAGCACGATGCCGGCGACCGGCGCCGCGCCGACGGCCAGCCAGACGATGCCGCCGAGCAGCGTGGCGGCGGCCACCAGCGTCGAGTCCCGCCGCCTCGCGCTCGCGCGCAGCTCGCGCCGCAGCTCCTCGACGCCCGCCTGTTCCACCTTGAGCCGGAAATCGCCCTCGGAGGCCTGCTGCAGGAACTGCTGCAGCACCTGCGGCGTCATCCGGATCGCCTCGCTCAGCTCCGGCAGCTGCTGCCGCAGCTGCTGTGCGAGCGTGCGACCGCTCAGCCGGTCGGCGGCCCATTCCTTGAGGACCGGCTGCGCGGTCTTCCACAGGTCGAGCTCGGGGTAGAGCTGCCGGCCGAGCCCTTCGATCTGCAGCAGCGTCTTCTGCAGCAGGATCAGCTGCGGCTGGACCCGCATCTGGAAGCGACGCGCCGTCTCGAACAGTCGCAGCAGGACCTGACCGAACGAGATCTCCGACAGCGGTTTGTTGAAGATCGGTTCGCACACGGTGCGCACGGCCGACTCGAGCTCGTCGACGCGCGTGTCGGCCGGAACCCAGCCGGAATCGACGTGCAGGCGCGCGACCCGATGATAGTCGCGGTCGAAGAAGGCCAGGAAGTTCTCGGCCAGGTAGTGCTGGTCCCGCGCGTCCAGCGTGCCGACGATGCCGAAGTCGACGGCCGCGTACTGCGGGCGATCGGGATCCTCGAGCCGCACGAAGATGTTTCCAGGGTGCATGTCCGCGTGGAAGAAGTTGTGGCGGAACACCTGCGTGAAGAAGATCTTCACGCCGTTCTCGGCGAGCCGCTGGATGTTCGCGCCGCGGGCGCGGAGCTCGACGAGGTCGTTGACCAGCACGCCGTGGATGCGCTCCATCACCATCACGTCGCTGCGGCAGTAGTCCCAGTAGACCTGCGGCACGTACAGCAGGTCGGAGCCCTCGAAGTTGCGCCTGAGCTGGGCGGCGTTGGCGGCCTCGCGCATCAGGTCGAGCTCGTCGAGGATCGTCTTCTCGTACTCCTTTACGACCTCGACCGGGCGCAGTCGCTGCCCCTCGCTGGCGTAGTCGCGCGCGAGCCGTGCCAGCTGGTACATCACCTCGAGGTCCATCTCGATGCGTGCGCGCACGCCGGGCCGGAGGACCTTCACGACGACGTCCTCGCCGGAGCGAAGCCGCGCGGCGTGCACCTGGGCGATGGAAGCGGCGGCCAGCGGCTGCTCGTCGAACTGCTCGAAGACCTCGGCCAGCGGCCGACCGTAGGCGCGCTCGATCAGCCTGCGCGCCTCGGCGCCCGGGAACGGCGGCACCCGGTCCTGGAGCTTCTCGAGTTCGTCCGCGATGTCCGGCGGCAGCAGGTCGCGCCGGGTCGACAGTGCCTGGCCGAACTTGACGAAGATCGGCCCGAGCTCCTCCAGCGCGAGCCGGATCCGCTCTCCGGTCGATCCACCCTTGCGCCGCTCGAACCAGGTCGCCGGCGAGAGATAGAAGGCGAAGCGCAGCGGGCGAAACAGGTGAGTGGCGAGGATGATCTCGTCGAGGCCGTGTCTCACCAGTACCCGCTGGATCTGCAGCAGGCGGCCCAGCGTGCGCGGCCTCATGCGTCGCGACCCGCGCTCTTCGAGCGTCGCTCGAGCCCTGCAAGGCGCGCCTCGAGCCGCTCGACGTCGTCGCGGAGCCGGTCTACGCCGGCCAGGAATTCCTCGGTCTCGACCCGGGTCGGCAGATCGCGGCCCTCTTCCTGCAGGAACTCGACGACGTTGGTCGCGAGTGAATCGGTGGCCGCACGACCCCACTCGAGCAGGCCGCGCCCGAAGCGTGCGATCCGGTGCGCCGCGACGTCGCCCAGCACCCGCGCCAGTTCCTCCTCGACGTCGGGGCGCGCGACGGCGAGCAGTTCCCGGAACGCCTGCGCGACCTCCGCGTCGCCCTCGATGCGCACGGTGCCGCCCCTCAGGCCGCCCTCGGCCCGCGGGCCGGCCAGCATCAGCAGCGACAGCGGCGTGCCGGCGAGGCTCGCATCGACGTCGCCGTCGTGCCGCGTGAGGATCGAGAGCCGCCCTTCGCGGGCGGTGAAATAGAGGCTGAGCGGCGTATCCTGCGCGACCAGCGACATCACGCGCCCGTCGAGCCGTCGGACCAGCGTCTGCGCCCGCCGCGAATCCGCGACGTTCCGGTTCAGCGCCTGCTCCAGTCGCTCGAGCAGCATCTCAGTACCGGTAGCCCTTGTGCAGCGCCACGATGCCGCCGCTCAGGTTGTGGTGGCGGCAGTCCTCCAGGCCGGCGTCCCGCATCATTTCGAGAAGTGCCTGCTGGTCCGGAAAGCGGCGAATGGACTCCGCGAGATAGCGGTAACTGTCGGCGTCGCCGGCGACGCGCCGACCCAGCCACGGCAGGATGCTGAACGAATAGACGTCGTAGGCCGATCGCAGGACCGGGATCAGCGGTTTCGAGAACTCGAGCACCAGCAGGCGACCGCCCGGCTTGAGCACCCGTCGCATCGAGGCGAGGGCCGCGGCCTTGTCCGTCACGTTCCTGAGACCGAAGCCGATCGTGACGCAGTCGAAGCTCGCATCGGCGAACGGCAGGCGCTCCGCATCGGCGATGGCGCAGCGCACATTGTCGAGCAGTCCCTCGTCGAGCAGCCGGTCCCGTCCGACCGCGAGCATCGCCGAGTTGATGTCCGAGAGGACCACGAGCCCGGTTTCGCCGACCTGCCGGGCCATGCCCGCGGCGAGATCGCCGGTGCCGCCGGCGACGTCCAGCGCCGACTGCCCTGTCCGCAGACCCGTCTGCGCGAGCGCAAAGCGCTTCCACAGGCGGTGGATGCCCGCGGACATCAGGTCGTTCATCAGGTCGTACTTGCCCGCGACCGAATCGAACACGGCCCTGACGCGCTTCGCCTTCTCGGGAGCTGCAACCTGCTCGTAGCCGAAGTCCACCGTGTCGGTGGAGCCGTCATCCGGGGGCTGGCGGGTCGGTTCGCTCATGGAACGCGACATTCTACCCGCAGCCGACGTACCGGCGCCCGCTTCGGTCAGCGTGCCGGGTGGCCCCGGCCCTTGCCGGGCACCGGCGTCGGATAGGGGAGGCCCAGCTTGGCCAGACGCTCCAGGTAGGAGCGCCATTTGTCCTCGTAGGTCGCGCCGAGCTCGTGCAGGTAGTCCCAGACGTAGAGCCCGGTGTCGTGCCCGTCGTCGAACACCAGCCGGACGGCGTAGTTGCCGACCGGGTCGACCGACCGGATGCCCACCTCGTGCTTGCCGACCTGCAGGGTCTCCTGTCCCGGCCCGTGGCCACGCACCTCGGCGGAGGGCGAATAGACGCGCAGGTACTCGAACGGCAACTCGAACCGCGAGCCGTCGTCGAAGGCGACCTCGAGCACGCGCGAGCGCGTGCGCAGCTTGATCTCCGTGGGGGTTCTTTCGCTCATGTGCTCACAGTATGTATCGTGCGAGATCCTGGTCGCGAGCGAGTTCGCCGAGGTTCTTTTCCACGAAATCCGCGTCCACGACCAGGCTGTTGCCCGCGCGGTCCGAGGCCTCGAAGGACACGCCGTCGAGCAGTCGTTCCATCACGGTGTGCAGGCGCCGCGCGCCGATGTTCTCCGTCCGCTGGTTGACGTCGTACGCGACCTCGGCGATGCGCCGGACGCCGCCGGGATCGAACTCGAGCCGCACGCCCTCGGTAGCGAGCAGCGCCGTGTACTGCGTGCAGAGCGATGCGTCGGGCTCGGTCAGGATCCGCACGAAGTCCTCGGCCTGCAGCGCCTCGAGCTCGACCCGGATCGGGAAGCGCCCCTGCAGCTCGGGGATCAGGTCGGAGGGCTTCGAGGTGTGGAACGCCCCGGAGGCGATGAACAGCACGTGGTCGGTCTTCACCATCCCGTGCTTGGTGCTGACGGTACAGCCCTCGACCAGCGGCAGCAGGTCGCGCTGCACGCCTTCGCGGGAAACGTCCGCGCCCATCGTTTCCTGGCGGCGCGCGATCTTGTCGATCTCGTCGATGAACACGATCCCGTTCTGTTCGGCATTGCGCAGCGCCTGGACCTTCAGCTCGTCCTCGTTGATCAGCTTGGCGGCTTCCTCCTCGGTCAGCAGCTTCATCGCCTCGCGCACGCTGAGCTTGCGCGAGCGTGTGCGCTCTCCGCCGAGACTCGAGAAGATGCCCTGCAACTGCTGCGAGAGTTCCTCCATGCCGGGCGGCGCCATGATCTCGACGCCCATCGGCACGACGCGCAGCTCGACGTCGATCTCGCGGTCGTCGAGTTGTCCCTCGCGCAGCATCTTCCGGAAGCGCTGCCGCGTGTCGCTTTCGCGTTCCGGCGGGTTCGCGGGCTCGGTGCCGAAGCCGACCGGGCGCGGGCGTGGCAGCAGCGCGTCCAGCACCCGCTCCTCGGCGGAGTCCATGGCCCGGTGCCGCACCTTGTCCATCTCCTGCTCGCGCGTCAGCTTCACCGCGACGTCGACGAGGTCCTTGACGATCGAGTCCACCTCGCGCCCGACGTAGCCGACCTCGGTGAACTTGGTGGCCTCGACCTTGACGAACGGCGCGTTGGCGAGCCGGGCGAGACGCCGGGCGATCTCGGTCTTGCCGACGCCGGTCGGACCGATCATCAGGATGTTTTTCGGCGTGATCTCGGCGCGCAGGTCCTCGTCCACCTGCATCCTGCGCCAGCGGTTGCGCAGCGCGATGGCGACGGCGCGCTTCGCGGCCTGCTGTCCGACGATGTGCTTGTCCAGTTCCTGGACGATCTCCCGGGGGGTCATCGACGACACGGCTCAGTCCCCCAACGTCTCGAGCGTGATGCTGGCATTCGTGTAGATGCAGATCTCGGCGGCGATGCCGAGCGCGCGCTCGACGACGCCACGGGCGTCGAGCGAGGTGTTCTGCAGCAGCGCGAGCGCCGCGGCCTGCGCGTAGGGTCCCCCGGAGCCGACGGCCATCAGGTCGTGCTGCGGCTCGATCACGTCGCCGTTGCCGGAGATCACCAGTGAGTGCGTCAGGTCCGCGACGCACAGCAGCGCCTCGAGGCGTCTCAGGCTGCGGTCCGTCCGCCAGTCCTTGGCCAGCTCGATCGCAGCGCGGGTCAGGTTGCCGAACTGCTGCAGTTTGCCCTCGAAGCGCTCGAACAGCGTGAACGCGTCGGCCGTGCCACCGGCGAAACCGGCCAGCACCCGGCCCTCGTGCAGCCTGCGCACCTTGCGCGCATTCGACTTCATCACCGTGTTGCCGAGTGTCACCTGGCCGTCACCGCCCATCGCCACGCGCCCGTCGCGACGGACGCAGATCACGGTCGTGCCGTGCGGGTCGAAGCGCTCAGCTGGTCTGCTCATCGTGCTCACGAATCCTCGCCGGTTCCGCCCGGCGCCGACGACCCGGCGCGGCCACGGCGCCGGGCCCTGGGGTGGGCCGCATCGTATATCCGGGCCAGATGCTGGAAATCAAGGTGCGTGTACACCTGTGTCGTGCTGATGTTGGCATGGCCGAGCAGTTCCTGCACCGCCCGCAGGTCGCCGCTGGACTCGAGCAGGTGGGAGGCGAACGAGTGCCGGAACATGTGGGGATGAACGTGCTCGGGCAGGCCGCGGAGCCTCGCCCAGCGCGCGATGCGTCGTTGCACGATCCGTGGCCCGAGCCGGCGGCCGCCGATGCCGACGAAGACCGCGCTCTCATCGGGTGCTGCGATCGCGCCGCGCTCTGCGAGCCAGGCACGCAGCGCCGCGACGGCATGGCGGCCCACCGGTACGATCCGGGTCTTGCGGCCCTTGCCGAGGACGCGGGCGGTGCGGTCGCGCAGGTCGAGATCCGCGAGGTCGAGGCCGAGCAGCTCGCCGAGCCGCAGGCCCGACGAATAGAACAACTCCATGATCGCCTTGTCGCGCACGCCGAGGCGATCGTCGGTGCGGAACTCCAGCAGGCGCGACATCACGTCCACGTCCAGCGTCGTGGGCAGCCGCTTGCGGGATCTCGGGGCCTGAACGTCGGCCGAGGGATCGCTCGCGAGCTCGCCTTCCCGCAGCAGGTGGCGGAACAGGCTCCTCGCCGCCGAGAGCCGTCGTTGCACGCTGCGTGGCGACAGTCCGCGGCGGTGGTTCCACGCCGCGAATGCCCGCAGGTGCTGGGCATCCAGCTGCCGCCAGCAGTCCACGCGCTGGGCCGCGCAGTACTCGAGCAGCGACCGCAGGTCGCGCCGGTAGGCGTCCGAGGTGTGCGCAGAGAGCCCGCGTTCGCTACCGAGGCTCTCGAGAAACCGCTCGACGCTCTGTTCGAGCGTCGGGCTCATGCCGCCCTGGCGGCGATCGCCCCGGTCAGCAGTTCACCGATGCGCGTGAGGAAGTCGGTGCTCATCGTCGGCTTGTAGCGCTCGGCGTCCTGGCTGGCGATCGCCAGCAGGCCCAGCGAGGCACGATCACCCAGCGGGAGCAGGACCGTCGAGCCCACTTTCTCGCCGCCGGCCCCGAACAGGTAGTCGCGCTGATTCTCGCGGATGTGCCCGCTGCGCGGCCGTCCGGACTCGAAGAAGTTCGCGAACACCCGCAGCTCCGGCGCATCGCGGGCCACGACGCGCAACTGCGGGCAGTCGACGTTGGCAAGTTCCTGCAGCGACGGGTCGGTGATCAGCAGCACCCAGTTCGAAGCCGCGAAGTCCTCGCGCAGCGAGGCGTCTATCGCCGAAAGTACCGCGCGCGTGTCCCGGCTGCCGAGCAGGCGCAGCGTCAGGCGGTGAACGCGGTCCACCACGGCCTGGTTGGCACGGGCGTTCTCGATCAGTTCCCGCAGCTTGCCCTCCAGTGCCGCGTGCTTCTCCCGCAGCACCTGCAGCTGCCGCTCGTGCAGCGAAATCGCCGCGCTGCTGCGATGGTGGGGCAGCTTCAGCCGGGCCAGAAGGTTGCCGTGCCGCTCGAAGAAATCGGGATTGGCCAGCAGGTAGTCCGCCACGGCCTCCTCGGGAAGGGCGTCGGTCTGCGAATCGCGGATCGGTTGCTCGTTCATGGTTCTCCTTGCGGCGGACTGTCCGCGAACTCTGCACGGCCTTCGAAGACGGTCTCTGCCGGACCGGTGAGCCAGATCTGCTGGCCCGGCCCCGGCCAGCGCACCATCAGCCGCCCGCCAGGCAGCTCGACGGTCACTTCCTCCGACAGCGGCCCGTGTCGTCGACCGACCGCGACGGCTGCGCAGGCGCCCGTCCCGCAGGCCAGCGTCTCTCCGGCGCCGCGCTCGAAGACCCGGAGCCGGACGCGATCAGGCGCGACGATCTCGAGAAATCCCACGTTGACCCGCCGCGGGAACCTCGGGTGATTCTCCAATGCAGGTCCGATGGTGTCCACCGGCGCGTCGCGCACCGATGGCACCCGGATCACCGCATGCGGATTGCCGATCGAGACCGCACCGAATTCGACGCGTCCGGCCGGGAGCTCGATCTCGTACGACGCTGCTTCCGCTGCCGCCTCGAACGGCAACGCGCGCGGATCGAAGTCCGGCACGCCCATGCCGACCGAGACCAGGCCGTCCGGTCGCAGCCGCGCATTGACCAGTCCGCCCGGACTCTCGAGCAGCAGGGGTTGGTCGAGCCGGTGCAGGCGGCTCGCGACCAGGCGGGCGACGCAGCGCGCGCCGTTGCCGCACTGCTCCACCTCGGAGCCGTCCGCGTTGAAGATTCGATAGGACGCGTCCGCGTCGCTGCGGCGGGGCGGCAGCACCACCAGGGCCTGGTCGAAGCCGATACCGGTGCGTCTTGCGGCGAGACGGCGGATCTGCTCCGCCGAAGGCAGCTGTGCCGCCGAATCGGCCTCGAAGACGATGAAGTCGTTGCCGAGGCCGTGCATCTTCGTGAAGGGGAGCTGCATCGTTGCAGCATAGCCCAGGCGACGGTGCGGCTGCATTGCGTCCCGGACGCTCACCCGGGTCCGCTGCGGTGCTGCCCGGCAGCTTCCGCTGCGCGGCCGTCGCCGGCTTCCGCGAGGCTGGCACGGATGCCGGACTCGAAGCGCGGGTGCAGCAACCCGAGGCCCAGTTCGCCGGTCATCCGGCGACTCTCGACGACCCGCGACTCGGCGAGGAATGCGAGCATCCCCGGGCTGATGGACTCCCGCGCCGCGTCCAACCCCACCAGCCGTGGCGGCGGCAGACCGGCCTGCCGCGCGAGCTCCTGCATGAATTCCGTGGTGCTGCGATGGTCGCCGTCGCAGACGTTGACGACACCATCGACGGGCCCTTCCAGCACGGCCTCGCAGGCTGCGACCAGGTCGTCGACGTGGATGCGGTTGCCCGGCCCGGCATCTTCCGGCCGCAGCAGCGGCTCGCCGCGCAGCAGCCGCTGCAGAGGCAGGCGCTGCGGCCCATAGATACCCGGCACCCGCAGCAGCGCCGGGCGGCTGCCACGCTCGGTGCACCACGCCTGTACGCAGCGCTCCGCCGCGAGGCGACGACGGCTCCTGTCGTTGCCGGGCTCAGGCACGGTCGCTTCGTCCACCCGGCCGCCCCGGCGGTCCCCGTAGACACCGGTAGTGCTCATGTACAGCACGCAGCGCGGGCGCCAGCCGTCGTCGAGCGCGGAGAGGAACCGGGCGAGACGCGGGTCGTCCTCGCCCCGGCCGGGCGGCGGCGCCAGGTAGACGATGTCGGCACCGGCCGCGCGCTCGAGCGATCCGCCGGCGAGAACGCTGTCGAGGTCGATCCGCAGCACATTCACGCCGCGGGTCTCCAGCAGGTCCGCACGCGGTCCGGCGCGCAGCAGCGCCAGCACGCTGCGCCGGCCAATAAGCCTGCCGGCCAGGCGCGAGCCGACGTAACCACAGCCCACCACGAGGCAGGGGCGGGCCCGGCCGTTCCCGGCGCACGATGCAGGCGTCGGAGTCACGATCCAAGGATACGTCAAAGGTCCGGCAGGAGCCCCGGTCGTGGCATTCTCTGGCCATGCCACAGATCACGTTGATCCCGACCGGTCAGACGTTCACCGCGGACCCGGCCGAGCCCGTGCTCGCCGCGGCGCTCAGGGCCGGTCTCAATCTCCCGCACAGCTGCAAGGGCGGGCACTGCGGGTCCTGCATCGCGCGCGTGCTCTCCGGGTCGTTCGCTTACCCGGCCGCCCGGCCGCCCGGGCTGACCGAGGCGGAGGCCCGTGACGGATACGTGCTGCTCTGCCAGGCGCGGGCGACCAGCGACCTGCGCATCGAGACCCGCGAGGTCCGCCCGGCACCGGACGTGCAGGTCAAGAGCCTGCCGTGCCGGATCGAGCGACTCGAGCGGAAGACCGATGACGTGATGGCCGTCTTTCTCAGGCTGCCGGCGGTCGAGTGCATGCACTTCCGCGCGGGGCAATATCTGGACGTGATGCTGTCCGAGGGCCGTCGTCGCAGCTTCTCGATCGCCGGCTCCGACGCGGACGACAGGCTGCTCGAACTCCACGTGCGCCGGGCCTCGGGCAGCGGTTTCACCGCTCAGCTGTTCGGCAGCATCAGGGAGGGTGCGCTGCTGAGGATCGAGGGGCCGCTGGGGCAGTTCTGGTTCCGTGGCGAGTCGCCGCGGCCCGCGCTGATGATCGGTGGCGGGACCGGCTATGCCCCGCTGCGTGCGATGTTGCGCGAGCTGCTAGCCGCCGGCGACCGGCGTCCGATCACGCTCTACTGGGGGGCGCGGGCACGGGAGGATCTCTACGAGCACGACTGGCTCAGTGATCTCGAGGCGAGCCGGCCCGGTTTCCACTACCGCCCGGTGCTGTCGGGTGACCCGTCGCGCGTTGGCGCGTGGACCGGGCGCCGGGGCCTGGTGCACGAGGCCGTGCTCGCGGACTCGCCAGCCCTTGCGGCCTTCGACGTCTACGCGAGCGGGCCACCGGCGATGATCGAGGCCATCAGGAGCACGTTTCCGGGCCGCGGCCTGCCACGCGAGCAGCTCTTCTTCGATTCGTTCGACTATGCGCCGGACACGCTCGCGAAAATCGAGCGGGCCAGCCGCGGCTGACCGGTCGGCTCAGCGTCGGGGCAGCCGCAGTCGCGGCACGTGCAAGCGCCGCCCGACGGCGCGGGTCGCGTAATCGCGCAACACGGCCATCGCGCGTTCGGGCTCGCCCATCTGGCCGAAGAGTTCCGAGAGCAGCAGGCTGCTCTCGGCGCTGGGCCTGATCGCGTTGCTCGCCTCGAGGTAGGCGATGGCCTTGCCGAACAGCTCGGCGCGCAGGCAGAGTCTTGCGCAGCTCGAAAGCAGCTCGGGATCCTTCGGGCTGCGCGCCAGCCAGCCCTCGGCCTGCTCGATCGGCAGCAGCGGATTGGCGAGCTGCAGGTCGCCGTAGGCGCGAACGGCGGCGACGTCCGCATCCTCTTCGATCAACTCGCGCAGCACTTTCTCTGCCCCCTGGTGATCGCCGCAGGCCATCGCTGCCCGGGCGTACTGCAGACGCGCCTGAGGCAGCTTGCGCAAGGACCTCGGCAGTCCCGACCAGGCCTTCTCGAGGGCGCCCGGGTCGCGGGCCTCGCCGGCGCTCCGCAGTGCCTCGAGCTGTGCCTGTGCGAGCAGGTCGTCGAGTCTCTCCTGCGGCAGTTCCCGGGCGTCCCGCAGGCGCGGCAGCAGCGAGTGCAACTCGGCTCCGCGACCGAGCTTCTGGTAGAGGCGCGCGAGCAGCTCCAGCCCGCGCGAGTTGAGATCTCCGGAGGCATCGAGCTGCTCCAGAGTGCGCAGTGCGGCCGCATCCTGGCCACGGCGCATCTGCATCTCGGCGAGCGTGACCAGTGGGGCCGCACGCTGCTCCGGCGCGTATTCCTGCGCCCGGGTCAGCCACTGGTCGCGCCGTTCCGGAGCATCCAGCAGGTCGGCGGCGCGCGCAGCGAGCAGGAAGTTCGCGGCGGGCGATTCCGATTCCTCGGCGGAGCGGACCAGCAGGTCCTCCGCGCGCTTCCAGTTTCCGGCCGCGAGCTCGACGATGCCGAGTTGCGCATCCCGGCGCGCATGGCGCCGCCGGCGCTCGGTCCCGAGTCGCGCGATGCGGCGGCGCATCGTCACCGCGCGAAGCAGCAGTCCCAGCAGGGCCAGTCCGCCGAACAGCAGCAGCAGCGCGACCGGCACGGTCGTCTCGAACAGCGTGCGGCCGATGCGTACCGAGACATACCCGGGATCGGTCAGCAGCAGGTGGGCCAGCAGGCCGCCGGCGAGCAGCACGAGCGCGACCGTCACGGCCCCCTTCATCGCGCGTCCTGGTCGTCGCCGCCGGCGTTGTTACCCATCCGCCCGAGCAGTCGCGCCGCTGCGCCGATTTCCGGATACTCGGGGTCGATGTCGATGCCTGCGAGTTCCTCGAGCTCGGCCTGGGCCGCGGTGACCTCCTCTGCGCTCGCGTCGAAGTACTGCGCGAGCCACGCGTCCGCGGCGTGGAGCGTATCCGCGTAGACCGCCCGGTCCTGCTGCATCGCCGCGACACGCGCCGCGAACAGCAGCAGCTGGAGGTGCTGTCGCCGCAGCGCCTCTTCCTCCAGCGTCACCAGCCGGGCCGTGTCGGGATCCACGCGGCGCAGCGAGAGCATGTCCCGGCTCGCCTGGCGGACCCGGTACCAGGCCCGTTCGACCGGCGAGCGGGGCTCGGCTTCGACCGGCTCGATCCGACCCGCGGTCGCGATCGGAACGCCCAGCACCGGAAAGCCGGTCGCGGTGCGCTCGAGCGCGGCGAGGCGTGCGTAGACCGAGGCCAGGTCCGGCTGGGGGACGGCCCTGAGCGCGGCGAGCTCCCGCCCGAGCTGAGTGCGCACGGCCTCGACGGCCGGGTCTCGAACGGTTGCCAGCCGTGCGTCAGCGGCTTCCATCGCTGCGATCGCGGTGGCCGTATCGCGCTCGAGCTTGAGCCGTCGCTCGGCCAGCTCGAGCAGGTAGAGTGCCTCGGCGCGTACCCACACGCGCTGCGGTGCCTCGGTGCGCGCCCGCAGTTCCTCGACACTCCGGCCGAGCTCCGCGATCCGCAGCGGCGTTTCGGACAGTCCCTCGACGTGCCGGCGCAGCCGGGCCGTGTCCGCCGAGGACTGGATGCTCGCCGCCTCCAGCCGGTCGGAAAGCTGCTGTTGCCCTTCGCGCAGTTCCACCAGCCGGTCACGCAGGCGCTCGATGCGGCCGTCGAGCTGACCGAAACGCAACTGGGCATGCACGGCGAGCAGCAGCGCCAGCACGGTCAGCACGATCAGCACCGGGCTCACGCCCGCTGAGCGGCGCAGACGGCTTTCTGTCTTGAGTGATTCGATTTCTGCGGACATCGGGGCGTGTGAGACGAAGGCACTGACCGCCGTCGGGATCGTATCATGCAGGTCCCGATCCCTCGCCATGCGACGCGGCCTGCTCCAGGGCCTGCAGCATGGCCGAGTCCTCGGCGCTGGTCGCCTGCAACAGCGGTCCGCGCCAGCCGAGTTGCGCCGCCGCCGATGCGACACGTTCACCGGGCACCAGCAGCGTCGTCCGCCGCAGTGGACCGGCAATCGCTTCGGGCAGCTGCGCGAGCAGGCCCTCGAGGATCTCGACGCTGGTGACCGCGGTCACGATGCGCCGCCCGGCTGCGAGAGCCTGCGCGATCAGATCGTGCGCGCGCGGGTCGGCCGCTGCGCGGCCGCGCCGGTAGACCTCGGCCACCCGGAGCTCGGCGCCGCGCCGCTCGAGTTCCTCCCGCAGCAGTTCACGGCCACCCTGCCCGCGAACGATCAATATCCTGCGGCGGAGCGGCGCGGCGAACACCGGCAGCGCGAGCAGCCCCTCGGAGTCGAACCGCTCCCGCGGCAGTGCGTCCACCGTGATACCGCGCTCGGCGAGTGCCCGGGCCGTGGCGCGTCCGACGGCCGCGATCCGGCACTTTGGGCTGCCCGGCAGCGGACCCGGGCAGTGCCCGACCGCATTGGCGCTGGTGAAGATCAGCCAGTCCCAGTCGGCTCGTACCTCGGCGGGATTCAGCGGCAGCGGCTCGATGATGAGCGCCGGGACCGAGATCGGCTCGGCGCCGGCCGCCCGCAGCGAGGCCACGAAGGGGCCGGATTGTCCGGCCGGGCGGGTGACCACCACCGTGATTCCCGCCAGCGACGCTTTCACGGGCCGGCGTCAGCGTCCGCGGCCAGCCGCTCGAGAAGTGCGCCACCGCCCGCGGCCTGCATGCGCGCCGCCAGCAGTTCACCGAGCGCCTCCGCATCGCCCTGCGGCCCGGCGATCCGGTCGCGGTAGGTTTCGCTGCCGTCCGGCGAGCCGATGAAGCCGTGCAGCGTGAGCTGCTGGTGATCGAGCGTCGCATGGGCGGCGATCGGCGAGTGACAGCTGCCGCCGAGCCGGCGCGCAAACGCCCGCTCGGCCTCCAGCCTGAGCGAGGAGTCGCCGTGGTGCAGGGGCTGCAGCAGCTCGGCGCTGCGCGCATCGTCCTCGCGACACTCGATGCCGATCACGCCCTGGCCGACGGCAGGCACGCAGACGCCGATGTCCAGCACCTCGGTGATTCGCTCACCGAGGCCGAGCCGCTCGAGTCCGGCACAGGCGAGCAGGATCGCGTCGAGCCCGTCCTCCTCGAGGCGCCGCAGCCGCGTGTCGACGTTGCCGCGCAGCAGCTCGAGCGACAGGTCGCCTCGCGCGCTCCGCAGCTGCGACTGCCGGCGCGGGCTCGAGGTGCCCACCCGCGCGCCGGGCGGCAGGTCCGCGAATCGCGCATGGCGCAGCGACAGCAGCGCGTCG
>CAZKLS010000002.1:68104-80268 GCA_964553405.1 uncultured Steroidobacteraceae bacterium
TCGAAGCGGAACCACGCGACGACCAGGCTGAGCACGATCGGGCCGACGAACAGCCCGATGAAACCGAAGGCCGACAGGCCGCCCATGACGCCGATGAAGACTGCCAGCGTCGGCACGTCCGCACGACCGGAGATCAGCATCGGCCTGAGGAAATTGTCGACCATGCCGACGACGAGCGTACCCCATGCAGCCATGAAGATCGCCTGCCAGTAGTCGCCCACCGTGGCCAGATAGATCGCGGCCGGTCCCCAGACCAGCGTCGTGCCCACCAGCGGCACCAGCGCGAACAGCGCGGCCAGGACGCCGAACACCAGTGGCGAGGGCAGGCCCGTGATCCAGAACGCGACGCCCACGAGCAGGCCCTGCACCAGTGCCGTCGCCCCGACGCCGACGAACACGGCGCGCGTCACGTCGGTCAGGAAGGTCAGCGCCCGCGCGCGCCGATCCTCTTCGATCGGCAGCAGGCTGGCGGCGCGGCTCGCGACGGCCGGGCCGTCGCGCAGCACGAAGAACAGGATGAACAGCATCAGCACGAAGCTGACGATCGTTCCGACCGCGCCCATCACGACCGCGCCGCCGGACGCGGCGAGCGCCTGCAGCAGCTTCTTGGTGCCGGCCAGCACCCAGCCCTGCAACTGCTCGAGCGTCACTTGAGCGTGTTCCTCGATCCAGGCCACCGGTTTCTCCAGGATCGGCCAGGCCGCGACGTCGAGCGTGGCGACGCCGGTCGCGTTCGGCGTCAACGCGTCGATCCTGGCCAGCAGGTGACCCGCCTGCACCGCCACCGCGGCCGCGATCATCGTCACCGGCAGCACGAACAGCAGCACCGTCAGCGTCGTGGTCAGCGCGCTGGCGAGTCGCCGGCGGTCTCCGAGCCGTGCCGTGAGGTTCTCGTTGAGCGGTGTAAGCAGCGCGCCGAGCAGCAGTGCCCAGACCACCGGATGCCACAGCGGCTCGATGATCCGCCAGACCAGGTACAGCACACCGAGGACCAGCAGCAGTCCACCCACGCGCCACCAGAACCGGTCCGGGGGTGCGGACGCGGGGTCCGGGATCGTGACCGTGGTCTCGCCTAGGTCGTCGCCGTTCGATTCCATGTCTTCAATCCGCTCCTGAACTGCCGCAGGGCCTCCGCGGCGTGGCGCCGGCTCACCGGCAGCGTCTCCTCGGCTTCCTTGAACCGCACCAGGTACTGGCCTTCGGCGTTGCGCTCGAGTGCTTGCACGTGGCGCAGCGCCACCAGCGAATTGCGGTGTATGCGCAGGAAATCGGGCGAGAATTCTTCGGCCAGGGCCCGCAGCGACTCGTCGATCAGGTCGCTGCCGCCCCGGTGGCGCACGGTCACGTACTTCTGGTCGGCGCAGAAGAAATAGACGTCCTCGATCGGAATCAGCCGGAGCTGATCCCCGTGGCGCGCGCAGACCGAAGTGCGTCGCCGACCGAGCCGGGTGTGTTCCGCCAGCCTGAGCAGCTGTGGCGTCGCGAGTCGCGCCGCGTGGCGGATCGCCCGCGCGAGTTTTTCCCGGCGGACCGGCTTCAACAGGTAGCCGAGCGCCTGTGTCTCAAAGGCCTCGAGCGCGTGCTCGTCGTAGGCCGTCGTGAAGATCACCGCCGGCGGCGTCTGCAACCGCCCGAGGTGCCGCGCGGCCTCGATGCCGTCCATGCCGGGCATGCGTATGTCCAGCAGCACGACGTCCGGGGCGAGCGCGGTGCAGAGCTCCAGGGCTTCCCGGCCGTTGCCCGCCTCGGCGATCACGCTGACCCGCGGCATCTCCCCGAGCAGCCGCCGGAGCCGTTCCCTCGCCGGGGGCTCGTCGTCGACGATGAGCGCACGCAGTGCCGGCTCGTCGGGCGCGGGTGGGATCGTATCCATGGGCCCGGCATTCTGCTTCGCCGGGGCGTCGCCTGTCACCGTCCCGTCTCTCCCCGATCGCCCTCTGCGAACACGCAGGGGAAGCGGAGCCGTACGAGGTACCGGCCCGTGCTTTCCTCCACCTCGACCGCCGAGCGGCCCGGAAAGAGCAGCTCGAGTCGCTGCCGGATGTTCTCGAGCGCGATCCGGTTGCCGCCTCTCGCGACTTTCCCCGCGGTCGTCACCGGGTTGGCGACCTCGATCACGACGGCGTCGTCCGCGACGCTGCCCGTGACCGCTATCGTGCCCCCCTCGGGCAGTGGCTCGATGCCATGGCCGATCGCGTTCTCCAGCAGCGGCTGCAGCAGCAGCCCGGGCACGATGGCCCTGGCCGGCAGCTGCGCGACGTTCCATTTGACCCGCAGCCGGTCCCCCAGCCGCAGCTGCTCGATGCGCTGGTATATGCGCGCGACCTCCAGCTCCTCCCGCAGGCTGATGTTCGCCCGCGATTCACCGAGGCTGGCGCGGAACAGGTCCGCGAGGTCCTCGATCGCTTCCTCGGCGCGCCCGGGGTCGCTGCGGGTCAGCGACGCGATCGTATTCATGCTGTTGAACAGGAAGTGAGGACGGATCCGTGCCTGCAGCGCATTCACCCGGGCCCGTGCCTCCAGTTCGACGCTGCGGCGCCACTGGCTGGTGACATAGAAGTAGCGCAGCGCCAGCGCGCCGACGATGCCCGCGATCAGCAGGTTCGGGATCAGGAACGCCCAGTGCGCCTGGGGAAACAGACTGGAGGCGATCCCGAGCCGGTCGGCCCACAGCCGCCCGAACCAGTAGACCGCTTCCGAGACCAGCGCGACGGTGCCGACCATCAGGCCGAGCGCGAGTCCCGTCGCGCGTGGCAGCGGCATGCGGCCGAGCCAGCCCCGGCTGACGCAGAGCACGCCCGCGCAGAGCAGTCCCGTCCAGAGCAGGTACGCCGACGTGCGTGCCAGGTCAGTCCAGAATGAGCCGGCGAGCGACTGGCGCGCCAGCGCGAGGACGAACGAGAGCAGCGCGGCGATCAGCACGATCGCGAGCACCGCGCGCGGCTGGCAGAAGTCGGGCAGGTAGAAGCCGCGCTGCTCGCCCGCGGGCATCGCCGCGCCAGGCGCGCGGTTCATCCGCCCGGCGGCTCCCCGGCCCCGCGGTCGCCGGCCTCGAACAACGCTTCCTTGAGCCGGAACAGCGTCGAGATGTCTTCGTCCCCGTGCCCCTGCTCGATCAGCTGCCGGTACTGATCCAGCGCCGCCTCGACCAGCGGCAGCTCGACGCCGTGGCGGGCGGCCATGTCGCGGCAGATCTTCAGGTCCTTCTCGTGCAGGCGCACCCGGAAGCCGGGCGGGTAGGAGCCGCGCACGATGTTCGGGGCTCGGTTGACGAAATACCAGCTCGAGCCTGCGCCCTTGCCCAGCGTGTCGATCAACGCCTCGAGCGGAAGCCCCTCGGCCCTGGCGAAAGCCATCGCCTCGGCCACGGCCTGGATGATGCCGGCGCACATGATCTGGTTCGTCGCCTTGGCGGCCTGGCCCGCCCCGGTGTCGCCGAAGCGCGTCACGGTGCCACCCATGGCCTCGAGAACCGGTCTCGCGCGCTCGAACGCAGCCTCCGGCCCGCCGACCATGATCGCGAGCGTGCCCTGCCGGGCACCTTCGACGCCGCCGCTGACCGGCGCGTCCAGGAAGTCCACGTCCCGCGATGCCAGTCGCCGCGCGGCTTCGCGGGCCGTATCGGCGCTCACCGTCGAGCAGTCGATGACGATCGCGCCGGGCCTGAGGTTTCCGGTCAGCTGGTCGACCACTTCGAGCATGTCGGCATCGGCGGATACGCAGAGCACGACCACGTCGCAAGCCTCGGCGAGTTCGGCCGGGCTCGCCGCGACGCGCACCTGCAGTTCGGCGGCGACCTGATCGGACGCCGCCCGAGACCGGTTCCAGACGCACTCGAGCAGGCCGCGCCGGTGCAGGCAGCGGGCCATGCCGCGCCCCATGGCCCCGAGCCCGACGAAGCCGACCCTGGGCGCCGTCGTCATAATCCGGCGCAGAGCTCTTCCATGGACTTGCGGGCGGTCTCGCGCGCCGCGTCAATCTCGTCGGAATCGAGGTAGCGGCGATCGTCGTCGGTCGCGCCGCGCTCGTAGATCCGGCGGGCGTTCATCAGCGACTCGTACTTCTGGCGTGCGTCGATGCAGCGCTTGGCCTGGTCCTCCGCGGTCAATGCCTTCGCCTTGCGCGCGTCCTCGGCCTCGGTGACGATCGACTCGTCGGTCTCCTCCGCCTTGGCGTAGCGTTTCATCTCGGCATCGTAGCGGCTCTTGACCTCGACGACGTCGGTCGAGCGGCTCGCGATGTCGAGTTTCTCGGCCGGCAGGCGATCCGGCCGGTCGGTGTAGATCGGCTGGCCCTTGGGGTCGGTAGTCCGGTAGACCTCTGCGGCGTGGACCACTCCGGCCAGCAGCAGCGCGATCAGCAGCGTGCACGTTCGCTTCATGCGATTGCCTCCAACGCAACGCCGCGAGTCTAGCAGGACGCCGGCCCGCTGCCGTGGAGGCGGCCACCTGGACGGCGAAACTGAGACCCGGTACCGCAGGCTGCCTTGCATGGACAAAAAAAGGGCACCTCGAAGGTGCCCAAACGGGGGAGAACCGTGCCCCGGGGCGCCGACGGCGCCCCGGGGGTCCAGCTTCTAGAGGTTGTAGCCGCGCTCGTCGTGCAGCGAGAGGTCGAGACCCATCGTCTCCTCCTCGCCGGTGACGCGCAGCCCGATCACCGCGTCGACGATCTTCAGCAGCACGAACGAGAGGACGCCCGAGAACACGACCGTGAACAGCACGCTCTTGATCTGCACCCAGACCTGGCCGCCGATCGTCGCGTCGCCTGGATCCCACACGCCTCCGAGCGCGGGGAAGGCGAACACGCCGGTGAGGACCGCGCCGACGATGCCGCCGACGGCGTGCACGCCGAACACGTCGAGCGAGTCGTCGTAGCCGAGCTTGCGCTTCATGCGGGTCGCAGCGAGGAAGCACAGCACCCCGGAGATCGCGCCGATCGCGAGCGCACCCATCGGGCCGGCCGTGCCGGACGCCGGAGTGATCGCGACCAGTCCCCCGACCGCGCCGGAGACGATGCCGAGCACGCTCGGCTTGCCGTGGGAAACCCACTCCGCGAACATCCAGGCCAGCGCGGCGGCGGCGGTCGCGATCTGCGTCACCAGCATCGCCATGCCCGCGGACGACCCCGCGCTGACGGCACTGCCGGCATTGAAGCCGAACCAGCCCACCCAGAGCATCGAGGCACCGACGACGGTCAGCGTCATGTTGTGCGGCGGCATCGGCGTGACCGGGTAGCCCTTGCGCTTGCCGAGCACGAGCGCCGCGACCAGGCCGGCGATGCCGGCGTTGATGTGCACGACGGTGCCGCCGGCGAAGTCCAGCACGCCCCAGTCCCACATCAGAGCGCCGTCGCCGCTCCAGACCATGTGCGTCATCGGCGCGTAGACGAACGTGAACCACAGCGCGAGGAACAGCAGCAACGCCGAGAACTTCATCCGCTCGGCGAAGGCGCCGACGATCAGCGCCGGCGTGATGATGGCGAACGTCATCTGGAACGTCGCGAAGACCGACTCGGGAATCGTGCCGATCAGCGAGTCGAGCCCGACGTTGCCCATGAACGCGTTGCCGAGGCCGCCGATGAACGACCGCAGGTTCAGCTCGCCGGCCACCATGCCGGTGGTGTCGAAGGCCAGGCTGTAGCCGTAGAGCGTCCACAGCACCGTCATCAGCGCCGTCGCCGCGAAGCACTGCATCAGCACCGACAGCACGTTCTTCGAACGGACCATGCCCGCGTAGAAGAGCGCGAGACCGGGAATCGTCATGAACAGCACCAGCACAGTGGCCGTGAGCATCCAAGCCGTGTCACCGGTGTCCAGCGTCGGTGTCTCGTCCTGGGCGAGGCCGACGGCCGGAGCCATGAGTGGTGCCAGGGCGAGCGCGTAGCGCAGCCCTCTGTTGAGCGGTTGTATGGAAGGGATCACTGTGGTTCTCCTCGGACGATCAATAGTGGTCTGAAGCTCTCGATTGGACGGGTCACACGGCATCGGAGCCCTGCTCGCCCGTCCTGATGCGCACGGCCTGCTCGAGGTGGGTGACGAAGATCTTTCCGTCCCCGATGCGTCCCGTGCGCGCGACGTTGGTGACGGCCTCGAGCACCTGTTCGACGACGGTGTCGTCCACGGCGATCTCGACCTTGGTCTTCGGCACCAGGTCGATGCGGTACTCGGCCCCGCGGTAGATCTCCGTGTGGCCGCGCTGGCGACCAAAGCCCTGCACCTCGGTGACGGTCACGCCCTGTATGCCGATGTCGGCGATGGCCTGCCGCACGTCATCGAGCTTGAACGGCTTGATGATCGCGGTGATGAGTTTCATCGAGGGCCACCCTCCATACGCCTGTCGGGCACTTCGGGGCGTGGTGATGCAGGAACCGTGCCACGGCCTCGATTCGGCGGCCGCAGGCGGTGGGGGCGGTCATTGCCCGCCGCTGGCGCACCAATATGGAGCGGCTGCAGCGGCCGCGCGCATCAAGGCGGGGCGCTGCCCCGACCTGGTCATCTCCGGCCCGGCTCGCCGTGCGGTCGGCCCACTCATGCCGGCCGGGACAGGGTTTCGAATACACTTGGGGCCTCGCAGACCTGCCAGGCGGTGACTCTGAAAATGGCTTTCGATCCCAGGCTGATCGACGACCTCGCGCGGCGGCTGGCCGGCTCGGTCCCGGAGGGCATGGTGGCGCTGCGGCGCGACCTCGAGCAGAACTTCAAGGTCGTGCTGCAGTCCGGACTGTCGCGCTTCGACCTGGTCACGCGGGAGGAATTCGACGTCCAGGCGGCGGTCCTGAAGCGCACACGGGAGAAGCTCGCCGCGCTCGAGCAACGGCTCGCTGCGCTGGAAAAGCCGCGCTGAGTCCCGCTGCGGGACCGTCCGCAGGCTGCCGAGACAGCCGCGCTCGCGCGGCGGCCCCGGGCCGCGCTAGTGGCCCGCGAGGAACTCCGGCGCGACGTCGAGGACGATCAGGGACGCCATCGCGAGCAGGAAGATGCCGAAAATCCTGCGCAGCACGGCCTGCGGCAGGCGTCGCCCGAGCCGGCTGCCGGCGATGCTGCCCGCCACGCCGAGTGCCGCGACGACGAGCAGCACCCGGTAGTCGAGCTCGAGGCCCTGCGAATCCAGCAGGCCGAGGTACTTCGCAAAGCCGGTGTAGGAGTTCAGCGCGATCACCGCGAGGCTGGTACCGACGGCACTGGACATCTGGACGCCTGCGAGCAGCACCAGCGCCGGAACGATCAGGAACCCGCCCCCGACGCCCACGAGCCCGCTCAGCATGCCTACGCCGAGCCCGCCCGCGACGACCGCGAAGCGTCGCGGCTCGTGGCCGGCCCGCTCCAGGCTCGCGCCGCGCAGCATGCGCCAGCCGGCGGCCAGCATGACCGTTGCGAACAGCGCGAGCTGCAGCGTGCCGGGCACGAAGTGCGCGAGCGTCGCGCCGAGCCAGGCTCCGGCCATCCCCGGCAGGCCGAACCAGGCGACGTTGCGCCAGTCCACCTGCCGGTGCCGCGAGTACGGGATCGCTGCCGCGCTGGCGATCAGGCCCACCACCAGCAGCGAGCCGGCGATCGCGACTTTCTCCGGCTGGCCGAGCAGGTAGTGCAGCACCGGGACCGTGAGAATGGAGCCGCCGGAGCCCAGCAGGCCCAGGCTGAGCCCGATGGCGAGTGCACCGAGCACCGCGAGCAGCACGCCGAGGTCCTCCGGGAGGTCGCCGCTATTCGCAGCTGCGCCGACGCGGCTTGCCGCGGCCGGCGGCCGGTGCCGGCACGCAGTACAGTTCCTGCAGCAGGGCCATGACGCGCGTGACGGGTCCCGCGGGCAGCGAGTAATAGATCGACTGGGCCTCGCGGCGGGTGTGCACCAGGCCGGCCTCGCGCAGCAGCGCCAGGTGCTGCGAGAGCGCCGACTGGCTCAGCTTGACGCGCTGGTTCAGCTCGCCGACCGAGAGCGGCTGCTCGAGCAGGTTGCAGAGGATCAGCAGGCGCTGTTCGTTGCCGAGGGCCTTCAGCAGGTCGGCGGCCTCGCCGGCGTGCTCGTGCATCTGCTCGAGCAGCCGCGTGTCGGGCTGCTGAAGCGGAGCGGGGCGGCGTTCTGCGGGCGACATGCTGGATCCTGTGCCTGTGCAGCCGCAGTTTATTTCAGTCTTGACTAAATTAGCAAGTCCTAATATTGTCGCGCCCCGGAACAGCGAACCGAGGTCGTCCCTGATGAGCCCACACGATGCCCAAGTCGCCAATGCGACGCCCGACATGGTCCGTGCCTGGTGGGAGAACGGCGAGATCCTGCTGGTGGACGTGCGCGAGCCGCACGAGTACGCGTTCGAGCGGATCCACGGCGCGCTGCTGTACCCGATGTCCACGTTCGACGCCAAGGCGCTGCCGCTCGAGGGACGCCGGCTGGTGCTGCACTGCGCCTCGGGCAAGCGCTCGGCGATGGCCGCCCACCGGCTCGTCGCGGAAGGCCATGGCCACGTCACCAACCTCGAGGGCGGCCTGCAGGCCTGGAAGGCGGCAGGACTGCCGGTGATCCGGATCGACCCGCAGACCGGGCGCCTGATCGACGACGGTCGTCGCTGAGCGCCGGCCGCGGGTCGTCGAAACTCCGGATGGTCACCGCTCCCTCGCTGGCTCAACCTGTCATTTCGGCCGCGGCCCGGCCGCAGAGGTCCCGCTGATGAGCATTGATCGAATCGTTCTCGCCTTCGCAGGGCTGATGATCCTGTTGAGCCTGCTGCTCGGGCACTTCGTCAGCGCCTACTGGTACTGGTTCACGGCGTTCGTCGGCGCGAACCTGCTGCAGTCGGCGTTCACCGGCTTCTGCCCGCTCGCCTCGATCCTGCGCAGGCTCGGGGTGCGCCCCGGTGTCGCGTTCCAGTAGGCGCCGACCGTGATGGTCCGTGTCCGGCCCCTGGCGCTGCTGCTCGGCTCGGTGTTCGTGCTGAGCGGCACCGCGACGCCGCCGGCCGCGGCGAGCGGCTCCGCGGATCTGGCCACGATCACGGTCGACATCGAGTCGGCGCCGACCGAGCGGCTGCTGGACGGAACCGTCGAGGCCGTCCATCAATCCACGGTTTCGGCGCAGACCTCAGGCCGCGTCACCGAGATCAATTTCGACGTCAACGACTTCGTTCCGGAAGGCTCGGTGATCATCCGCCTGCGCAGTACCGAGCAGGTGGCGAGCCTGAGCCAGGCCCAGGCGGCGCTGAAGGAAGCCACGGCCCGCGAAGCCGAGGCCCAGACCCGTTACCAGCGCATCCGCGACATGTACGAAAGGCGCGTGGTCGCGAAGGCGACGCTGGACGAGGCCACGGCAGCCCGGGACGCGGCCGTTGCGCGGCTGACGGCCGCGCGCGCCGGGCTCGAGGCCGCCCGCGAGGGCGTGGCCTACACCGAGATACGGGCGCCTTACTCCGGAGTCGTCACCGCCAAGCACGTCCAGCTGGGCGAAGTCGTGGCACCCGGCTCGCCGCTGATGTCGGGCGCGTCGCTGCACGCGCTGAGGGTCGTGGCCGAGGTGCCGCAGAGCATCGTCGAGGAGGTCCGAACGCTGCGCAAGGCCGTGGTGTACGTGGACGGCCGGCGCATCGACGCCACCGGCGTCACGCTGTTCCCGGCGGCCGAGCCGCAGACCAACACGTTCCGCGCCAGGATCGAGCTTCCCCGGGACGTCGCGGGACTCGCGCCGGGCATGTTCGTCAAGGTCGGCCTGGTCACCGGCGAGGCCGGGCGTCTGCTGCTGCCGCGGTCCGCAGTGGTCCAGCGCAGCGAAATGCGCGCGGTCTATGTCGTGGCGCCCGACGGGGCCGTGAAGCTGCGCCAGGTGCGACTCGGACACGTCCGCGACGACCGGATCGAGATCCTGGCGGGCCTCAAGCCCGGCGAGAAGGTCGCGCTCGATCCCGCCGCGGCCGGACTCCTGGCCCGCAGGCCGACCCGCGACGATGAATGAGAAGCTCGGCTTCAGCGGCCGCGTCGCCCGGCTGTTCCTCGACAGCGAGCTGACGCCGCTACTCGGGCTGACCGCGCTGCTGCTCGGCTTCTTCGCGGTGTTCGTCACGCCGCGCGAGGAAGAGCCGCAGATCAACGTCACGATGGCGAACGTCATCGTCCCGTTCCCGGGCGGCAGCGCCGAGCAGGTGGAGAGCCTGGTGGCGACGCCGATGGAGAAGGTGCTCGCCGAGATCTCCGGTGTCGAGCACATCTATTCGGTGTCGCGACCCGGCGGCGCCGTGATCACCGTACAGTTCGAGGTGGGCGAGGACCGCACCGACGCGATCGTCCGCCTGTACAACGCGATCTACTCGAACCAGGACTGGCGGCCGCCCGGCGTCGGCATCCTGCAGCCGCTGGTCAAGCCGAAAGGCATCGACGACGTCCCGATCCTCAGCGTGACCTTATGGACCCGGGACCCCGAGCGCGGGTCCCACGAGCTGCGCCAGGTCGCCCACGCGATCGAGGCCGAGATCAAGCGCGTTCCCGGCACCCGCAACGTCTACACGATCGGCGGCCCCGAGGAGACCGTCCACGTGACACTGGACCCGCAGCGCCTCGCCGGTTACGGGCTCACGGTCAGCGAGCTGATCGGGTCCCTGCAGGCCGCGAACCTCGTGCTGCAGGCCGGGGACCTGGTGCGGGGCGGTGCGAGCGTGCCGGTGCAGGCGGGCGAGTTCCTCGCCGACCGGGACGAGGTCGCGCAACTCGTCGTCGCGGTGCACCAGGGACGTCCGGTCTATCTTCAGGACGTGGCCGATGTCCGCGCCGGCCCCGACCAGCCCGAGCAGTACGTCACCTTCGGCGCCGGCCCGGCCGCCGAGCACAAGGGCATCGAGCTCGAGGGCGTGGCTCCGGCCGTGACGCTGGCCGTGTCGAAGAAGCCCGGCGAGAACGCGATCGACGTCGCGACTGCGGTGCTGGAACGAATCGAGCTGCTGCGCGGCACCTACATTCCCGATGGCATCGAGGCCACTGTCACCCGGAACTACGGCGAGACCGCCAACGACAAGGCGCAGAAGCTGATCCAGAAGCTCGCGTTCGCGACTGCGTCCGTCGTGCTGCTGGTCTGGCTGACCGTAGGCTGGCGAGAAGCGGTCGTGGTCGGCGCGGCCGTGGTCATCACGCTGGCCGCGACGCTGTTCGCCTCCTGGGCGTATGGATTCACGATCAACCGCGTCTCGCTGTTCGCGCTGATCTTCGCGATCGGCATCCTGGTCGACGATGCGATCGTGGTCGTCGAGAACATCAACCGGCACATGTCCTTCGGCGGAGGGCTCCGGGAACTGATCCCGAGGGCCGTCGACGAGGTCGGCGGCCCGACGATTCTCGCCACGTTCACCGTGATCGCGGCGCTGCTGCCGATGGCCTTCGTCAGCGGCCTGATGGGGCCGTACATGAGCCCGATACCGATCAACGCCAGCATGGGCATGCTGATCTCGCTGGCCGTCGCGCTGGTGTTCACGCCCTGGATGTGCCGGCGCATGCTCTCGCAGGCCCACGCGCACGGCGAGACCGAGGACACCCGGCTCTCCCGCTGGTTCGAGCGCGTCATGTCGCCGTTCCTGCGCGGACCGGGGGCACGGCGGCAGCGGCACAGGCTCTACCTCGGCACGCTGGTCGCGATCCTGCTCGCGGTCTCGCTGGTGATCCCGAAGTGGGTCGTGATGAAGATGCTGCCCTTCGACAACAAGTCCGAGTTCCAGGTCGTCGTGGACATGCCGGAGGGCACGGCGCTCGAGGAGACGGGCCGGGTGCTCGATGCGCTTGCCGCGGAACTCGCGACCACACCGGAAGTGACCGACTACCAGGTGTATGCGGGAACGTCCGCGCCGATCAATTTCAACGGCCTGGTGCGCCAGTACTACCTGCGCGCCGAGCCGCACCAGGGCGACATCCAGGTCAACCTGGTCGACAAGTCCGACCGTGACCGCCAGAGTCACGAGATCGCGATGGCCGTGCGCGAGCCG
The DNA here is from genome assembly GCA_964553405.1 of uncultured Steroidobacteraceae bacterium. GTDB lineage: Bacteria > Pseudomonadota > Gammaproteobacteria > Steroidobacterales > Steroidobacteraceae > DATIRA01. Next base: position 80,054 of record CAZKLS010000002.1, read on the forward strand.
CTGCAGGCGATCGGCGCGCGCTACGACGCCAACGTCAAGGTGGTCGAGGTGCCGCCTGGCCCGCCGGTGATCGCGCCGCTGGTCGCCGAGATCTACGGCGCGACCGCGGAACAGCGCGAGGCCACGGCGCGGTTGGTGCGCGGCGTGTTCGAGGCGACGCCCGACATCGTCGACGTCGACGACACGCTGGAGGCCGCGCAGCCGCGCCTGCTGGT
>CAZKLS010000003.1:0-4469 GCA_964553405.1 uncultured Steroidobacteraceae bacterium
ACGATGATGCTGATGCTGTTCGCGCAGGCTTCGCTGGCCGTTCCATTCTGGGGCGCCCATGAATCGCGGGCGCCGGAGACGGCTCCCGGCGACCTGAAGCCCGGCGAATGGGTCTGGAATCCGGCCGTGGCGCCGATCGGGCCGATCGTCGTGCTGGTCAGCCTCGGCGAGCAGCGCGCCTATGTCTACCGCAATGGCGTCGAGATCGGCTATTCGACGATCAGCAGCGGCAAGGGCGGCTACGAGACGCCGACCGGGGTTTTCGTGATCCTGCAGAAGGACAAGGACCATCGCTCATCCAAGTACAACAACGCGCCGATGCCGTACACGCAGCGGCTGACCTGGAGCGGGGTTGCGTTGCACGCCGGGGGACTGCCCGGCTATCCGTCCTCGCACGGCTGCGTGCATCTGCCGTCGAAGTTTTCCGAGGAGTTGTTCGCCGTATCGCCGATGGGAATGACCGTCGTCGTGGTGGACGAACGCAGCGCGCCGTCCGAGGTCGCGCACCCGCCGGCCTTTGCGCCGGTGGACCCGGCCAGCGGAGCGCCTGTCGAGGCGGAGCGGCTCGCGGACGGCGAGGAGTTCAGGCTGGAGCCAGAGAAATCCCCGCACGGGCCGGTCTCGCTGGTGATGAGTGCCGCGGACCGGCGTGTGCTGCTGCTGCGTAACGGCGTCGAGATCGGGCGTGCGCGGCTCACGGTCCACGATCCCGAGCAGCCGCTCGGGACGCATGCTTTCGTGATGAGCGAGGATCCAGCCACCGGGCCGAATCCGCTGGTGCCGGGCGCGCCTCCGCCCGTCTGGGTCGCGATATCGATGCCCGGTCATTTCGACGAGGCCGGACGTGCGTTGTCGCACGAGGCCGCGGCCCGGGTGTCCGTGCCGGAGAATTTCGCCCGCGCGATCTATACGATGCTCGCGCCGGGTTCGACGCTGTTCGTCACCGATGCACCGATCCTGTCGGAGCATTCGGCAGAAGGCTTCACGGTGCTCGCGAACGGCGCTGCGCCGGGCAGCGGCGAATCCTGATTCCGTCGAGCCCGCTGCGGCGGCGCGAGCGGATCACCGGCCCAGCGTGTCGGAGGGTGATTCGCCGAAGGTCCGCTTGTAGAGCCCGGCGAACCGACCAAGGTGCGTGAAGCCACAGCTGATCGCGACCGCGGTGACGGACGCCGCAGCCGGCCTCGCGAGCAGATCAGCCCGGGCGCGTTGCAGCCGTCTGCCGGTCACCAGCTCGAGCGGCGTCTGGCCCCAGCGCGCGAGGCAGGCTTTCTGCAGGCAGCGGCTGCTGACGCCCGCGAACGAGCGCAGGCGCTCGAAGGTGATGGGCTCGGCGAGGTGTACCCGGATCCATGCGTCCAGGTCTTCGGCGAGCTGCCGGCTGGCCGGGGACAGGGCTCTGAGCCCGAAGTTCTCGAGCAGCCGGTCCGCCATCCAGGCAGCCAGTCTGCGCTCCGAGCCGCGTATGGCCGGGTGCCCGAAGTCGCCACTGGCGGCCTGCACGGCCGCGAGTTGCGCCGCGGCGAGGCTCTCTGCCTCGCGGGCCACTTCCGGCGCCAGTTCGACCTCGATGGACGTCAGCGCCAGTGACCGGATGCGGCCGGCCTGGCGTGCCTGAAGTTCTTCCTCCAGCAGCGACGGCGCGACCACTATCCCGACGGTTTTCCCCGGCGTAGCCCGCGCCGAGTACTCGTGTCCCGGCGCCAGCAGCACGGCCCGGCCGGGAGCCGAACGGAGCATGCGCCTGCCCACCCGGTACTCGATTTCCTGCCGCAACGGGAGGTGGACCGTGGGGGACGGCACGGTCGCGCGGACGACGTTGGCCGTGCCGACCGAGCTCCAGCCGGCGACCGCGCGGCCGGAGATGGCCGCCAGCAGCCGGTATCCGAGCGGGCCGCGCCGCAGCGGTACGCGGTGGTGGCTGCCGAAGCCCGCGCTCAGGAAGGCCGTCGTCTCGTCGAGGTCGTCGCTGCTGAAACGCAACACCTCCGGAGACGTCGGCGACACTGCTGTGAGCGATCCCAATGCGACCAGCCTCCCGGCCCGGTCGGGCGGATGCGTTGCGAAATTTATAACACGGGTGGCCCGCGACCGCCGATAAACTGATGCACCGGTCCTGCGGCTTGCGCGACCGAGCGTCAGACCGGATCGGCGAGCAGCGCGAGGTGGTGCCGGTGCCAGTCACTGGAGAAGCGCTGGCAGGGGTCCAGCGCCCGCTTCCGTCGCAGGAACTCCGGCAACTGCGGATAGCACTGCAGCAGCTGGTCCCGGCGCGCGAACCGATGGTAGGTCAGGAAGTAGCTGCCGCCGAACTCGATCGCCCGGTCGATGAGCCGTTGAAAGTCGAGCCTCGCGCGGGCGATGCCGTGCTCGTGATGGTCGACGTGCAGGTTGAAGACGACGCAGGCAAAGTCGTCGCTGGCCCAGGCGAGGAACGCATCCGGATCCCTGCGGATCAGCCGGACGGTGCCGTAAATGAAGTCCACCCGGTGCCGCAGGAAGTCCTCGCGGACGGCCGCCATGAAAGCTGTCAGGCGATCGCGCGGCACGTAGAGTTCCGTGATCATCTCCGTTCCGGGCACGCTGGCGCACAGGTGGGCGTCGAGCAGCCGGTGGTAGTCGTCGAGATAGATGTTGAGCTGGTGCGTGTCGTTCCAGTACAGCTGGCCGCTCGAGCGCAGGTAGAAGTCCGTGAACTCGACGAAGGCCCGGCGCTTGTTGACGTGGGCCAGGTACAGCAGGCGCCGCCAGTCGGCCTGGCCGAGCCGCAGTTGATTCGCCGGGATCGGACGCGCGGCGTCCACGGGGCGATAACAGGAGAAGACGCCGTCGCTCAGGAACCCGGGTGAGGCGGGGTCGGTGGCAAACTGGAAGTCGCCGTAGGTATAGCCGTCGCAAATCCGCGCCTCGAAGGCCTGCGCGAGCGATGGCAGCCCGAGCAGCTCGACGACGCGTTCGACCTTCTGACGGCGAACCAGGCGCAACTTCGCCGAGACGACGACGCCGAACAAGCCGTAACCGCCGACCACCAGCCGGAACAACTCGGCGTTCCGCTCCCTCGAGCATTCGGTCAGCTCGCCGTCCGCGCGCAGCAGTTGCAGCGACTCCAGGTCCGCCGAGAACGGCGGGAAGTCGAGCCCACGGCCGTGAATGTTCGCGGCGATGGCTCCGCCGACCGTGAGCGCGTCGGCCCCGGTCTGCTTCTGCCGGAGGCCCCATTGCAGCGGGTTTCCCGCCTGCAGTGCCAGGTAGCCACGCATCAGTTCGGGCCAGGTCGCACCCGCCTCGACGCTGACCAGCCCCTGCTCCGGGTCGAAGTCCAGGATCCGGTTCATGCCGCGCATGTCGAGCACGAGCCCGTCCTGCAGGAACTGCTGCCCTCCCATCGCGTGCCGGCCGCCGGTGATCGAAATGCCCAGCCCGTGCCTTGCGGCCAACCGCAGCGCGCCGCGCAGCTCGGCCAACGTCTCCGGGCGCCGCTGCAGCGCCGGGACACAGTGGTTCAGGCGCGCGTGCACGTCGTTGACGGCCGGGCGCGCGGCACGCTCGAACCGGTGCCCGCGCTGAAAACGTCGATGGGTCGCCTGGATGACGTGTTGCATTAGCTGTCTCCTGCTGATCCGGTGCCCACGCTAGTCCGCGGGCTGCGTAATGCAATACGAACAACGGAACGTATTGGAAACCGCTACTATTGAGCGCGGCAGATGCACCGTGATGCCACGCCGGGAGAATCGTCGATGGACCAGACGCGCCAGGTCGTGGAGGCGCTGAAGCGCTGCCTGAAGATGCGGGGACTGACCTATCGGACGCTGGCCGAGCGGATCAACCTCAGTGAAGCGAGCGTGAAGCGGATCTTCTCGGAGCGCAGCTTCACGCTGAGGCGGCTCGAGCAGGTCTGCGGGGCGCTGGAGATCAGCCTGTCGGAGCTGCTGCGGATGGTCGACGCGGGCGAGGGCCGGCCGACCACGCTCTCGCTGGAGCAGGAGCAGGCGCTCGCCCGTGATCCGGCGCTGCTCAGCTACTTCTACCTGCTCTTGAACGGGTGGACCGAGGCAGAGATACGGCGCGAGTACGAGTTCGAGGATGCCCGGCTGCGCGCGCTGCAGGCGCGACTGCTGGAGCTCGAGTTGATCGAAGGCCGGCCCCGGCGAGGTCACCGCCTGCGGGTCGGGCGCCAGATCCTGTGGCGCAAGGACGGGCCCGTGCGCCGCGCCTACGAGCGGCAGGTCAAGGCGGAATTCCTGCAGTCGGACTTCGCGGGTCGCGGCGACTTCTTCAGCTGGCAGCCAGCCGAACTCACCGCTGCCTCGATCGAGATACTGAAGCGCAAGCTCGCGCAGTTGCAGCGCGACTTCCTCGAGATGGCGGAGCTCGACTCAGGCTCGACGCAACCGCGGCACAGCACGGCGCTGCTGCTCGCGTTCAGGCCCTGGGTCTTTTCGCTGGTCGCGGTTCGCAGGCGCAAGCGG
>CAZKLS010000003.1:4569-75078 GCA_964553405.1 uncultured Steroidobacteraceae bacterium
AGGACAGCAGCATCCGCCTCAGCCCGGCCGGCACGGCCATCCGGGCAGCGGAGCGGGCCAGGCGGGCCGAGAGCGTCTTCAGTGCCCTCGGGTCGAGCGGCGGGTCGAGTTCGGCCATCGTCAGCTGGAAAACCGCTTCCTTCAGCGCAGCGAGCTTCGGTGACGCGAGCACGTTCCGGCCGGAGACCAGGAACGTGTCGAGGTCACCGAAGGCGATCAGCATCGGCTTAGGCGCGGGACGGAAGCCGCGCAGCGCCCGGCCTTTCAGTGCGCGCGTCGCGTTCTCCGCCGCGCAGGCACCCATCTGCAGCGCGTAGTAGGCCTGCTTGGCCAGCGGCCGCGGCAGCTCGGCCGCATCGCCGATCACGAACACGTTGTCGAAGCGACGGCTTTGGAGCGTTTCGGTGACCGGTGCCCACTCGCCCGGCCCGTCGGTGAGCCCGGATTCCTGCAGCAGTTCCGGGGCCGTGACACCCCCGGTCCAGATCGTCAGGTCCGAGCGCAGCAACTCGCCCGAGTCGAGGCGTACGCGCTTGGGCGTGACCGCGGTGACCGGTATGCCGGTGAGCAGTCGGACGTTGCGGCTTTCGCAGTGGCTGCGAATGGCCGCATCGATCTTCCGCGGCGCCTCGGGAAGCAGTCGCGGGCCCGCCTCGACGACGCTGATATAGAGGTCCTCGACGTCGCGGTAGCGGCGCAGCATCTCGCCGAGCGCCTCGACGCCCTCGAGCCCCCCGCCCACGATCACGACCGACGTGCGTTCGCTGCGCCGCGCGAGCGCAGCGAGTCGCCGCCCGATACGAGCGCACTCGTCCACGCTCTTGAACGACCAGGCGTTGCGGTCCACGCCGCGTACGCCGAAGGTCTCGTTCACGCCGCCGACCGCGACGATGCAGAGGTCGAATACGATCCGTCGTCCGCCCGACGTCGTGAGCTTTCCGGCCGCCGCATCGATCGACGTCACTTTCGCACGGACGAAACGGTGTCCGGCTCGCGCTACGAGCCGTGCGCGCGGCAGGCGCAGATCGGCCGGTCGCTTTTCGCCCGATATCAGCTCGTGGATGTTGGGCAGCCATTCGAACCAGGGCGACGGGTCGATGACCGTGACGGCATGTGCCCGGCCCAGATGGCTCGCGGCGGCGAGGCCGGCGAAATTCGCGCCGACGACGGCAACGCGGGGACGCGTGTCGCGCCTGCTCATGCGGCGCCCCCGGCAGGCAGCGGGATCTTCGAGGTCGTCATCGTCGTCGCGGTCACTCCAGCTCCAGCTTCAGCGCCACATAGTCGTTCATGTCGCGAAGTGATATCACGCCGAGCAGCCGGCCGTCCTCGACCACCATGTAGCGACTCGCAGCACCCGGCTGGCCCATCTGGATGACCAGTTCGCGCACGGCCATGTCCGGGCGCACCGTGTTGCGCGCAGAACAGGGCGTCGCGACCTCGCCGACCGTCGTCGTGGCGCGCTGCTCGCGCGGAACCTGCTTGACGTCCGCCACGGTGACGCAGCCGACCAGGTCACGCCCGCTGGTCACCGGCAGCAGCTTGTGATGATGCCGGTACACATAGTCCTCGAGCAGCTGCTCGATGGTCGTCCCCGGCGGGACGGTCAGCGGGTCCCGGGTCATCAGGTCGCCCACGCGCTTTTCGCCCAACGCATCGTTGATCAGCAGCTGCCGATAGGACGAGTTCGCCGCCGACCGGAGAAACGCGCCGATCAGCACCCACCACATCCCGGCGATGAAGCTGCCCTGGATGAACGCGAGCGCGCCGAGCACCATCAGCCCGATCCCGAACCCCGCGCCGATGCGGCTCGCGATCCGGGTAGCAGAGTGCAGGTCGCCGGTCCACTTCCACAGCGCGGCGCGCAACATGCGGCCACCGTCGAGCGGAAATGCCGGAACCAGGTTGAAGATCGCCAGGACCAGGTTGACGAGGCCGAGATAGTGCAGGACGCCGACGATCGGCGTCGGCCAGCCGGCGGATGCCGCAACGCTCTCGATCCCGAGCAGCGCTCCGGCGAGCACCAGGCTGGCGGTCGGACCCGCGACGGCCATCAGGAATTCCACCTGCGGTCGTGCAGGTTCCCGCTCCATCTCGGCCATGCCACCGAAGATGAACAGCGTGATCCCGCGTATCGGCAGCCCGAAGCGGCGTGCGACCAGCGAGTGGCTCAGTTCGTGAAACACGATCGAGAACAGGATGCCAATGGCGCCGGCGAGTCCCATCCACCAGTGCGTGGCGCGGGGGAGGCCCGGGTACTCGGCCGGGAAGAGCCCGGCGCCCAGCGTCCAGGTGATCAGGAACGCGAGCAGCAGCCAGGTGAGGTTCAGCTTCACTTCGAAGCCGAAGACGCGGAACAGCCGCAGGTTGCCACGAACCCGTGGATCCACCGCGGGCTCTTCGGCGGGTGCGGGTCGGTTCATGCGGCCATTCCTCCCGAGCCTGCGCGGGGGCAACCGGTACTGCGGCGGCGCGCGCGGTTCATTTCGCGAGCAGCGTGGCTTCCCAGAACATCAGGCTGGTCCAGAACTGGTAGTCCTGGTTCGCCTTCTTGGCGAAGCCGTGCCCCTCGTCGAGCCCGAGCAGGTGCCACGCGGTGCCGCCTTCGGCCCGGATCGCCGCGACGATCTGGTCGGCCTCGCTCGCCGGCACTCGCGGGTCGTTCGCGCCGGTGACGACCAGTACCGGGAGACGGATCTCGTCGGCGCGGCTGAGCGGTGAAATGGCTTCGAGCATGGCCCGCTGGGCCGGCTCGCGCTCATCCCCGTACTCGACCCGCCGCAGGTCCCGGCGGTAGTCCTGCGTGTTCTCGAGGAAGGTGACGAAGCTCGAGATCGCGACGACGCAGTTCGCGCCCCGGAGGCGGCTGCCGTAGAAGATCGCGCTCGCGTAGCACATGTAGCCGCCGTAGGAGCCGCCGGCCACCGCGAAGCGCTGCGGATCGAGGCGTTCGTCGCGGGCGAGCGCGTCGAGGAATGCGCCGATGTCCTTGACGGAGTCCTCGCGCCTCGAAGGACCGTTGTCCAGCGCGACGAATGCCTTGCCGTAACCGGACGAGCCCCGCACGTTCGGGTAGAACAGCGCAATACCGAGCTCGTTCAGCAGGTAGTTGTTGCGACCGAGAAATCCCGTGCGGGTCTGGGACTCCGGTCCGCCGTGGATGATCATCAGCAGAGGCCGGCGGCCCGCGAAGCGGACCGGGTCGGGCCGGTACAGGAAACCGGAGACGGTGAGCCCGTCGAAACTCTGCACCTCGAGCAGTTCCGGCTCCACGTTCGCGCCCGGATCGAGCCCGCCCGTCTCGCTGAACGTCCACCGCTTGACCGCCAGCGTGGCCGGGTCCACCGAGAACGCATCCGCCGGGCTCTTCGCCGAGGTGAAGGTCAGGCCGATTTCGCCCCAGGGCGCGACGTCCAGCCCGGTGATCGTGCCGGCGGGCAGCGGCACCGTCCTGACAGCGCCGCTTCCGGTGTCCAGCAGTCGCAGCCGGCTGCTGCCCGCCTCGTTGACGATGTAGGCGACGAAGCTGCCGTCGTCGGCGACGTCGAAGCCCTCGACGTCCCAGCGCGGCTCCGGCGCGCGGGGCGTGAACCGGCCGTTCGCAGGATCCAGCGTGCCGAGCCTGAGGAATTCCGAGTCCTCGTCGCTGGTCACCCAGAGCGTGCCGTCAGGTGCGAACTGGGCGCCGCGATAGGCGACGGGCCGCGAATGATCGCCGATCGGCGTCAGCGCCCCGGATTCGAGTTCCAGCAGCCACAGGTTGGACTTGGCGATCGACACGAATTCGTACACGACGGCCTGCGTCCCGTCCGGCGAGAACGCGATGAAGTTCCAGCCGCCCCCGTTGCGTTCCGCGACCAGCCGATCGCTGCCGGGGTCGCGGGGGTCGATCACGTACAGGTCCGTGTCGGTGCCGTTGCGCCTCGTGGATGAATATCCGACGAGCTTGCCGTCCCGGCTCCAGGTGCCCGGCTGGTTGCGACTGCGGCCATCCGTCAGCAGTGACAGCCGCCCATCCGCCAGCCGGTACAGCTGGTAGAACTCGTCGCCACCCGTGTCCTTGGTCACCAGCGTCACGTCGCCGGACTTCGGCGCATGGCTCGCGAAGCGGACCCGGTCCTGCTCGAACGAGAGCTGCTCGCGCGCGCCGCCGGGTCGCGCCACCCGATGCACCTGGTTCGTGTTGCCGAAGCGGGTCGTGATCAGCATCGAGCGGTCCAGCGGATGCCAGCCGAGGAAGCTCGCCGTTCGGTATTCGAGATACGGTCGCGTACGGGCGGCCAGCTCGGCCGGCACGTCCGGTATGCCGTCGGCGACCAGTGCGGCCGGTTTCTCCATCGTCCCGGCGAGCGCGGACGAAGCGGGCAACGCGATCAGGGCGAGCAGCGCGGGGGCCGTCCAGTTTTTCATCTGATGAGTCCGTCGGTCGGGGGATAGCGGGCATGATCGTCCGAATGCCGGCGGACGACAACGGCAGGGCGCGGGCGCGGCGAATGTCCTAGTATCCGCGGCAGGACCGTGACCGGGCTGCAGGCGGGGGCGCGCGTGAAACGCAGGACGATTCTGAAGGCGGCGGTCGCCGGAGGCGCGGCCGCGCTCGCCGCGCCCGCGATCTCGAAGGGACTGATCGAGTGGCGCATGGTGACCAGCTGGCCCAAGGGACTGCCCGGGCTCGGCACCGGTGCCGAGCGGCTCGCGGCGAACATCACCGCGATGAGCGGCGGCCGGCTGACGATCAAGGTGTTCGCGGCCGGCGAGCTGGTGCCGGCGCTGGAGTGCTTCGGCGCGGTCGCGAACGGCACCGCGCAGCTCGGCCACGACGCGGCCTACTACCACACCGGCAAGTCCGAGGGCTGCCCGTTCTTCACGACGTTTCCGTTCGGCTTCACGGCCGCGGAAATGGACGCCTGGGTCAGGTACGGCAACGGCCAGGCGCTCTGGGACGAGCTCTACGCGCCGTTCGGCGTGCGCGCGTTTCACGCCGGCAGCACGGGCACCCAGATGCTGGGCTGGTTCCGGCGCGAGATCCACTCGCTCGAGGACTTGAAGGGCCTGAAGTTCCGTGCGCCCGGTAACCAGGGCCGCGTGCTGCAGAAGCTCGGCGTCACGCCGGTGACGTTGCCGGGCGGCGAGATCTTTCCGGCCCTGCAGTCCGGCGCGATCGATGCCGCTGAGTGGATCGGGCCGTACAACGACCTCGCCCTCGGCTTCTACCAGGTGTGCAAGTACTACTACGCGCACGGGTACCACGAGCCCGGCCCGAACCTCCAGTTGATGATCAACGAGCGCGCCTGGCAGTCGCTGACTCCGGAGCTGCGGGCGATCGTCCGCACGGCCGCCGAGGCCGCGACCGGCGACATGCTGGCCGAATACAACGCCCGTTCCGGGCCGGCGCTGCGTACGCTGGTCAAGGACCACGGCGTGGTCGTGCGCGGGTTGCCCGAGGACGTGCTGATGGCCTGCGGCGAGAAGTCCAACGAGGTGCTGAACGAGATCTATGCCGCCGACACGTCGCCGGGGCACATCGTGCGGCGCATCATCGAGGACTTCCTGGCGTTCAGGAAGGACATCATCCCCTGGACGCGGATCGGCGAGCAGGCCTACCTGAACGCGCGGCGGCTGCCGTTCGAGTTCCGTCTGGACCAGTAGCGCCGCGGGTCTGCGGTTCCCGGCTCACTCGGGCAGCAGATCCTCGAAATCATCCTGGTAGGGCGGGTTGCGACCCGGCGAGGGATCCTCGAGCAGGTCGCTGAAGTCGTCCGCCACCGGCGAGCCGGCGGGTGCGACCGCCGCACCGTCGTCATCGGGACGCTCGATCGCCGACGCCGACGCCGACGCCGGCGCCTGCGCCGCGAACAGCTTCTCCGGCAGCCGGGTCGCCATGCCGGGCGCGAGCCACAGCAGCGCGATGGCCAGCAACTGCAGGCCCACGAACGGCACGACGCCGCGGTAGATGTCGATCGTCCGCAGCAGGCCCTCCGCGACGCCGCGGAGGTAGAACAGCGCGAAGCCGAACGGTGGCGTCAGGAAGCTCGCCTGCAGGTTCATGCCGATCATCACGCCGAGCCAGACCGGGTCCACGCCGAGCTTGATCAGGGCCGGGGCGGCGATCGGCACCACGATGAAGATGATCTCGAACGTATCGAGGAAGAATCCCAGCACGAAGATCACCAGCATCACGGCCAGCACCGCGGAGGCGACTCCGCCTGGCATCGAGGCCAGCGCATCGTGCACGAGGTTCTCGCCGCCGAGCCCCCTGAAGACAAGGCTGAACACGCTCGCGCCCAGCAGGATCACGAAAATCATCGAGGTGATGCTGAGCGTCGAGCGCATCACCTCGCGCAGGATCGCCAGGTTGAAGCGGCGCTTCGTCGCGGCGAGCGCCATCGCGCCGACCGCGCCGACCGAGGCGGACTCGGTCGGCGTCGCGATCCCGGCCAGGATCGAGCCCAATACCGCGAGCATCAGCAGCAGCGGCGGAACGAGCGCCCCGAGCACCCGGCCGGCGAGACCGGAGCGGCGCTCGTCGCTCATCTCGAGCGGCGGGCACGAGCGAGGAGCCGCGATCGACTTGAACAAAATCCAGGCGCAGTACAGCCCCACCAGCAGCAGTCCGGGAATCATCGCGCCGGCGAACAGCTGGCCGACCGAGATCGGCTCCGGGGCCAGGTTGCCGAGGTCCAGCTGTGCCTGCTGATTGGCGCCCTGCAGGATGTCGCCGACGAAGATCAGCACCGTGGACGGCGGGATGATCTGTCCCAGCGTCCCCGAGGCGCAGATCGTGCCGGCCGCGAGCCTCCGGTCGTAGCCGGCCCGCATCATCGCGGGCAGCGACAGCAGGCCCATCGTGACCACGGTGGCGCCGACGATGCCGGTGGACGCCGCGAGCAGCGCACCGACGATCACGACCGAGTAGCCGAGACCGCCGCGCATCGAGCCGAACAGCTCGCCCATCGTCGTCAGCAGCGCCTCCGCGATCTTCGAGCGCTCCAGCATCACGCCCATGAATACGAACAGCGGTACCGCGACCAGCGTCTCGTTGGTCATCGTGCCGAAGTAGCGCCCGACCAGCGCCGAGAGGATCGTCAGGTCGAAGACGCCGAGCACCGTGCCGAGACCGGCGAAGACCAGGCCGACGCCGGCCAGCGTGAAGGCGACGGGATAGCCCGCGAGCACCGCGCCGATCGTGGCGAGGAACATCGCCACGGCCAGTGCCTCGCCGGTCAGCTGCGCATTCACGGAGCGCGCTCCCGTGCCGGACCGTCGGGGCTGCGATCGGTGACCCGTTGCCCGTCGCGATCGGGCATCTCTCGACCGCAGAGAAACAGCGCTCGCCGGGCGATCAGTGCGAGTCCCTGCAGGAACAGCACGGCGCAGAAGACCCACAGCAACGACTTGAGCAGGAACAGCGCCGGCATGCCGTTGGCTGTGCTCGAGGCCTCGCGGATGCTCCACGAGGCGAGCAGGAACGGCGCCGAAGTGACCGCAATCACCGCGAGCCACGGAAACAGGAAGCCGAGCGTGCCCAGTATGTCGATCCACGCCCGCGCGCGCGGCCCCAGCTGCCCGTAGACCACATCGACGTTGACGTGCCCGCGGTGCAGCAGCGTGTAGCCGGCGCCGGCCATGAACACCACGGCGTGCTGCCAGACGTACAGCTCCTGCATCCACGGGAACCCGAGGTCGAACCCGTAGCGCAGCACGACGACGGCGAAGCAGGTCAGCACGCAACCGAGCGTCAGCCAGGCGACCGTGCGTCCGAGCCAGTCGTTGAATGCGTCGATGCGCCTGACGAAACTCTCGAGTGCGCCCACCTGCCCCCCGTGCGGTTCAGCGCGGATGGTACGGGCTCGGGCCGGGGATTGGCGACGGTATTCGTGTTGTCCCGCGGCTCCGGCCGCGACCGCCCGTCAGCCGAGGCCGGACAGGAACTCGAGCAACAGCGCGTTCACCTCTGCGGGGCGCTCCTCCGGGGTCCAGTGGCCGGCGCCGGGCAGCAGGACTTTCTTCGTGAGCCCGGGCATCGTCTGCTCGAGATTCTCGTAATGCTGGCGTCGGAACAGCACCGAACCGTCGAGATCTCCCGCGACGAACAGCGACGGCTGGTGGATGCGCGCGCCGGCGAGAAACGCGGTCTGTGCCCAGTTGAAATCGAGATTCCGGTACAGGTTGAGGCCGCCGCGGAACCCGGTCCTCGAGTACTCGTCCGCCGCGAAGTCCAGGTCCAGCTCGGTGAGCCAGCCCGGCAACCGGTCCGGGAGAGCCATCGAATCCAGCAGGGTCTCGTCCTGCTCGAACATGAATCGCCAGCGCGCCTCGGGTGGGGCGTCGCCCGAGGCCGAATAGAGCATCATCGCCAGGGACTTTCGGACGTCCGCCTCGAGCTCGGCCTCGGCGAGCCCGGGCTGCTGGAAGTAGAGCTGGTAGAACTGCCTCTCTCCGGCCAGGTGACGCATCAGCTCGGTCGGCGGCGCGCTCGGACGCGGCGTATAAGGCACGCTCATCAGCACCACCGCCCGGAAGACGTCCGGCCGCATCAGCGCGCAATGCGCGGCGATCGTCGCGCCCCAGTCGTGTCCGACGATCACGGCCTGCCGTTCGCCGAGCGACTGCACCAGGCCCACCACGTCGCCGACGAGCTGGAAGATGTTGTAGTCCAGGATCGCGTCCGGCCGGTCCGACTGGCCACAGCCGCGCAGATCCGGCGCGACTGCATGGAAGCCCGCCGTCTCGAGCGAACGCAACTGGTGACGCCAGGTGTTCCAGGTCTCCGGGAATCCGTGGCACAGCACGACCAGCGGTCCCGTGCCACGCGCTGCGCAGTGCAGCTGGATGCCGTTCGATTCCACGAACTCGTGACGCTCGATCAGCATGTCTGCCGTCCTCGCAAGGCCAAGCGGAGACTCCGAAGGCTACACGCCCGCAGGCGTGCTGTCAGACGGCCCCACGACGGCGACACCGTGCGGCGGCCCTTCAGCGGGCGTCGTCGCGTTCCCCGTCCGGCCGCTGCGGCTCGACGGCCTGCGGTGCGCTCGCCCTTTCGCTCTGTCCGATCGCCACCGGTCCGTCACCGACCCGTCCCCAGCCGAGGTTGCGGATCTGCTCCGTGCGGACCGGTTCCTCGGCCACGACGACGACCAGCCTCATGCCGTCGGTGACGTAGGGGTCGTCCGTCAGGTTGCGGGCCGGGTCCTCGAGCGTCGCGACCGGCGCGCCCGGTACGAACGTGAAGGCCTCGATTCGATGGCGGATCAGCAGGCTCTCCAGCACGTACTGCCGCGCCTCGTCCACCAGCGGATCGATGATGTGGGTCGTCAGCGTCGGCGACTTCGTCGTCACCTTGACGCCGATGTCGCGGCTGACCTGCCCGACCCAGATCGACAGACCCCGGAACGTGTACGGCGCCAGCCACAGCCGCATGTGGTTGCGCTGGGCGAGTGTGAAGCGCGCCCGCTGGAAAGCCAGGTCCTGAGCCCGGCCGAAGACGTACAGGTCGCTGACCGGCGCGTTCGGGTAGCGGCTCCCGGCCACCGCCGCCGAGATCTCGCGACGGATCGTCGTCCAGTCGATGCGATGCGTGAACGACCAGCCGCTGTGCGACAGCGACGCCATCACCTGTGAAGGCTTGCCGATCAGTACGATATTGAGCGGGTCTCCGGCCCGCTCGCCGGACGCGTTCGTTGCACAGCAGGGAAGCTCCTCGAGCCGCTTGCGCAGTTCGTCTTCGTCCAGGTCTGGCCGTGCGAACCCGGGGTAGATCGCCGCCGGATCGAGGTCCTCGAAGTCGAAGTGCCCGTCGGGAGTCCGCAGCGGAAACCCGAAACGCCGTACCTCGGCCCGGCCATTGATGGTCACCTCCACGTAGCGCCCGCCCTCCGAGCGCGGAACCAGCACATGTCCCTCGTAGGCGAGCCCGGGTTCCAGCTTCGCGCGCATGGCCAGGTCGCGGAATCGCTGTCTCAGTTGCTCGAGTTCCTCGCCGGAGGTGCCGAAGCGGAACAGATACGCCGCCTCGTCGGCGGTGAAGTAATCCGGGTCCACGTACGCGGCCAGCAGCCACAGAACCTTCGTGGTGGCGTTGTCTGCCCGCAGCCAGACGGCCTGCAGGCCCTTGTCCGCGAGGTCGACGCCGTAGCGCCGCTCAGCCTCGTCGTCCGGCACCAGCCAGGCGGAAACGGTCACGCCGTCGATCGTATGGGTCTGGACTTCGGCGGAGTCATCGCCCGCCACGGATTGCGCTGCGGTCGCAGCGGCCGGCGCCCGGGGCTCGGGGGACGCGGGGGCCGGCGACGATGCACAGCCCGCGACCAGCAGGGCGCAGGCACAGGCGATCAGCATTCCGAAGAACTCGAACGCGTGCTTGGTTCTGTTCGGCATCATCGCGGTGGGTCGAAACCTGTCGGTCCTGCCGCCGAAGTCTAACGCGAGCGCGCCGATTCACAGCGCACCGAGGCGCGGGTTACGCTCGGCCGGACCGGTCACCGATCCGCGACGAGGTAGCGTCATGAACGAATCCGCCGACCTGATCTGCGCTTACGTCTTCGACGGGCAGGGCGGTGGCCGCGCGCTCGACTGGGACGGCGTGCGCTCGCACCGTCCCGAGGACGGCTGGCTCTGGGTTCACCTGCGGCGGGATGCGGCGGGCAGTCGCGCATGGCTCGAAGCAGAATCGGGCCTCGACGAGGTGGTATGCGAGGCGCTGCTGTCGAGCGAGTCGCGGCCGCGCTGCGAAGGCTACGCTGAAAACCTGCTGCTCAGCCTGCGTGGCGTGAACCTGAACCCCGGCGCCGATCCGGAGGACATGGTGGCGCTGGTGCTCTGGGCCGAGGCGGGCCGGATCGTCAGCGTACGCCGCCGGCGCATCATGGCCGTGGATGCGATCCGGACGTCGATCGCGGAGGGCCGTGCCCCGCGGACGACCGGCGACTTTCTCGCCGAGCTCTCCGAAGGCCTGGTCGAGCGGATGGGACCGGTCGTCGACGGCCTGGAGGAGGAGGTGGCCGACCTGGAGCAGCAGCTCCTCTCGGGACGAACCGAGGGTACCCGGACGAAGCTCGCGGACCTGCGGCAGACGGCGATCGCGCTGCGCCGGTACATCGCCCCGCAGCGGGAGGCAATGTCGCGTCTGCTGACGCACCAGGCGGACTGGCTCTCGCCGATGGACCGGCGCTGGCTGCGCGAGGTGGCGGACCGGATCACCCGCTACGTCGAGGACCTCGACGCCGTACGGGAGCGTGCGCAGATCGTGCAGGAGGAGCTCGCGGCCCGCATCTCGGAGCAGATCAACCGCAACATGTACGTGCTGTCGATCGTCGCCGCGGTGTTCCTGCCGCTCGGCCTGCTGACCGGCTACCTCGGCATCAACGTCGGCGGGATCCCCGGCGTAGACTGGAAATGGTCGTTCGCAGTCGTCGGCCTCGGGCTGGCGGTCATCGCGGCGCTGGAGATCTGGCTGTTGCGGCGCCTGAGGTGGATCTAGAGCGGCGGCGGGCCCACGCCCCGGCGGCCGGCCGCGGCCTGACTCAGAGCATCGCTTCGATCAGTCGCGGTCCGCGCTGCCTCATCGCCGCGCCGTACTGCGCGAGGAACTCCTCGCTGGTGCCCGCGCGGCTCGCCTCGAGGCCGAGGCCCTGCGCGATGCGGGTCCAGTCCAGCTCGGGGTCCTGCAGGTCGAGCATCGACGCGGCCTTCGGACCTGCGCCGCTCGCGCCCACACGCTCGAGTTCGACGGTCAGGATCCGGTAGCTGCGGTTGGCACAGATGACGGCCGTGACGTCGAGATTCTCCCGCGCCATCGTCCACAGCGCCTGCAAGGTGTAGGCGGCGCTGCCGTCGCCCTCGATGCAGACCACTTTGCGATCCGGGCAGGCGATCGCGGCGCCGACCGCGACCGGAAGCCCCTGCCCGATCGACCCGCCTGCGCAGGGAAGGTGATCGTGCGGACGGGCGACCGCCATCACCTGCGCGAGCACGAAGCCGAGCGTGATCGACTCGTCGCTGAGCACCGCGTGCTCGGGCGTGAGCCTGGCGATGCCCTGCGCCAGCGTGAGCGGGGTCAGTGGTCCCCGGGGCGCTGCCGGCAGATCCAGCGGGACGCGCGCGGGCCTGGGCGGCGTCCCGCCGAGCGCGAGGTCGAGCGCCTCGAGCGCCTGGACGCCGTCCTCGTGCGGATGCGCGAGCGTCGCGAAGTGGCAGCCCTCGGGTGAACACCAGCTCGGCACGCCCGGGTAGGCGAAGAAGGACACCGGCGGCCGGGCACCGACCAGCACCAGCTGCTCGATGCCGGCCAGGAACTCGACGATCTGTTCGGCGAAGTAAGGCAGGCGCTCGAGCGGCACGCGTCCGGCGCCGAGCTCGGTTCGCGGCGCGAACGTATCGCAGAGGAGACGCGCGCCGGTCTTCGCCGCGACCCGACCGGCGGCCTCGAGGCCGGGTCCTAGCAGCGCCGCGCCACGGACCAGCAGCGCGGTGCGCTTGCCGTTGCCGAGCAGCTTCGCCGTCCCGTCGATCACCTTGCCAGTCACGGCCTGCGGCGCCAGCCGCGGCAGCGGCGTCGCTGCGTGCGCGGCCTCGTTCCAGGCGCTGTCGGCCGGCAGGATCAGTGTCGCAATCGCGCCGGGCGGGGCGGTTGCCGCCTGGACGGCCCGCGCGGCATCGGAAGCCACCGTGAGCGCGCTCTTCGACGTGACGATCCAGTTCGAGACCGGCCGCGCAAAACCGACGATGTCGGAGGTGAGCGGCGCGTCGTACTGCAGGTGAGAGGTGGCGTGGTCGCCGACGATCGCGACCACCGGCGAGGCCGCGCGCCGGGCGTTGTGCAGGTTGGCGAGCCCGTTCGCGAGCCCAGGGCCCAGGTGCAGCAGCACCGCGGCCGGGCGACCGGCCATGCGGCCGTAGCCGTCGGCCGCCCCGGTCGCTACGCCCTCGAACAGGCACAGCACCGCACGCATGCCCGGGCTCGAGTCCAGCGCCGCGACGAAGTGCATCTCGGAGGTGCCGGGGTTGCCGAAGCAGACCTCGACGCCGCAGTTGACCAGCGTGCCGACCAGGGATTGAGCGCCGTTCATGGCCGGTTGACCCCGCGCGGCTACTGCCCGTAGTACAGGCCCGGCAGCCACAGCGCGATCTGCGGGAAGATGATCACCAGCGCCAGCCCGAAGACCATGATCAGCACGAACGGGATGATCGAGCGGTAGATATCGGCCAGCGTGATTTCCTTCGGCGCCATCGCCCGCATCAGGAACAGGTTGTAGCCGAACGGCGGCGTCATGTAGGCGATCTGGCAGGTGATGGTGTAGAGCACGCCGTACCAGATCGGGTTGAAGCCGAGCGAGATGATCAGCGGCACGTACAGCGGCGCGACGATGATCAGCATCGCCGTGTCGTCGAGGAACATGCCCATCAGGATGTAGGTGAGCTGCATCAGCACCAGCACCTGCCAGGGTTCCAGGCCCCACTTGTCGAGGAACAGGATCTCGATCGCCTTGACCGCGCCGAGGCCGTCGAAGACCGCGCCGAAGGCGAGCGCGGCCAGGATCACCCACATGAACATGCAGGAGACGGCCAGGCTCTTCTTCAGCGTGTCCTGCATGACCTGCCGGGTGATCCGACCCTTGCGCCAGGCGACCAGCGTGGCCATCGCCGCGCCGACGGCCGAGCTCTCGACCAGGCTCGTCACGCCCATCAGGAACAGCCCGGTCATCGAGAAGATGATCAAGAGCGGCAGCACGCCGGCCTTCAGCAGCCGGATCCGATCGCGCCAGGTGATCTGCTGGCGCTCCTCCAGTGGCAGCGCGGGACCGAGCTGCGGCTGCAGCCAGCAGCGGATCGAGATGTACGCGATGAACAGCCCGGCAAGCAACAGGCCCGGCAGCACGCCGGCGAGCCACAGCTGACCCACCGGCTGCCGGGCGATCATGCCGTACAGCACCAGCACGACGCTCGGCGGGATCATGATGCCGAGCGAGCTGCCGGCCTGGATCACGCCGGTCACCATCCGCTTGTCGTAGCCGCGCTTCAAGAGCTCGGGCAGTGCGATGCTCGCTCCGATCGCCATGCCGGCCACGCTCAGCCCGTTCATCGCGGAGATCGCGACCATCAGCAGCACCGTGCCGACCGCCAGCCCGCCGTTCATCGGGCCGGTCCAGACGTGGAACATCCGGTACAGGTCGCCGGCGATACCCGACTCCGACAGCATGTAGCCCATGTAGATGAACATCGGCAGCGTCAGCAGCGGGTACCAGTTCAGCAGCGTGATGCTGGCCGCGAACGGAATCTCGGCGCCGCCCTTGCCCCACAGCCACAGCGCGAACACCGTGGCGACGAAGCCGATCGCGCCGAAGACCCGCTGCCCGGTCAGCAGCATCAGCATCATCGTCGAGAACATCAGCAGCGCGATCAGCTCGTAGCTCACTCGAGCTCCCTGCCGGTGAAGGCCGCGAGGTCCTTGAAGAAGGTCGAGATCGCCTGCAGCAGCATCAGCACGATGCCGACGGTCATGATCGCCTTGATCGGCGCCATCGGTGGCGCCCAGGCCGAGTAGTTCGTCTGCCCGTACTTGATCGCATAGGCGGTGCTGGACATGCCGCCCCGGACCAGGAAGATCAGGTAGAACACCAGGCAGAACGCGGTCAGCGAGTCCCAGAAGGCCCGGGTCCGCGGTCGCCAGCGCTCGTAGAGCACGTCCATCCGCACGTGCGAGTCCAGCTGCATCGAGTAGCCGCCCCCGAGCAGGTAGTACGCGGCCATCAGGAACTGGGCCATCTCGATGATCCACAGGAACGGCACGTTGAACACGTAGCGGGACAGCGAGCCGAACAGCAGCACGCCCATCATCACGAACACCAGGTACATGACGACCGAGCCGATGGCCCGGTTCATCGCATCGACGTAGCGGACGTAGGCCTTGACGATTCTGGGCATGACCCTTCGCTCTGGATCAGCAGGCCTGGCCGGGGCGACGGGTCGCCGCCCGTCGCCGCCGAGCGCAGTGCCGGATCACGCTAGTAGCGGTACGGCGGACCGGCTTTCTTCATCAGGTCGTTGTAGTCCTTGAAGATCTGCACCACCCTCGCGCATCTCGGGCTGGTCGCGGCGATCTCGTCCCAGAACCTGAGCGCCTCGGCCTCGACGGTCGCCCATTCGGCGGCCGGGATGGTCGTCAGCTTCATCTTCTCGCCCTTGACGCGCAGGTACGCCTCGCCGCCCCAGTACCAGTGCTGGCGGTAGTAGTGCGAGCTGTCTATGCAGAGGTGGAACAGCGTCTTCAGGTGTTCGGGCACCTTCGCCCAGGCTTCCGAGTTGGCGAAGTACGAGCCGATCCAGGCGCCCGAGATGTTGTTGGTCAGGAAGTAGTTCGTCACTTCGGCCCAGCCCACCGTGTAGTCCTCGGTGATGCCGGACCAGGCGATGCCGTCGAGCTCGCCGGTCTGCACCGCGACCTCGACGTCGCCCCAGGGCAGCGTCACCGGAACCACGCCGAAGCGGGACAGGAACTTGCCGGCGGTCGGGAAAGTGAACACCCGCAGTCCCTTCAGGTCCGCGAGGCTGGTGATCGGCTTGACGGTGTTGAAGTGGCAGGGATCCCAGGAGCCGGCGCTCAGCCACGTCACGCCGTCCACCTCGCCGTACGCTTCTTCCCAGATCTCCTTGAGCCCGTAGCGATGGAACAACGCGGGCACATCCAGGCTGTAGCGGGTCGCGAACGGGAAGTAGCCGCCGAACACGGCGACGTCCACCGGCGCGGCGATCGAATCGTCGTCGCTCTGCACCGCGTCGATCGTGCCCTGCTGCATGGCCCTGAACAGCTCCCCGGTCGGCACCAGCTGGTCGGCGAAGTACAGGTCGATCACCATCTCGCCGTTGGCGGCCTTGTTGAAGGCCTCGATGGACGGCTTGATCACGTGCTCGGCGAGCGCCGCGCCGGCATAGGTCTGCAGCCGCCACTTGATCGTCGTCTTCTTGTCCGTCACCACGGCGGGAGCGCCCGATCCGGCGACCTCGCTCTCCTTCCGACCGCAGGCGGCCAGCACGGCCGAGGATGTCGCGGTGGCGGCGATCGCCGCTTTCTTCAGGAATGACCTTCGAAGCATGTCGCTCTCCTTCTGTGGGACTCAGACACTGCAAAGCAACGGAAAAATGCCGCGAGGAATCCGCTTCTTCTGGATGACAAGGGATTGCCCCCGTTTCATCGCGCCTCGTTCTCCGGAAACCCCTGCGGCAGTGATTCGCACATTAGACGCCCGGAGTCAACTGCAGGCCTGCATGACGGGGGACGCGTCCGGGCGGACGGTCGTCGGCCCGGAAACGGGGCCCCGGGAATTCGGCTACAGTGGCTGGCAACGAGGCGGAGAGACTCATCGCGTCCCATGGCCCGAATTGCGGTCGGCGGCTTCCAGCACGAAACCAACACCTTCTCCCCGTTGCCGGCGACGATGGCTGATTTCGAGGCGCCCGATGCCTGGCCGGGCCTGGTGCGGGGCGCCGATCTGCCCGATGCGGTCCGGGGCATCAATCTGCCGGCCGCGGGATTCATCGAGGAGGCCGTGGCGGCCGGCTGCCGCATCGAGCCGCTCGCGTGGTGCTCGGCCCAGCCCTGCGGCCGGGTGACGCGCGATGCGTTCGAGCGCGTCTCGGCGATGCTGCTCGACGGGCTCGCGGATTGCGCGTCGCTCGACGCCGTGTACCTGGACCTGCACGGTGCGATGGTCGCGGAGCACGTGGACGACGCGGACGGCGAGCTGCTCGAGCGAATACGCAGGCGGGTAGGGCCCGACGTGCGCATCGTCGCGAGCCTGGATTTCCACGCCAACGTCTCGCCGCGAATGGTCGCCGCGGCCGATGCGCTGCTGGGCTACCTTACCTATCCGCACGTCGACATGGCCGAAACCGGCGCCCGCGCGCACGCGCTGCTGCGGCAGGTGCTCGAGCGACCGTTCGCCGCCCGCGCACGGCGCCCGTTGCCATTCCTGATTCCGTTGACTTCCCAGTGCACGCTGGTCGAGCCGATGCACTCGCTGATGGCGAGGGTCCGAAGCACGCAAGCGCCCGGCGTCGCCTCGCTGGGCTTTTTCCCGGGCTTTCCGGCGGCGGACGTGGCCGAGTGCGGCCCGAGCATCGTCGCCTATGGGTACGATGCAGCGACCGTCGGCCGTGCGGCCGATGAGCTGGCGGCCGCCGTGGCAGAGCAGGAGCGGGGATTCGACCTGCAGCTCGTCAGCGTCGAGGACGCTGTGCGCGAGGCGCGGGCCTGGCGCGCGGACGCCGGACGCCCATTGATCCTGGCCGATACGCAGGACAACCCCGGCGCGGGCGGCAACGCGGACACGACCACGCTGCTCAAGGCACTGGTGGCTGCGGATCTGCCCGGAACGCTGCTCGGCGTGATCTGGGACCCGGAGGCTGCGGCGCTGGCGCATGGTGCGGGCCAGGGTGCGGACGTCGACCTGGCGCTCGGCGCCAGGACTGGATTTCCCGGCGAGACGCCGCTGCGTGCCCGATACCGCGTCGAGCGGCTCGGCGACGGGCGCTTCACCGGCACTGGCCCGTTCTACCGTGGCGGCCGCTTCGAGCTCGGCCCGATGGCGCTGCTGTCGCTGGGACAGGTACGGATCGCGGTGGCGACGCGCAAGCAGCAGGCGGCCGACCAGGCGATGTTCAGGCATCTCGGCGCGGAGCCGGCCCGTGCGAACGTGCTGGTGCTGAAGAGCTCGGTGCATTTCCGCGCCGATTTCGGCCCGATCGCGGGACGGGTGCTGCTGGTCGAGGCACCGGGACCCAGCCCGGCGGATCCGGCGACGCTGCCGTTCACGCGGCTGCCGGCCGGCATGCGCCTGCGGCCGGGCTCGGCAGCGTTGCGGTAGCTGCGTACGCCGCGAGGCCGACCGCAGGGGCAATAATGCGTGCTTCGCAACGGGCGACCGTCGCGGAGCCATTCATCCAGGGGGGCCAGATGGAACCGAGACAGGTACGCAGTGCAGCCGATGCGCGGGCGATCGTCGCCGAGCGGGGGCTGGATCACGTGAAGGTCGGAGCCTTCGACGTCGACGGGATACTGCGCGGCAAGTACATGTCCGCCGGCAAGTTCGACTCGGCGCTCGACGGTGGCTTCGGTTTCTGCGACGTGGTGCTGGGCTGGGACAGCAAGGACCAGCTCTACGACAACGTGCGTTACACCGGCTGGCACACCGGGTATCCGGACGCGGAGGTCCGGGTGCTGCCGCAATCCTGCCGCGCGCTGCCGTGGGAGGAGCCGGTGCTGTTCTTCCTCGGCGAGTTCTGCGGCGAGGCAGAGAAGATCTGCCCGCGAGGCCTGCTGCGGCGGGTGCTGGAGCGCGGGCGCCGGATGGGCTACGAGCTCTACGCGGGCTTCGAATACGAGTTCTTCGTGTTCGACGAGACGCCGGACTCCGTCCGGGCCAAGCATTACCGCGACCTGAAGCCGATCGCGCCGGATTTCTTCGGCTACTCGGTCATTCGCAACAGCGTCTGGAGCGACCTGTACCGGGACCTGCTCGAGAGCTGCGAGAAGATGGACCTGCCGATCGAGGGACTGCACGAGGAGACCGGCCCCGGCGTGATGGAGGCGGCGCTGGCGGCCGACGACGGTCTCGCCGCGGCGGACAAGGCGGCGCTGTTCAAGACATTTGCAAAAGTCATCGCCCAGCGCCGTGGACTGATGGCGACGTTCATGGCCAAGTGGTCCCCGGACTGGCCCGGCCAGAGTGGCCACATCCACATGTCGCTGCGCGACGCGGCGGGCAAGCCGCTGTTCCACGATGGGGCGCAGCCGCACGGCATCAGCGAACTGATGCGCTGGTTCCTCGGCGGGCAGCAGCGCCTGATGCCGGAGCTGCTCGCGATGGTCGCGCCGACCGTGAACTCCTACACGCGGCTGATTCCCGGCTTCTGGGCGCCGACTGATTCGAGCTGGTCGGTGGACAACCGCACGACGGCGCTGCGGGTCATCGGCGGCAGCCCGAAGTCGCAGCGCATCGAGTACCGCGTCGCGGCGGCCGACGCGAATCCCTACGTGATCCTCTCTGCGGCCCTCGCGTCCGGCCTGTGGGGAATAGAGAACCGCGTCGAACCCGAGTCGATGGTGCGGGGCAACGCCTACGAGCAGAAGTTTCCGAAACGACTGGCGTTGCCGCGCAGTCTCGGCGAGGCGGCGGCGCGCCTGAGGCGTTCGCAGATGGCGCGGGACTGGTTCGGCGACGAGTTCGTCGACCACTTCGCCGCGACACGCGAGTGGGAGGAGCGGGAATTCCGGCGCCACATCACCGACTGGGAAATGGCCCGTTACTTCGAGATCATCTGACCATGAGCATCCAGAAGACGATCACTCCGGTCGACGGCACGGTTTACTGCGAACGCGAGCTGGCGAGCGATGCCCGGCTCGACGAGTTGCTCGAGCGAGCCGTGGCGGCCGGCCGGGCCTGGCGTGACACTGACCTGGCGACGCGCGCGGCCATCTGCAGCAGGTTCTGCGATGCGTTCGAGTCGCGGCGCGAGCAGATCGCGCTCGAGCTGACCTGGCAGATGGGACGGCCGCTGCGCTACGCGCCGAACGAGGTCCGCGGCACGCTCGAGCGTGCCCGCTACATGATCGGGATCGCCGCCGAGGCGCTGGCCGACGTGGACCCGGGACCGAAGACGGACTTCCGCCGCTTCGTCCGGCGCGAGCCGCTCGGCGTCGTGTTCACGATCGCGGCCTGGAACTACCCGTACCTGATCGCGGTGAACAGCGTCGTGCCCGCGATCATGGCCGGCAACGTCGTGCTGCTGAAGCACTCGGCACAGACGCCGCTTTGCGCCGAGCGCTTCGCCGAGTGCTTCCGCGAGGCCGGGTTGCCGGAGGGCGTGTTCCAGCCGGTGCATCTTTCCCATGCGACGACGGAGCGTGCGATACGCGACCCGCGCGTGGACTTCGTCGCGTTCACCGGCTCGGTGGCTGGTGGTCACGCGGTGCAGCGGGCCGCCTCGGAGCGATTCATCGGCACGGGGCTCGAGCTCGGCGGCTGCGATCCGGCGTACGTCCGCCACGACGCGGACCTCGGGCACGCGATCGAGAACCTGGTCGACGGCGCGTTCTTCAACAGCGGGCAGTCCTGCTGCGGCATCCAGCGCATCTATGTGCACGAGAAGCTCTACGACGACTTCGTCGCCGGCGCGATCGAGCTGACCCGACGCTACGTGCTCGGCGACCCGACCTCGCCCGACACGACGCTCGGACCGGTGATCCGGGTGGCGGCTGCCGACGAGATCCGGCGGCAGGTGGCTGCTTCGGTGGCCGCGGGCGCGACTGCGGCGATCGACGAGCGGGAGTTTCCCCGCAGCGTCGCCGGCACGCCTTACCTGGCGCCGCAGCTGCTGCTCGACGTGGACCACGGCATGCCGGTAATGAACGAGGAGATCTTCGGCCCCGTCGCCGGGGTGATGAAGGTCTCCACGGACGAGGAGGCCGTCGCGCTGATGAACGACAGCCCTTACGGGCTGACGGCCGCCGTGTGGACCGGCGACGCCGAGGCCGCCGTCGCGCTGGGCCAGCGCGTCGAGACCGGGACCTGGTTCATGAACCGCTGCGACTACCTCGATCCGGGGCTGGCCTGGGTGGGCGTCAAGGACTCGGGCCGCGGCTGCACGCTGTCCCGGGTCGGCTACGAGCACCTGACCCGGCCGAAGTCCTTCCACCTTCGGCTCGGCACCTGAGCACGGAGCAGCACGATGGAACTGAAGGGCAACTGGAACTACCCCACCTCGATCCGCTTCGGAGCGGGCCGCATACGCGAGCTGCCGGAGGCATGCCGCAGTCTCGGCATGCAAAGCCCGCTGCTGGTGACCGATCGCGGCCTGGCCGCGCTGCCGATGATCGACCAGGCCGTCGCCTCGTGCCGCGAGGCGGGACTGGGCTGTGGAGTCTTCTCGGACATACAGGCGAACCCGGTCGAGCAGAACGTCAGCGACGGGGTCGCGGCTTTCCGCGACGGCGGACACGACGGCGTGATCGCGTTCGGCGGTGGCAGCGCGATCGACGCGGCGAAGGCGATCGCGCTGATGGTCGGGCAGAAGCGCCCGCTCTGGGACTTCGAGGATCGCGAGGACTGGTACACGCGCGTCGACGTGAGCGGCATGGCGCCGGTCGTGGCCGTCCCGACGACCGCGGGCACCGGCTCGGAGGTCGGGCGCGCTTCGGTCATCACGGACCTGTCGGATCACACGAAGAAGATCATCTTTCATCCCCGCATGCTGCCGGCGCTGGTGATCGAGGACCCGGAGCTGACCGTGGGGCTCCCGGCCCAGGTGACGGCTGCAACCGGCATGGACGCGCTGTCCCACTGCCTCGAGGCCTGGTGCGCTCCCGGGTATCACCCGATGGCCGAGGGCATCGCGGCCGAAGGCATGCGCCTGGTGAAGCAGTGGCTGCCGGTGGCGGTCCACGAGCCCGGCAACGTCGAGGCCCGGTCGCACATGCTGGTGGCCTCGTCGATGGGGGCGACGGCCTTCCAGAAGGGGCTGGGCGCGATGCACAGCCTGAGTCATCCGTGCGGCGCGAACCTTGGCAGCCATCACGGGCTCACGAACGCCGTCGTGATGCCCTACGTGCTGGCCTGGAACCGTCGCGCGATCGAGCAGAAGATGATCCGCCTGTCGGCATATCTCGGCCTCGCCGACGCCTCGTTCGACGGCTTCCTCGACTGGGTGCTCGCGCTGCGCGCCGATATCGGCATCCCGCGGACCCTCGCCGACATCGGCGTTCAGGAGGAGCACGCGGCCGCCTTCGCGCCGCAGGCGCTGGCCGATCCCTCGACCGGCGGCAATCCGGTCGCGATGACGGAACGGGATTTCCGCGAACTTTACCTGTACTGCATTCGCGGGCAGCTCGAGCGTTGATGTTGCGGAGCCGACGAACATGATCGACGAGAAGAAACTCTCCCGCGCCACTGCGACCGCGATCCTCGGGATCGACACGCTCTGGGGAGGCGACGTGATGAACCCGTCCGGGACCGGGCGCTTCATCGCGGACTCTTGGTTCTCGGACGAACGCCTGCCGAAGGCGTACACGCACCCCTCCGCTGCGCGACTGCGCAGCACCGGCGGCGTCATGGCGCGCAAGCTCGACCGGGCTGCGGTGGACGACTACCTGGCGGCGGTGGACGTGCCGCAGGCGATTGCGCAGCTCTCCGATGCCGCCGCCGCGATGCGCGGCCTGCGCGGTGCGTACCTGCAGGGCCTCGGCGAATGCCTGATCGTGATGTGGGATCTCGTGCAGGAGATCCTCGGCCGCGGACCGGCCGTGCCCTACGAGCGCTGCGTGATCGCCTCGACCGGCGCGCCACCCATGCCGTCGGAGCCCGCGGCGAGACGGCAGCGGGTCGCCGAGTTGCTGCGTTCGCAGGGGTACCGCTCGCGCGGGCCCCGCAGGCTGCTCGAGGCTGTGGACGCCTGGCGGGCCGAACGCATGGTGCCGACGAAGTCCATCCCGATGCTCGCCGGGGCCTGCATCGCGCAGTTCGACGCCGGGACGCGGCAGCACGTCGTGCCGCACCTGCCGCGCGCGCTGCGCGACGTGCCGCGCGCGAACATCCGCTTCCTGCCGATCGAGAACGCCTGGTTCTCCGGCTCGATGAACTACCTCGGCCGCGCCCGCAACCGGGACCGCTCGCCGCAGTACGAGGCGACCTACGAGATCAATGCGGCGCTGCAGATCTCGGTGCCGGAGTTCATGCAGCTCGTCTCGCACGAGGTCGTGCCGGGCCACGTGACGACCTTCGCCTGGCTCCAGGCGCTGTATGTGCGCGGCCGGCTCGGTTTCGAGTCGACGATCCAGACCATGAACACGCGGGGTGCCGCGTTGTCCGAGGGCATCGCAAACAACGCGATACTGATGGCGCACGGCGTGCGGGAAGTCGACGAGCTGCCCGATCCG
The DNA here is from genome assembly GCA_964553405.1 of uncultured Steroidobacteraceae bacterium. Taxonomy (GTDB): domain Bacteria; phylum Pseudomonadota; class Gammaproteobacteria; order Steroidobacterales; family Steroidobacteraceae; genus DATIRA01. The sequence continues at coordinate 27,497 of CAZKLS010000003.1, forward strand.
GACCTGCAGCTGGGCACGCTGCTCGCGCTGCTGCAGGACGACGCGAAGAACCAGTCGTCCTACCTGACCTGGCAGCGCGGCTGGCCCGTCGAGAAGGTGAGGGCGGCGCTGCGGGCGGAGTACCTGGTTTCAGAGGAGCGTGCGGACAAGCTCTCCGGCGCCTGGGGCCGCCATCCACTGCTCGGGCGGATGTACCTGCCCGCGTACCGCGCCGGCACAGAGAAAGTGGCCCGGCTGCGCCGCAGCCATCCGCCCGAGGTGATCCTGCCGGCGCTGTACGGCGCCCGCGGGCTCGTCGACCTGGTCACGATAGACCAGGTCCTGCGGCCATAACGCCCTCGCAATCCCGGTTCGTCGGCTCGGTCCGGCGCCTCGTCTGCGACTCCCGCCGGGTGGTGCTTAAGGGCTGACAGCCTGCGCACGCTGGGCTAGCCTAGAAAACAGCGCTGCTGTCACGAGCACGGACCTGCCGCGCTCGCGGTCGGCGCCGATGCCGTGCCCGGAGGCAGCGCCGCTCGCTCGCCGCCACTGTCACTGGAGGCTCTCCAATTGAACGAATTCCTCGACATGGTCCTGCTGGCGCGGCTGCAGTTCGCGTTCGTGGTCTCGTTCCACATCATCTTCCCTTCGTTCACGATCGGACTGGCGAGCTATCTCGCCGTGCTCGAGGGACTGCACCTGAGAACCGGCCGCGAGATCTACATGGACCTGTACCGGTTCTGGGTGAAGATCTTCGCGGTGTCGTTCGGCATGGGCGTCGTCTCGGGGCTGGTGATGAGCTACCAGTTCGGCACGAACTGGAGCCTGTTCTCTGAGAAGACCGGCAACGTGCTCGGGCCGCTGCTCGGCTACGAGGTCCTGACGGCGTTTTTCCTCGAGGCTTCGTTCCTGGGCATCATGCTGTTCGGCCGCAGCAAGGTCGGTCCGGTGCTGCATTTCGCCTCGACCTGCATCGTCGCGGTCGGCACGCTGATCTCCGCGTTCTGGATCCTCGCGGCCAACAGCTGGATGCAGACGCCGGCGGGCTACGAGATCCGGGACGGCATCTTCTACGCCACGGACTGGCTCGAGGTGGTCTTCAATCCGTCGTTCCCGTACCGCTTCACGCACATGGTGCTCGCGGCCTACCTGACGACCTCGATCGTGGTCGCCTCGGTCGCCGCGCTGCACCTGCTCAGGGGCATCCGTCCCGCGCACGCGCGGATCATGTTCAAGATGGCGATGGGCTTCCTGGTCGTCGTCGTGCCGCTGCAGATCATCGCGGGTCACGAGCACGGCGCCAACGTGTACGAGCAGCAGCCGGCCAAGCTGGCCGCAATGGAAGGCCACTGGGAAACCTGGGAAGGCAATGCGCCGCTGGTGCTGTTCGGCCTGCCGAACGAGCAGACCGAGCAGAACGACTACGCGCTCGAGATTCCCGACATCGGCAGCTGGATCGTCACCGGCTCCTTCGACGGCACGATCCGCGGCCTGAAGGAGTGGCCGGTCGAGGAACGCCCGCCGGTGGCGATCGTGTTCTGGAGCTTCAGGATCATGGTGGGCATCGGGATGCTGATGCTGTTCATCGGCTACGTCGGGGCGTTCCTGCTCTGGCGCACCGACATCACCCGGCACACGCTCTTCCTGCGGCTGTGTTTCCTGAGCGGACCGCTCGGCTTCGTCGCCGTGATCACCGGCTGGATCACGGCCGAGGTGGGCCGGCAGCCTTACACCGTGTACGGACTGCTGCGGACGGTGGACTCAGTTTCGCCGGTGACCGCGGGCGCGGTCGGCACCTCGCTGATCGTGTTCGTGTTCGTCTACGCGATCGTCTTCACCGCGGGTTCCTACTATCTCTTCAAGCTCGCCTGGGCCGGTCCCGAGCAGGGCGAGGCGCCGCCGCCCGAGAGACCGAAGCTCGCGACCTGGATGGTGCCGGAGGCATCCGCCAGCTCACCGACGGCGCCGCCGAGCGGCGGCTGAGGAGGCATGACCATGGACTTCATCGACCTGCCGATGGCGTGGGCCTTCCTGCTCGCGGTCGCGGTGTTCCTGTACGTGCTGCTGGACGGCTTCGACCTCGGCGTCGGTATCCTGTTTCCGTTCGCGGAGAAGGACGAGGACCGCGACGTGATGATGAACAGCGTCGCGCCCGTCTGGGACGGCAACGAGACCTGGCTGGTGCTCGGCGGCGGCGGGCTGTTCGCGGCGTTCCCTAAGGCCTACGCAGCGCTGATGCCCGCGGTGTACATGCCGATCGGCTTCATGCTGATCGCGCTGATCTTCCGTGGCGTCGCCTTCGAGTTCCGCTTCAAGGCCACCGGGTCCGGCCGACGGGTCTGGGACCAGGCCTTCCACTGGGGATCGGTGGTCGCGACCTTCGCGCAGGGGCTGGTGCTCGGAGCGCTGGTGCAGGGAATCACGCTGACGGATGGCCGGTTCACCGGCGGCATGTTCGACTGGCTGACGCCTTTTTCATTCGTCACCGGCTGCGCGCTGGTCTGGGGCTACGCGCTGCTCGGCGCGGGCTGGCTGGTGATCAAGACCGAGGGCCGGCTGCAGGGCTGGAGCCGGCGTGTCGGCGTCGCATCGGCGGCGATCACGCTGCTGATGATGATCGTGGTCAGTTTCTGGGTGCCGGCGCTCGATGCCGCGGCCGCCGATCGCTGGGGGCTGCGTTATCCCGAGATCGACTGGTCGCGCCTGCTGCCGCTGACGCCGGTGCCGATCCTGGTGGCGTTCGCGTTCTGGAGGCTGGTCACCGGCCTGCGTGGCAGCGCAACGTACTCGCCGTACCTGTGGACGGTCGTGCTGTTCCTGCTCGGCTATGCGGGGTTGCTGATCGGGATCTATCCGTACCTCGTGCCCTACCAGCTGACGATCCACGAGGCGGCAGCCGCCCCGAACGCTCAGGGCCTGCTGCTGGTCGGGGCGGTCGTGATGCTGCCGGTGATCCTCGGCTATACCGCGTACGTGTACTGGGTCTTCCGCGGCAAGGTCACGGCCGGTGCGGGTTACCATTGACGATGCCGCGCGTGACCAGGCCCGGCGCGATCGCCGGCGCCGGCTGGCGTGGTTCGCGCTGCTGTATCTCGCGGGCCTCGGCGCGACGCTGCTGGTCGCCTACCTGCTGAAGGCGCTTATCCCGGGCGCCTGAGCCGATGCCGCCGCGGCAGCGACCCTGCCGGGCTCTGCCGCAGTGCAGCATGCGGCGACCTGCCCGCGCGCGTTCGAACTATTCCGGATGGTCAAGACGCTCCGGCACGAATATATTCACAAAGCCTTATATTCGTCGCCGCGATTCTTTTCCCGCATCCCGGAGAGCCCTGATGAAGAAAGTCACCCGCAAAGAGCGTGGCCTGTTCGAACTCTATGCCGACGATCCGGAGCGTGCGGACCGACTGGTATTCGGCCGCGAAGCCGGCACCAGCCGACGCGGTTTCCTGAAGGGCGCCGGGCTCGCGGCGATGGCGGCGGCCGTCGGCTCGCAGATTCCGTTCCACCGCAACTTCCCGGCCGGGTTCATCCCCGCGGCGCTGGCCGAGGGAACCGGTGAGCTCGTGCTTGCGGGCAAGGACGGCCTGGTCATACTCGGGGACCGCCCGCTGAATGCGGAGACGCCGGCGCACCTGCTCGACGACGACGTGACCCCGAACAGCCGGCACTTCGTCCGCGACAACGGTTTGCGGCCCGAGATGGCCGAGACGATGGACGCGAGCGAATGGACGCTGACCGTGGACGGCGAGGTGGACCAGCCGTTGACGTTGACGCTGGACGACCTGAAGCGGCGCTTCAAGCCGGTCAAGCTGGCGCTGCAGCTCGAGTGCGGCGGCAACGGCCGCGCGAGCTTCAATCCGCCGGCCAAGGGTAACCAGTGGACCGTCGGCGCGGTCGGCAACGCCGAATGGACGGGCGTGCGCTATCGCGACGTGCTCGAGGCCGCCGGCCTGCGCAAGAGCGCCGTCTACACCGGGCACTACGGCTACGACATGCACCTCTCGCGCGATGCCAGCAAGATCCCGATCTCGCGCGGCGTGCCGATCGCGAAGGCCATGGAGCCGCACTCGATCATCGCCTACGAGATGAACGGCGAGCCGATCCCCGGTTACCACGGCTTTCCGGTACGCACGGTGTGCCCGGGCTGGCCCGGGTCCACGTCGCACAAGTGGCTGAAGCGCATCTGGGTGCGCGACGTCGTGCACGACGGGCCGAAGATGGAAGGCGACTCCTACCGCGTGCCGCGACACCCGGTGGCGCCGGGCGCCGAGGTCAAGATGGAGGACTTCAAGATCATCGAGTCCATGCCGGTCAAGTCGCTGATCACCTCGCCCGAGAGTGGCGGCACCGTGGCCGGGCGCAGGCTCGCCGTGCGCGGTCATGCCTGGGCCGGGGACCACAGCGTCCGCGAAGTGCACGTCAGCATCGACTTCGGCGCGACCTGGCAGAAGGCGAAGCTGCAGCGTCCGCCCAACAAGTACTCCTGGCAGCGGTGGTCCGCGGAACTGAGTTTCCCGTCAGAGGGCTACTACGAGGTGTGGGCGCGGGCGACAGACGATCGCGGCATTTCGCAACCCTTCGCCGTGGCCTGGAACCCGAAGGGCTATCTCGCGAACGCGATGCACCGGATCTCGGTGACGGTCGCATGAGACGGCACGGCAGACCCGTCTGGCGCGGGTGGCGCGGCGCTCGCGGCGGAGCCGCTCGGCTGGCGTTCGCGCTGCTCGCAGCCGTCGCAGTCTTGCCGGTCCAGGCCGCGACCGGCGATCCCGAGGCCGGTGCGAAGGCCTTCCTCGTCTGCAGTGCCTGTCATTCGGTGGCACCGGACGGCGGGGCGCTGATCGGCCCGAACCTCTACGGCGTGGTCGGACGCGAGGTCGGCAGCGTCGCCGGGTTCGACTACTCGCCGGAACTCAAGGCGGTCGGCGGGACCTGGACGCCGGAGCGCATCGATCGCTTCCTGGCGGACCCGAATGCATTCGCGCCGGGCACCCGCATGGGACTGGCCGGCATCGCCGATCCGGTAGAACGGGCCAACCTCGTCGCCTACCTCGGCGGCCTGAAGACTGGAGCGCCCGCCGTCGCCGCGGCGCCGCCACCGGACTTCGGCGACGACTGGCCGGCCGGGCCCGGACAGGCCGAGACCGGCGTGCTCTGCAACTCATGTCATTCGCTCGCGATCGTCAAGCAGCAGCAGCTGTCGCGTGAGACCTGGGACAAGCTGCTCGTGTGGATGGTCGAGGAGCAGGGCATGGCCGAGCAGTCGCCCGAGCGGCGTGAACTGATCCTCGACTACCTCGCGACACACTTCGGCGCGCCGTAACGGCCGCGATCGGCACGGATTCCTGCCGCCGGGGCGACCTCAGTCGGCCGCGAACCGGCCGGCGACTGGCTCGAACGTGACCACGTGATCGGTGTCCAGCCGCAGGCCGATGTGCTCGCCGACGCGGTGGTCGTGGTGGCTCGGCACCAGTGACAGCACGCGCCGCCCGCTCGGCAGCTCGAGCGTGTAGAGAAACTCCGCGCCGCGGAACACGCGCTCGACGACGCGTGCCCGCAGCGGCGCCATGTCGTCGTGCACCACGTCGTCCGGCCTCAGCATCACGTCGACCTCGCCGCCGCAGGCGGTGCTCGCGTGGCCCTCGCGCAGCGGTCCGAGCTCGGTCTGCAGCACGCCACCGCCGCCGCAGCAGGCGGGCAGGAACGAGGCCTGTCCGACGAACTCGGCCGCGAAACGCGAGGCGGGCCGGTGGTAGAGGTCGTAGGGCGTGGCCCATTGCTCGAGACGGCCGTCGCGCATCAGTCCGACCTTGTCGGCCAGCGCGAACGCATCCTCGTGGTCGTGCGTGACGATCAGCGCCGTCGCACCCAGCGACTTCAGCAGCGGTCGCAGCTCCGCCACCAGCCGGCTCCGCAGCGTGACGTCGAGGCTCGCGAACGGCTCGTCGAGCAGCACGGTCGAGGGCCGTGGCGCGAGGGCCCGTGCCAGCGCGACTCGCTGCTGCTGGCCGCCCGAGAGTTGCGAGGGGTAGGCGTCGCCGAAGTCTTCGAGGCCGACCAGCCGGAGCATGTCCGCGGCCCTCGCCCGGCGCTCGGCCGCGGCGAGCGCGTGCAGGCCGAACTCGACGTTGCCGCGAGCCGTCAGGTGCGGGAACAGCGCGAGGTCCTGGAACACGAAGCCGATCTCGCGCAGCTGCGGCGCCAGCTGCACGCCCGGGCCGCTCAGCAGCCGGCCCCGCGAGACGATGCGGCCGGTGTCTATCGCCTCGAATCCCGCGATGCAGCGCAGCGTCGTCGTCTTGCCGCAGCCGCTCGGGCCGAGCAGGCAGGCGATCTCGCCTTGCTCGATTGCGAAGCTGACCCCGTCGACGGCGCGGCTCGACCCGAGCCGGCGCGACACTTCCTCGAGCTCAAGCCACATGCGTCACGCGCCTCGCGAGCAGCACCACCGGCAGGATGCCGACGGCGACGATCATCACCGAGGGGAGGGCCGCCCGGGTCCACTCGCCTTCGGCAGTCATCTCGAACACGCGCAGCGCGAGCGTCTCGAATCCGAACGGCCGGGTCATCAGCGTGATCGGCAGTTCCTTCATCAGGTCGACGAACACCAGGACGCCGGCGGCGAGCAGGCTGCCGCGCAGCAGCGGCAGGTGTACGCGCTTCAAGCGGGCCGCGCCGCGGACGCCGAGGATCTCGGCGGCCTGGTCGAGGTTGCGATGGATCCGCGCGAGGCCGCTCTCCACGGGTCCGCTCCCGACCGCCAGGAAGCGGGCGAGGTAGGCGATGAACATCGTCAGCAATGTACCCTGCAGGAAGAGCTGAGGCGCCGATGTTCCCAGCAGCGAGTCGAGCTGCTGCTGCAGCCAGTTGTTGAATCCAGCCACCGGCGCGAAGAGCCCGACCGCCAGCACGGTGCCGGGAATCGCGTAGCCGATCGTCGCCACGCGACCGAGCCCGCGCAGCCAGCGACTCGTCTGTCCCCGGAGCGCGTAGCCGAGCGCCAGCGCCGCTGCGACGACGACCAGCGCGCCGGAGGCCGCGACCAGCACGCTGCGGCCTGCGAAGGCCCAGTACCGGGAGTCGAGGTCGGTGGCGGCGTGCTGCACGGACCAGTGCAGCAACTGCATCATCGGCAATATGAACGCGGCTGAGAGCACGGCCAGCGCGGTCGTCGTCGCGGCGATTGCGCCGACGCCGACCAGTCGCTGCCGCGGCAGGTCGAGGCGACCGGCCCGGTCGCTCGCGAAACCCCGGTTACCGCGCAGCATTCGCTCGAGCCAGGTGCCGCCGAGCGCGAGCAGCGCGAGCAGCGCCGCCATCTGCAGCGCCGCGGCGATGGAGAACATGCCGAACCAGGCGCGGTAGATGGCGGTCGTGAACGTGTCGACGTTCAGCGCGGCGACCACGCCGAAGTCCGCCAGTGTCTCCATGCAGACCAGCGCGACCCCGGCTGCGATCGCCGGCCGCGCCGCCGGCAGCACGGCCTTGCGGAAGGCCGCGGCACGCCCCAGGCCCAGCGACTGCGCCACCTCCAGGCCGCGCGATCCGGCGGTCTCGAACGCGACGCGCGCCAGCATGTACACATAGGGGTAGAGGCACAGCGTCAGCACCACGGCCGCGCCGCCCAGCGAGCGGATCGCCGGAAGTCGCAGGCCCGCGCCCAGCTGCTCGCGCAGCCAGCCCTGCACGGGTCCTGCAAAGTCCAGCGCCCCTGCGAACACCACGGCGAGCACGTATCCCGGCACGGCCAGCGGCAGCAGCAGCGCCCAGCTGAAGAAGCCGCGGCCCGGGAACTCATGGGCCGCGACCAGCCATGCGAGCGTCGTGCCGAGGATCGCGGTGGCGATGCCGACGATCGCGAGCAGCAGCGCCGTGTTCACCGCAACCCTCGGCAGCACGTGCTGCAGCTGGTGCTGCCAGACCTCGGTCGCCGGCGAAAGCCAGGCCGCCGCAGCAGAGAACATCGGCAGCAGGGCCGGCACCGAGAGCAGCGCGACCGTGATGGCGGCTGCGTACCGTGACGGCGGGCCCGGCATGCCTCAGCGGTAGCCGGCCCGGTCCATCAGGCGGACGGCGGCGGGCTGCAGCCGTCCGGCTTCCGCCACATTGATCAGGCTCGGCTCGAAGTCGCCCCAGGACTTCACCAGCGGGTCCACCGGAGCCGCCGGGTTCGCCGGGAACTCCATGTTGACGGCGGCGAAGTGCTGCTGGGCGGTGCCGCTCGACAGCCACTCGAGGAACCGGGTCGCCGCGGCGACCTTTCGAGAATGAGCCACCACGCCGGCGCCCGAGATGTTGACGTGCACTCCGCCCGCGCCCTGGTTCGCCCAGAAGAGCCTGACCGGGAAGTCCGGTCGCTGCTTCTGGATACGGCCGTAGTAATAGCTGTTGACGATTCCGACGTCGCACTGCCCGGCCGCGATCGCCTCGAGCAGTTGCGTGTCGTTCGCGAAGACGTCGGTAGCGAGATTGTCGACCCAGCCGCGGACCACCTGCTCGGTCTTCGCCTCGCCGTGCGCGGCGATCATCGTCGCGACCAGTGACTGGTTGTAGACCTTCTTCGAAGTACGCAGGCACAGGCGCCCCTTCCACGCAGGCCCTGCCAGCGCCTCGTAGGTGCTGAGCTCGGCCGGCTGAACCCGCTGCGTGCTGTAGGCGATTGTCCGGGCCCGCATCGAGAAGCCGAACCATCGATTGCCCGGGTCGCGCAGGTACGCCGGGATGTTGCGCTCGAGCGTTGCCGACTCGACCGGGCGCAGCAGGCCGCGCTCGGCTGCATTCCACAGCTCGCCCGCGTCCACCGTCATCAGCAGGTCCGCGGGCGTGTTGCGTCCTTCGGCCGAGAGGCGCTCGATCAGCATCGCCGCATCGCCGGTCGCGAAGTCGACCTCCACTCCGGTTTCGCGCGTGTACGCCTCGAAGATCGGCTTGACCAGCTGCTCGTTGCGAGCCGAATAGACGACCAGCGTTTCCGCGGAAACAACGGGTGCGATGGCGGTCGCGAGCGTCAGCGAGATCGCGGCCCATCCGCCGCGAAGCGAGAGCGGGAATTTCATTGGCAGGGGAGCTGAATTGAATAGATGCAAATAATTCTCATTAGTGTAATTGATGGCCTCGCGGCGCACCAGCCTTGCACGACATGCGGCTGCACGGACTCCGGCGTGCCCGGGCCGCAGGCCTGCCGCGCGCCGGGTCGTCGCAACGGGCGGCTCCGCCGGGCAGGACCCCGGGCCGCTATGATGCCTCGACTGTCGTGATGCCGAGGGCCTGCCGATGTACCAGCCGCTGACCCGCCCGTGGATACCGGAACCGGCCGGCGCGGGCAGCGGGACCCCGCGATGAGCCGTCCGGTGACCGGTGCGATCGCGAGCGGCCACGAGCTCACCGCGGCCGCCGCTCGCGAGGTGCTGGAGGAGGGCGGGAACGCCTTCGACGCCGTGGTGGCCGCCGCGCTGATGGCCTGCGTCGCCGAGCCGGTGCTGTGCTCGCTCGGGGGCGGCGGCTACCTGCTGGCCGCGAGGCGCGGCGCAGAGCCGGTCGTGTACGACTTCTTCACCGACACGCCCCGTACCCGGGGCGCCCCAGACCAGATCGACCTGCATCCGGTCGACGCCGACTTCGGTTCGGTGACCCAGCAGTTCCACGTCGGGCTCGGCGCCGTCGCGACGCCGGGCATGCCGGCAGGTCTTTTCGAGGTGCACCGCGAACTGTGCCGACTGCCGATGCCTCGCCTGGCCGAGCCGGCGGCCCGGGCCGCGCGGGACGGCGTGGTCGTCAATCGCTTCCACGCCTATCTGTTCCAGGTCGTGGCACCGATCTATGTCGCGACGGCCGCGGCTCGAGCGATCTATGGGCAGGACCGCGACTCGCTGCCAAGGGAAGGAGAGCGTTTCCGCCAGCCGGACCTGGCCGTGGCCATCGAGCTTCTGGCCCGCGAGGGGCCGGGCCTTTTCTATGACGGAGAGCTGGGCCGGCGGCTCATCGAGCAGTGCAGCCGGGGCGGCGGGCAACTCGCGCGCGAAGATATTGCGGCCTACCGGGTCCGGCGCCGGGAGCCGCTGGCCGTTGGGTATCGGGGCGCCCGGATCTTCACGAACCCACCGCCGTCGCGCGGTGGAATGCTGATCGCGTTCGCGCTCGCCTTGCTGGCCGAGGCGCCGGTCGACGGGCGCGAGCAGTGGCTGCGCACGCTGGTCGAGGCATTGCGGCTGACCGACAGGGCCCGCGCGGACTGCGGCGATCCGCTGCTCGACCCTGAGCTGCTCGAGCGCTATCGCGCGGAGCTGGGCTCGCGGCCTGGCTGCGACCGCGGCACGACCCACGTCAGCGTCGTGGACGGCGAGGGCAATCTCGCCGCGGCCTCGCTCAGCAACGGCGAGGGCTGTGGCCACGTGCTCGCGGGCACGGGAATCATGCTGAACAACATGCTCGGCGAGGAAGACATCAATCCGCAGGGCCTGCAGCGGTGGCAGCCGGGTACGCGAATGGCGTCGATGATGGCGCCGACGCTGATCGAGCAGCCTGGTGCCCGCGCGGTGCTGGGCTCAGGCGGCTCGAAACGCATCCGCAGCGCCGTACTGCAGGTGGTCACGAACCTCGTCGCGCTGGAGATGCCGCTCGAGGAAGCCGTCGCGGCGCCGCGCGTGCACGTCGAAGACGGGCTGCTGAGCATCGAGGGGGGATTCTCGCCGGCCGATGAGCGGGTGCTCGGTGCGTCCGGGCTGCGGGTCGATCACTGGTCGGACCGCAATTTCTTCTTCGGCGGCGTGCACGTGGTACGGCAGCAGCGAGAGTCGCTCAGTGCCGTCGGTGATCCGCGGCGCGGCGGCGTGGGCCTGACGCTCAGCTCCGCGCCAGCAGCTTCCTGAGATCCTCGAGCTTGCGCGTGTTGATCACGTCGTCGGCCGCGAGCCAGCCACGGCGGGCCTGATCGATCCCGCAGCGCATGAAGCGCAGGTCGTCGGCGCCATGCGCGTCGGTCGAGACGGCGATCCTGACGCCCTTGCTCTTCGCCATCTGGCAGGCCGCCGCGTCGAGATCCAGCCGGTCCGGATGGGCGTTCAGCTCCAGGATGCAGCCGCGTTCGCTGGCCGCCTGCATGATGCGCTCGAGATCGATCGCATAGGGCTCGCGCCGGTTGATCAGGCGGCCGGTGGGGTGCGCCAGGATGTTGCAATGGCGGTTGTCCATCGCCCGCAGGATGCGCTCGGTCTGTTTCTTCTTCGACAGGTCGAACCGGTAGTGCACCGCGCAGACGGTGAAGTCGAGTTCCGCGAGCACGGCATCGGGGAGATCGAGCGACCCGTCCTCGAGGATGTCGAGTTCGACGGACTTCAGCACGACGATGCCGCGCAGCCTGCTGTTCAGCCGGTCGATCTGCCGGACCTGGGCCAGCAACCGCTTGCGGTCGAGCCCGTGGGCCACGGTCACGTGCCGTGAGTGATCGTTGATCGAGAGGTAGTCGTAGCCGCGCTCCTTCGCGGCGCGGGCCATCTGCTCGATCGTGTCGTGACCGTCCGATGCGCGGCTGTGGCAGTGCAGGTCGCCGCGGATGTCGTCCAGCGTCACGAGCTTCGGCAGCCGGCCCTTGCGGGCGGCCTCGATCTCGCCGCGGTCTTCGCGGAGTTCCGGCGGGATCCAGCGCAGCTGCAGGGCTTTCAGCAGTTGCCGCTCGGTCCGGCCGGCGATCCGCTCGTCGCCCTTGAACAGCCCGTATTCGTTCAGCTTCAGCCTGCGGCCGGCGGCAATCCTGCGGACCGCGATGTTGTGCGCCTTCGAGCCGGTGAAGTAGTACAGCGCCGCCCCGTAACTGACCTGCGGCACGACGCGCAGGTCCACTTGCAGCCCCGAGCGCAGGCGCACGGTCGAGCGCGTCGTGCCCTGCGAGACGACCTCGGCGACCTCATCGTACTTGACGAAGCGCTCGATCACCGCTGAGCCGGCCGCGGCCGTGACGAGCAGGTCCAGGTCGCCGACCGTCTCCTTGCGCCGCCGGTAGCTGCCCGCGACCGCGACCTCCTTCACTCCGTCGATGCGCTGCAGGTACCCGACCAGCGGCCCGGCGACCGCCTCTGCGTCGATCAGCTTCCAGCGCTGCTCGCGAGCGGTGAATCGCTCGAGACGCTCGCCGATCATCTGCTCCGTTTTCGGGCCGAATCCGGGCAGCGCCCTGACCTTGCCACGGCGCAGCGCGGCCGCGAGGTCGGCCAGGCTGCGGATCCGCAGCTTCTCGTGGAGGACCCTGACCCGTTTCGGACCGAGGCCCTCTATCTTCATCAGCTCGGCGAGCGCCTTCGGCGTGCGCGAGGAGAGCTCCTCGAGCAGCGGCAGGCGGCCGGTCTCGACGATCGTCGCGATCTTGCCTGCGAGGTCCTTGCCGATGTTGCGCAGTTCCGCGAGGTCGCGACCCTCGGCCAGCAGCTCGGCCATGCTGCGGGAGTTGCCGCGGATCGTGCGCGCCGCATTGCGGTAGGCCCGGATCCGGAACGGGTTCTCGCCCCGCACGGCCAGCAGGTCGGCGACCGTCTCGAAGATCCCGGCGATCTCGACGTTCTGCACCGGCACGGTCCTGCCTCTCGCGCCCCTTGCTCCGCCCGATTCACGATAGGACACGGCGCCGAACGCCCGCCAGCCGTAGATTCCGCGGGCCCTGTTGCATTCCCGCGTCCCGGCCCGGGGGTCCGTGTCTCCTCCTATTGTCCGCCCGGACAACCGGGTCGAGGATAGGGCTTCAGGGTTTCTCGAGTCCCGATTGCGAAATGCGAACCGCTACCGAACCCACCGGATCCGCCGCCGTGCTGCGCACGCGGAACCTGACCAAGGTCTACCGGACTGGCGAGGTGGAGGTGCACGCGCTGCGCGGCGTGGACCTGGAACTGCGCCCGGGCGAGCTGGTCGTGCTGCTCGGGCCCTCGGGCAGTGGCAAGTCCACGCTGCTCAACATACTCGGCGGACTCGACACCGCGAGCTCGGGCGAAGCGTGGTTCGAAGACCACGACCTCACGCGCGAGGACGACAAGGAGCTCACCCGCTACAGGCGCGAGCACGTGGGCTTCGTGTTCCAGTTCTACAACCTGATCCCGAGCCTGACGGCGCTGGAGAACGTCGAGCTGGTGACGGAGATCGCGACGCGACCGATGGAGCCGGCGAAGGCGCTGGAGCTGGTCGGGCTGCGTGAACGGATGAACCACTTCCCGGCACAGCTCTCCGGCGGCGAGCAGCAGAGGGTCGCCATAGCGAGGGCCATCGCCAAGCAGCCCGACGTGCTGCTGTGCGACGAGCCGACCGGCGCGCTCGACAGCGAGACCGGCATCATCGTGCTCGAGGCGATCGAGAGCATCCACCGCGAGCTCGGGACGACGACCGTGCTGATCACGCACAACGCGATCATCGCGGAGATGGCCGACCGGGTGCTGGTGCTGGGTGACGGACGCGTCCAGCAGGAGCGCCGCAACGAGTCGCGCCGGGCCGCGCGGGAGCTGAGCTGGTGAAGCTGCAGGCGCTGCGACCGCTGGACCGCAAGCTGCTGCGCGACCTCTGGCACATCCGCGGCCAGGTGCTGGCGATCGGTCTCGTGATCGCCTCGGGCGTGGGCCTGCTGGTGATGTCGTTGACGGCGATCGAGGCGCTGGAGGAAACGGCGACGGCCTACTACGAGCGTTACCAGTTCGCCGAGGTGTTCGCGCGGGTCAAGCGTGCCCCGGAGCACCTGTCGGCGCGAATCGCCGCGATCGACGGCGTGCAGTACGTGCAGATGCGGGTCGTGCGCAGCGCGGTGCTGGACATTCCGGGATTCGACGAACCGGTGCTTGGGCAGCTCGTGTCCGTGCCTGAGCACGGCGAGCCCCTGCTGAACCGGCTGGCGCTGCGCGAGGGTCGCTATCCGCGCCTCGGCGCGACCGACGAGGCCGTGCTCTCCGAGCCGTTCGCCGAGGCTCATCGCCTGGGGCTCGGCGGGCAGCTCCGGGCGATCATCAACGGCCACTGGCGGGAATTGCGCGTGGTCGGCATCGCGCTTTCGCCCGAGTACGTCTACACGATCGGTCCCGGCGCGCTGATGCCCGACGACCTGCGGTACGGCGTCGTCTGGATGGGACACGAGGCGCTGCAGGCCGCCTTCGACCTCGATGGCGCCTTCAACGACCTCACGCTCGGCCTGCTGCGGGGCACGGACCCGGAGACCGTCGTGGACCGGCTCGACGAACTGCTCGATCGGTACGGCAGCGTCGGCGCCCATGCCCGCAAGGACCAGCTCTCCAACTGGTTCCTGATGAACGAGATCCAGCAGCTCCGGACCATGTCGAGTTTCCTGCCGACGATCTTCCTGGCCGTCGCGGCGTTCCTCACCAACATGGTGCTCGCCAGGCTGATCACGGTCGAGCGCTCCGAGATCGGGCTGCTGAAAGCCTTCGGCTACGGGAACGCGCGGATCGCCTGGCACTACGTCAAGCTGGTGCTGGTGATCGGGGTCGTGGGCATCCTGCTCGGATGGTTCGCGGGTTACTGGCTGGGCCTATACAACACGACGATGTACGCGGAGTTCTACCGCTTCCCGTTCCTGCTGTACCGGCCGGGTCCCGCCTCGTTCGCGATCGCCGCGGGCGCGAGCCTCGCCGCGGCGCTGCTCGGCGCGATCGCGGCGGTGCGGCGCGCCACCGCGCTGCCACCGGCCGAGGTGATGCGGCCGCCGTCGCCGCCGATGTTCAGGCGAAGCCGGCTCGCAGGGCTCCGCCTCACGCGCCTGATCGACCAGCCGACCCGGATCGTCCTCCGGCAGGCCGGACGCTGGCCGCTGCGCTCGTTCGTCACCAGCGCGGGCATCGCGATGTCGGTCGCCGTGCTGGTGATCTCGATGCAGTGGCTGGATGCGATCACGCACATCGTGGACGTGTACTTCCTGCAGGCACAGGGTCAGGACCTCACCGTGGGCTTGGTCGAGGCGCGCTCGTCGGACGCGACGCGGGGTCTGTCGCGGCTGCCCGGCGTGATGTCCGTGGAGCCGATGCGTGCGGTTCCGGCGAAGCTGCGGGCAGGGCCGCGCGAGGAACGCGAGGCCGTGCGCGGCCTGCCGGCGCATCAGCAGCTGCACCGCGTATACGACGCCGAAGGACGGGCCGTGGACCTGCCGCCGGAGGGGCTCGTCATCTCGACGATGCTGGCCAAGATGCTGGAGGTGCGCCCCGGGGACCAGCTGACCATCGAGGTGCTGGAAGGCCGGCGCCCGGTCGTGCAGGTGCCGGTCGTGGCGACGTTCGAAACCTACATCGGCAGCCCGGCATACATGGAGATCGGCGCGCTGAACCGGCTGATGCAGGAGCCGCCGAGCGTGAATGCCGTGCACATGCGCGTCGATCCGGCGGAGCGTGCGGCACTGTTCCGCCGGCTCAAGCAGATGCCTCAGGTCGGCGCGGTGACGCTGCGCAGCGCGGCCGTCGAGACCTTTCACGAGACGATGGCCAAGACGATACTGATCTACGTGAGCTTCTTCATCGTGTTTGCCGGGACGCTGGCCTTCGGCGTGACCTACAACGCGGCGCGCATCGCGCTGTCGGAGCGGGGCCGCGAGCTCGCGACGCTGAGGGTGCTCGGGTTCTCGCGCCGCGAGATCTCCTACATCCTGGTGGGCGAGATCGGCGTGCTGACTTTCCTGGCGCTGCCGTTGGGTGCTGCCTGCGGATACCTGCTGGCGCGCTGGCTGGTGCATGCGTTCGAGACCGAGCTCTATCGCGTGCCGTTCGTCGTCGCGCCGGACACGTACGGCTGGGCGCTGCTCGGCGGCTTCCTCGCGACCACCGCATCCGTGCTGCTGGTGCGTCGTCGCCTCGACCACCTGGACCTGATCGCCGTGCTGAAGACCCGGGAGTAGCTGCATGAAGAGTGCGATCGCGCGACGGCTCTGGTTCTGGATCCCGCTGTTCGCGGCGCTGGTCGCGGTGCTGGCCTGGCTGTTCCGACCGCAGCCCGTCGCGGTGGACCTGGCGACGGCGAGCCGCGGCGCCTTGCGCGTCACCGTCAGCGACGAAGGCGAGACGCGGGTCCGCGACGTGTTCGTCGTCTCGGCGCCGGTTCCGGGCCTGATGCGGCGCATCGAGCTCGAGGCCGGCGACCCGGTCGTCGCGGCCGAGACCGTCGTGGCGCGGATCGAGCCCAGCGACCCGTCGTTCCTCGACCGGCGCAGCGAGGCCGAGGCGCGGGCGGCGGTCCGGGCGGCAGAGGCGGCCCGCGCGCATGCCGGCGCGGAACTGCGCCGCGCCGAGGCGGAGCGGGACTTCGCCGAGTCGGAACTCGAGCGCTACGAGGGCCTGGCCGCGGTGAACACGATTTCGCTGAGCGACCTGGACGCGGCGCGGCGGCGGGCGCGGACGGCCGTCGCGGCCGTGCAGGAGGCCAGCGCGGGACTGCGGGTTCGTGACTCGGAGCTCGAGCAGGCGAAGGCGAGGCTGCTCGCGCCCGGCACCGCGCGTGAGCGCAGCGAGGACTGCGACTGCGTGCTGGTCCGCTCCCCGGTCAGCGGCCGAGTGCTGCGGCTGCGGCACGAGAGCGAGGGCGTGGTGAGTTCCGGCACGCCGCTGGTGGACATCGGCGATCCGCTGCAGCTCGAGATCGTGTCAGACCTGCTGTCGACCGAAGCCGTCAAGGTCGAGCCCGGGCAGCGGGTCCTGATCGACTCCTGGGGCGGCGATTCGGCGCTGGAGGGCGTCGTCCGTCGTGTCGAGCCCTTCGGTTTCACGAAGGTATCGGCGCTCGGCGTCGAGGAGCAGCGGGTCAACGTGATCATCGACTTCACGGAGCCGCCGGAGCGCTGGCAGCGGCTCGGACACGGCTATCGCGTCGAGCCGCGCATCGTGCTCTGGGAATCGGACGACGTGCTGAAGGTGCCGCTGTCGTCGCTGTTCCGCAGTGGCGAGCGCTGGGCCGTGTTCGTCGAGCGCGGGGGCCGGGCCCGGCTGACCGAGGTCGAGCTCGGGCACGAGAACGGGCTCGAGGCGGAAATTCTGGGCGGACTGGGCGAGGGCGAGCGGGTCGTGCTGCATCCGAGCGACCGCGTCAGCGACGGCGAGCGGATCGAGCAGCGCGCCTACCGTTGAGAGCGATGGCCGCGGGTCGGCCCGCCGCGGGCCGGGCAGCGCAGCCTGCCGGCAGCCGTTTCGAGCTCAGGCGTCGAGCATCCCGGAGAGCAGCGTCGCGATCCCGAGGAACGAGAAGAACCCGGCCACGTCCGTGACAGTCGTCAGGATGATCGACGACGACTGGGCGGGGTCCTGCCCCAGGCGCTTCAGCACGATCGGCACGATGGCTCCGGCGAGACCGGCGACCACCATGGCCAGCACCATCGAGATCATGATCACCAGCACGAGACCCGCCGACCGGCTCCAGAGGTAGACGCCGATGCCGCAGGTGACTGCTACCGCGATCCCGTTCACCAGCCCGACGCCCGCTTCTTTCAGCGTCACGCCGAGCCACTGGCGCGGCGTGATCTCGCGCAGCACCAGTCCGCGCATCGTGACGGCGAGCGCCTGCGCTCCTGAATTGCCCGACTGGCCCGCCACGACCGGCAGCAGCACCGCCAGCGCGGTGTACTTCGCGATCGTGGATTCGAAGAGTCCGACCACGGCGGCGGCCAGGAACGCTGTCAGCAGGTTGATCTGCAGCCAGGGCAGCCGCTTTCGCACCGCGAACAACGGCGGCGAAAGGGCCCGCTCGTCGGGGCTCGCGCCGCTCATCATCTGGATGTCGGCCGAGAGGTCCTCCTGCATCGCCTGGATCAGGTTCGAGTGGTAGATCACGCCGACCAGCCGGCCATCGAGGTCCGTCACCGGCAGGTCGGCGAGCCGGCGCGACTCGACGATCTCGACGACGTCGTCGCGCGGTGTCAGCGGGTGCACCGAGGCCACGACCGGACGGGCCAGCTGATCGAGCGACTGGCCCGGTTCGGCCACAGCGACGTCCTGGATGCCCACCTTGGCTACCAGCCGGTTCTGGTCGTCGACCAGGAACAGGCTGCGCGCCGTGCGGGCGCGCGACCGGCGCAATGCGTCCAGCGCCGCGCGCGCGGTCATCGAGGTGCGGAACGACTCGACGCGCGTGTCCATCAGGCGGCCGGCCGAGTCCACGGGATAGCTCATCAGTTCGCGGATCTCTGCGCCGATCGCCGGATCGAGGCCATCGATCAGGGCATGAGCCGCTGGTTCTTCCAGCGTGCCCAGGATCAGTACGGCTTCGGTCGGCAGCAGTTCCGACAGCACGGCCAGCGCGAGCGAGCGCGGCAGGTTCTCCAGCACGCGACCCGCCACTGAGGAGGCGAGGCGTCGGAACAGCGGCACCAGCGCCGGCGCGGGCTGGCTGGCGAGTTCGGCAGCCACGGCCTCGGGGTCTAGCGTCTCGACCTTCTGCGCGGCCTCCCAGGAATGATCGAGCAGGAATTTCCTGTCGAGAGCCTGGATCGCGGCGCTCAGGTCGCCGCTCATCGCGGGTCCCCGGCATCGCCGCCGACTCTTCCGTCCTTGCCTTGCAGCAGCAGCCGCAGCAGGCCCTCGCCCGACTGCAGGTAGGCCCTGAGCAACTCCGCGGTCAGCGAGGTACCGGCCGGTTGCGGCGGCGCCGCCGCCTGATCGATGGCTTTGTGGAGCGTGCGACGCGTCAGGCCGCCGAGCAGTTCGCCGCGGTGGCTGACCACGGGCAGGACGGTCGCCACGTCCCAGCCGGGGCTGCCGGTGACCGACGCGAGCGAGGCGCTGTCACGCAGCGGTTGCAGATCGCGCCGGGCCAGCTCCGACAGCGCGGCGGTCGAGGCGGACTTGACCAGCGCGTCGAGCGGCAGCGAGCCCGTGTAGCGTTGTGCGGCATCGGTGAGCAGCAGGTGACTGCCGGAATCCCCCGCGGACCTCGCCAGCAGCTGCAGCGCCTCGGCGACGCTGCGGTCGTCCGGGACTGCCGGGATATCGAGCTCGATCCATGCGCCGACGACGTCGGCCGAATAGGTAAGCGAGCGAGCGAATCGCTGGGCGAGCCTCGCGGGCAGCTCGGCGAGCACCGCCTCGCGTGCCTGTGGTTCGAGCTGCCGCAGCACCGCCGCGGCGTCCGGCCACGACAGTGCCGCGCACAACGCCGCGGCGACGCCCGCCGGAAGTTCCGCGGCGCAGCGTGCCGCGCTCGATGAGCTCATCGCCGCAGCCACCGGCGCGGCGATTCTGGCCGGCATTCGCCGCAGTATCTCCGCGGCGTCGGCGGCGGGCAGCCCTTCGAGCGTCCTCGCGGCCGACTCGGGTCGCTGCTGCAGGAACGCGAGCGTCAGTTCCGGAAGCTCAGGCACGGTCCGGGCCGGACATCAGGATGACGGCGGTTGCCGCGGCGAACCGGCTGGCGGGCACGATCGCGCGGCCCTCGGCCGTCGCGATCACCACGCTGGTGGACGTGAGCTCGAGGATCTCGCCTTCGACGCCGTCGATCCTCGCGTGGTGCCCGACGCGAAAGCTCCGTCGCAGCGTATCCGCCGCGATCAGGTTCGAGACCAGCTGGCGCGCGCCGAGACCGAAGGCGAGCGAGAAACCCGCCAGCACGACGCCGAGGACCACTGCGATCATCGTCGTGACGAAGCTGACGTCGATTCCGATCTGGTCGATGCCGATCACGACTGCGGCGAGGAACGTAGCCAGCTGCGCCAGGCGACCGATCAGCGCCCGCTGTTCGACGCCGGCGGAATCCAGCGCATCCATGACCAGGTCGCGGACGATCGCGGCGATCAGGTAGCCGGTGGCGATGATCAGGACGCCCAGCAGCAGGTGAGGGAGCCAGGCGATGACCTGCTCGAGCCAGCCGCTCAGCAACTCGAAGTCGGCGATCAGGGCGGCCGCGGTAGCGAACCCCGCCAGCACGATCCAGAACACGAGATTCGACAGCAGCCGCACCAGCGCGGGCGCTACGCGGACACGCCGCGCCCGGTCGGGACGCAGCACCCTGTCCAGCTCGCGATTCAGCCGCGCGCCCAGGGTTCGCGTCAGTCTGCGCAGCCATCCCGCGACCAGCCAGCCGATCAGCATCAGCGCCGTGGCCCCGAGCAGCTCCGGCAGGTGCGCCAGCAGGACCCTGCCCATTTCGTCGATGGCCAGTTGCAGTCGCTCGAACACAGCGGCGATACCGTCCATCGGACGCTCTCCTTCGACAGCTTGCTGCGCGGTCGACGACCGCGATCCAGTCTACCAGACCACCCCGGGACACCCGGCTGGCAGACCTGCCGCGCGTTGATCAGGGGGGCGCGTCAGCCCGCTGCCCAATCGGCGATCCGTCGCATCGCCTCGAGCGTGTCCGGGCAGTGCCGGCGGATGAAGTCGGCGTCGACCGGTTCGCCCGACTCGGCTGCGGCGAGTGCATCCGCTCCGTTGAAATTGACGTAGGAGAGGCGCAGCGTCAGCTCCTCGCGCGGCCGGCCGAAGACGCTGCCGGGCAGCGTCGCGACGCCTGCCTGCTCGAGCAGCTTCTCGGTGAGGTCCTGCGAGTCCTTCACGCCGCGCGACTCGAGGCGTTCACCGAATCCGCCAAAATCCGGGAACAGGTAGAACGCGCCATCGACACTTGGCAGCCTGCAGCCGGCGTCGGCCAACGTTGCCGCGCAGTGCTGGCCGAGCACCCGCAGGATCGCCCGGCAATGCTCGAGGTAGGCCTCTATCTCGGGCCCGCCCCTGAACGCCTCGATCGCCGCGAACTGGATCGGGGCGCTGACGGAAGTGTAGGTCTCGCTCGCGATCGATGCCATCGCCGCGCACAGCCACTCCAGTTCTTCCGGGAACGAGAACAGGCCGAGCCGCCAGCCGCCGGCACCGCACCACTTGCTGAGTCCGGTGGAGACGACCGTGCCTTCCGGGTAATGGTGGGCGATGCTGGCCGTGCGGCCGGCGTGATCCAGGTCTGCGTAGATCTCGTCCGAGATCACCAGCAACTGGTGGCGCCGCGCCACCTCCGCGAGTTCCGCAAGCTCGCGGTCGCTGCAGTTGACGCCGGTCGGATTGTTCGGGTAGTTCAATATCAGCAGCCGGGGAAGGCCCGGGTTCGCGCTGCAGTAGGACTCGAGCGTCTCGGGCAGCAGCTTCCAGTCGTCCTCGAGCTTCGTGGCCAGCCAGCTGACGCGCCGGCCGATGATCCGGGCCTGCGGCGCGTAGGAAACCCAGGACGGGCTCGGCACCAGCAGTTCGCCCGCGTAAGCGAGCTGGGTCATGAAGATCAGCTCCTTCGAACCCGGGCCCACCAGCACCTGCCGTCGCGCCCGCTCGATGCCGTGGCGGCGGTGCAGGAACTCGGTGACCTCTTCGCGCAGCGGCCGCAGGCCGCGAACGGGCAGGTAGTCCTTCTCCCCGGCGGCTGCCTGCAGCGCACGGACCACGACCGGCGGTACCGGGAACGGCGACTGGCCGAGGCCGAGCTTGTAGACCTTGCGGCCTTCGGTAATCAGCTGGTCGCTGCGCTCGTTGATCGCCAGCGTCGCCGACGGCGTCAGGCCGAAGACGTTCGGATTCAGATGCGGGGAGGAAAGTGGCGAAACCGTCATAGGCGAATCCACTCCTTGCTAGGCCACCCCGCTTGGAGCTAATACTTGGACGCCCTTCGCGCAGGGTTCCGCGGCAGGGATGGAGCGCGGGCGCGGGATTCGGACGTGTACTCTACCGGGGCAATCTAACGCAGGAGAGCAGGCATGACCACAAGCCGCTGGATTCTTGCATCGCTGCTCGCGGGCCCGCTGGCCCTCGCGCATGCGGACGACGTCGCGAGGTGCGGCAGCAAGCTGATCGAGCCGGGCATGGCGCAGGCGGACGTGCTGCAGCACTGCGGCGAGCCGACCTCGCGCACCGTCGAGGAGCAGGCCGTGCGGTCCGGGAACAGGGCGGTCGGCACCACGCAGGTCGAGCGCTGGACCTACTCCGACTATTCCGCGACCCGCGTATTCGTGTTCGACCAGCAGAAGCTGGTGCGCATCGAATGAAGTCGTTGCGGCTCGCGGCGTTCGCCGCGGTCATCGCGATCGCGCTCTCCGGCTGCGGCCTCTGGGCCAAGGTGACCGGACAGGAGCGGCGGGCCCAGGAGCAGGCGCGCCAGATCGAGGCGCTCCAGCAGAAGTGCGAGCGCTACGCCGACCGCTTCGCGGGCACGGTGCTCGAGTCGGTCCGTCCGGTCGTCAACCGGACCGAGGACCCGCAGACCCACAGTCAGCTCAGCTACTGGGCGCTGACCCAGCTGAACTCGGCCTACACGATCGCGACCGGACCGAGTCCGATCCTGTGCCAGCTCGATTTCGTCGTGCTCGCGACGCTGAGCCGGATGGTCGTCGAGGATACGCTGGTCGAGCTCGACGGTGACGTGCTGAGCGAGATTCCGGCCGTGTACCGCAAGCTCGAGCAGGAGGCCTGGACCAACGCCGCGGCGATACTCACCGCGCAGCAACTCGAGGAGCTCAAAGTCCTGATCGCCGACTGGCGGGCGCAGAACCCGAAGGTGTCGCTGGTGGGCTTCGTCCACTTCGCGGAGTTCGCGCAGGCGGCAGGTTGGCAGCCGCAGGCACAGGCGGCATCGGGCAGCCTGTTCGGGCTGCTGGGCCTGGATCCGCTGGCCGGACTCGATCCCGCCGTGCGGCAGATCGAGCAGACCCGTCTGCTCGCGGAGCGCGTGATCTTCTACATGCAGCGCGTGCCGTACCTGGTGGACCTGCAGACGGAGCGGGTGATCGCCCAGGCCACGCTGGCGCCCGAGGTCGAGCGCGCCAACGCGAGTCTCGAGCGGGCGAGTCGCGCGATGCTGCAGTTCGCGGACGTCACCGCCCGCCTGCCGGCCGACTTCGCACGGGAGCGTGACGAGCTGCTCCGTCAGCTGTCGGGCGAGATGCTCCGACAGGAGGCCGAGCTGCGGGAGCTGCTGGCGCAGCTGCAGACGACACTGGCTGCGGGCTCGGACACCGCGGCCGCCGTCGACACTGCGGTCGTGTCGCTGGATCGGCTGCTGGCGCGGTTCCCGCGCCGGGAGCCGGGCCAGGCCGCGGCAGGCCGGCCGTTCGACATCACCGAGTATTCGGCCGCTGCCGCGGAGTTCACGGCCACGGCCCGGCAGCTCACCGAGCTGATGGAGGCATTGGGCAAGGAGGGCGAGCCGCTGGCGGCCGCAGTCTCGGGCGGCGTGGCAGCCGGGCGGGATCTCGTCGACTACCTGTTCTGGCGGGCGCTGCTGCTCGGCTTGCTGCTGATTGCAGGCGCGGTCCTCGCGGCGCTCGCCTATCGCGCGATTGCCGGCAGGCTGGCGCGGCGCTGACGCTGCCGCCTTCGACGTAATGCAGGACCGGGTCTTCTTTCCGACGGGTCGCGGGGTGTGAGCATGGTCAAGGCGGTGCTGGGCATTATCGGCGGATCGGGTCTCTACGACCTGCCGGGTCTCGAGGACGTCCGGGAGGAACGTGTTCGGACGCCCTGGGGCGAGCCCTCCGATGCGCTCAAGTTCGGGCGCGTGGGCGAGACCCCGGTTGTCTTTCTGCCGCGGCATGGCCGCGGTCATCGCCTGTCGCCCAGCGACATCAACTACCGGGCCAACATCGACGCGCTGAAGCGGGCCGGCGTCACGGACCTGGTGTCTTTTTCGGCCTGCGGCTCGTATCGCGAGGAACTCGGTCCCGGCACTTTCGTGCTGGTGGACAACTTCGTGGACCGGACCGTCCGCCGGGAGAACTCCTACTTCGGTGTGGGCTGCGTCGCGCACGTCTCGTTCGCCCACCCCGTCGGACCTGCGCTGCAGGGCCTGGTGGCGGATGCAGCACAGCGCGAAGAGATTCCGTTCAGTCGCGGCGGCACTGCGGTCTGCATGGAAGGGCCGCAATTCTCGACGCTGGCCGAGTCGCTCAGCTACCGGCAGCACGGCTATGACGTCGTGCACATGACCTCGATGCCGGAGGCGAAGCTCGCGCGCGAGGCAGAGATCACCTATGCGGTCGTCGCGATGGTGACCGACTACGACTGCTGGCATCCGACCCACGGGGCCGTCGACGTGAAGGGACTGCTGTCGGTCATGGCGGCGAATCGCGACAAGGCGCGGCGCCTGTTCGCGAGGCTGGCGCGGGATTTTCCGGCGGAGCACATCCCGTGTCCGCAGGGATCCGACCGGGCACTCGACGGCGCGATCATCACGCATCCGTCGGCGCGCGACCCGGCGCTGCTCGCGAAGCTCGACGCCGTCGCGGGGCGTGTGCTCAGCGGCAACGGCAGCGGCTGAAAGGCGGGAAGCAGGCATGCGCATCGACGGCGAAAGCTACCGCACGATCTTCGTCGCGCCGGACGGCTGGAGCGTCTCGGTGATCGACCAGACGCGACTGCCATTCGAGTTCGAGCTGCTGCAGCTTCGCAGCGTCGAGCAGGCCGCCGATGCGATTCGCCGGATGGTCGTGCGTGGCGCGCCGCTGATCGGCGTGACGGCGGCGTACGGCGTCGCGCTCGCGATGCGGGCGGATCCCGGCGACGACAACCTGCAGGCGGCGCTGGAGCGGCTCGCGGCGACGCGGCCCACCGCGGTGAACCTTCGCTGGGCGCTCGAGCGCGTCGGCACGCTGCTGCGAGGCTGCCCGAAGAGCGAGCGTGTCGCGCGGGCCTACGACGAGGCCGGGCGAATCGCCGAGGAGGACGTCGCCGCCTGCCGGGCCATCGGCCAGCACGGGCGTGCCGTGCTCGAGGCGCTGGGCGAGGCTCGCGGCGGCGGACCGCTGCGGATCCTGACCCACTGCAACGCCGGCTGGCTCGCCTGCGTGGACTGGGGCACGGCGCTTGCGCCGGTCTATGCGGCGCACGAGGCGGGCGTCGCGGTCGAGGTGATCGTCGATGAAACCCGTCCGCGCAACCAGGGGGCTGCGCTGACCGCGTTCGAACTGGCAGCGCACGGCGTCCCCTACAGCGTCGTCGCGGACAATGCCGGGGGGCACCTGATGCAGCGCGGGCTCGTCGATGCATGCATCGTCGGCAGCGATCGCACGACGGCCGCCGGCGACGTGGCCAACAAGATCGGCACCTATCTGAAGGCGCTCGCGGCGATGGATAACTCGGTGCCGTTCTATGCCGCGCTGCCGTCCTCGACGATAGACTGGGCCATAGAGGACGGTCTCGGGAGCGTGCCGATCGAGCAGCGCCCCGAACGGGAGGTGACTCACGTGTGGGGACGCAGCGAAGATGGCAGGCGCATCGAGGTCGAGGTCGCGGCACCGGGCAGCAGCGCGCTGAATCCGGCCTTCGACGTCACGCCTGCGCGCCTGGTGACCGGGATCATCACCGAGCGTGGCGTGACGCCAGCCACGCGTGCGGGATTGCTGGCGCTGTTTCCCGAGCGCCGTCCGGCGTGTCCGGAATGAGCCGGCGTGCTTTCGAGGCGCGCGAAGCGATCGTCGCCGTCGCGCAGGCGCTGGACGAAGCCGGGCACATGCCCAACAAGTCCGGCAACGTGTCCTGTCGAAGCGCGGGCGGCATGCTGATCACGCCCTCCGGCGTTCCCTACAGCGAACTCGCCCCGCCGCTGATCGTCGAGCTCGGGCTCGACGGGACTGTGCTGGCCGGTGCAGCGGGACTGCGTCCCTCGTCGGAGTGGCCGATGCACGCGGCCGTGTATGCGCGACGGCGCGAGTTCTCGGCCATCGTGCATACGCACAGCCCGGACGCGACCGCGCTTGCCTGCGCGCATCGCGGCATCCCGGCCTTCCACTACATGATCGCGCTGGCAGGCGGTGAGATTCGCTGCATGCCGTACGCGACCTTCGGTACCGCCGAGCTGGCCGAGCGCGCCGTGCAGGGGCTGGAGCAGCGCCGGGCGACGCTGCTCGCGAACCACGGCGTGGTTGCAGCGGGCCGCTCGCTGAGCGAGGCGCAGTCGGTCGCGCTTGAAGTCGAGAACCTTGCAGGCGAGTACCTGGCGCTGCTGGCGGCGGGACTCGAGCCGGTCGTGCTCGCCGAGGAGGAGATGCGGGCAGTGATCGAGAAGTTCACGGACTACGGCCGGATAGAGCGGGAATGAGCGCGGCTCAGGACCTGTCGGCGTGCCGGGGATGGCGCAGGTGAGCGGCCGGCGATCTCTCCCTCCAGGCGCGGACCCGGTCCCGCTGAGCGATGCGCAGCTGCTGCGTTACAGCCGGCAGATCTTCCTGCCGGAGATCGACGAGGCCGGCCAGCAGACGCTTGCGCGCTCGCGTGTGCTGGTGCTCGGGCTCGGCGGGCTCGGTTCACCGGTGGCGACGTATCTCGCCGGTGCCGGGGTCGGGCAGCTCGTGCTGGTGGACCCGGACAGCGTGGACGTGTCCAATCTCCACCGTCAGATCCTGCATCGCAGCACAGGCGTGGGCCTCGCCAAGACCGAGTCGGCGCGGCAGTCCCTCGCCGCGCTCAATCCCGAGATCGACATCGTGACCCGCGCGGAACGGCTCTGTGGCCAGGATCTCGTCGACGCCGTGCGAGGCGTGGATCTCGTAGTGGACGGCACGGACAATTTCGAGTCCCGTTTCGAGCTGAACCGGGTCTGCGTCGCGCTCCACAGACCGCTCGTCTACGGCGCGGTCGTCGGAATGGAAGGCCAGGCCTCGGTGTTCCGGCCGGACCTGGACGACAGTCCGTGCTATGCCTGCCTGTACCGGGACCTGGAGCAGCAGCCCGAGGCCCAGCGGCCGTCGTCGAGCTGGGAGAACTGCACCGGCCAGGGCGTGCTCGGTCCGGTGGCCGGCATCGTCGGCTGCATCCAGGCCACCGAGGCGCTCAAGCTGCTGCTCGGCATCGGCACCAGCCTGGTCGGCCGGCTGCTGCTCGTCGATGCGCGAAGCATGGAGTTCCACTGGTTCCAGTTGCGCAGGAACGCCGACTGCAAGGTCTGCGGACCCTGACGCGCTGCGCCGCAGCAAATCCAGCTGGGCCCGCGGAAGGGGCAGATTTATTCCCTGAGCTTGAGACGCGAACAAATCTGACCCCTTTTATCCGCATTTGTCCGACGCTTTGGACTCCGTTGCGGGCATCCTGGCGGTATGATCGAGCGGTCGGCGGAATCGCGCCGACCGGGCAGCCGGCGTGGTTCCGCCTGATCGCTGCGACGCGGGTGGGGAAGAAGAACCGAGGGGAGAGCCGAGCATGTTGCGAGCGTTGAAGCTGGAGCCGGAGAAATGCACCGGCTGCCTGCAGTGCGAGATGGCCTGTTCCTACGAGAACGAAGGCGTGTTCAATCCCGCACTGTCCCGGATCAAGGTCTTCATGTTCCACGAGTCGGGCAGCTTCGCTCCCTACACCTGCACTCAGTGCGAGGAAGCCTGGTGCATGCACGCCTGCCCGGTGGAGGCGATCGTGGTCAACGCGGCCACCGGCGCCAAGGACGTGCTGACCGACGTCTGCGTCGGCTGCAAGGTCTGCACGATCGCGTGCCCGTTCGGCACGGTCAACTACCGGCAGGACACGGGCAAGGTGATGAAGTGCGACCTGTGCGGCGGCGACCCCTGGTGCGCCAAGGCCTGTCCGACCGCGGCGATCACCTACGTGGACATCGCCGACACCGGCCTCGAGCGCATGCGGGCCTGGGCTCAGCGCGGCGAGGCCACCACCGCGCGCTTCAATGCGCCGGTGCCGAAGGACCCGCAGAATTTCGAACGCGTGGAATCGTAGGGGGCACGGCCATGGCATGGACTCGAAAAGTCTTGCGCGTGAACCTGACGCGCGGCACCGCGACCGCCGAGCCGCTCAACATGGAGTGGGCCCGGCAGTATCTCGGCCAGCGGGGGCTGGCCTCGAAGTACCTGGTCGAGGAGATCGACCCGCGGTGCGACGCGCTCGGTCCGGACAACAAGCTGATCCTGGTGACCGGGCCGCTGACCGGCACGATGGCCTCGACCGGCGGCCGCTACTCGGTCGTCTGCAAGAGCCCGCTGACCGGCACGATCGCCTGCTCCAACTCCGGCGGCTACATCGGCGCCGAGCTCAAGAACGCCGGCTGGGACATGCTGATATTCGAGGGCAGGTCCCCGCACCCGGTGTACCTGAACATTCGCGACGACAAGGCGGAGCTGCTGGACGCGGCGGAGGTCTGGGGCAAGTCGGTCTGGGAGGCGGACAAGATCCTGCGCAAGAAGCACCACGACCCGAACGTGCGCATCTCCTGCGTGGGGCGCTCGGCGGAAACGGGCTGCCTGTACGCCGGCGTGATCAACGACCTGCATCGCGCGGCCGGCCGCTCCGGCGTCGGCACGGTGATGGCGTCGAAGAACCTGAAGGCCGTCGTCTGCCGCGGCACCCGGGGCGTCGGCAACATCAAGGACCCGCTGCGCTTCATGCAGGCCACCGAGACTGCGAAGAAAGTGCTGCGCGATAACGCGGTCACCGGGCAGGGCCTGCCGGCCTACGGCACGCAGGTGCTGATGAACGTGATCAACGAGGCGGGCGCGATGCCCACCTACAACATGAAGGAGACCCAGTTCCCCGGCGCGCACAAGATATCCGGCGAGGCGATGCACGAGCCGCGCGCGAGCGACGGCAAGCCCAACCTGACGACCAACGCGGCCTGCTTCGCCTGCACGATCGCCTGCGGGCGCATCTCCACGATCGACCGCGGCCACTACACGATCAAGAACAAGCCCGAGTACTGGGGCTCCTCGGGCGGCCTGGAGTACGAGGCGGCCTGGGCGCTCGGTTCGGACACGGGCGTGGACGACCTCGACGCGCTGACCTATGCGAACTTCATCTGCAACGAGGACGGCTTCGACCCGATCTCGTTCGGTTCCACCGTCGCTGCAGCGATGGAGCTTTACGAGCAGGGCGTGATCACCCGCGAGCAGACCGGCGGCATCGAGTTCCGCTTCGGTTCCGCCGAGGCGTTGACCGCCGCGGCCGAGATGGTCGCCCGCGGCGAGGGCTTTGGCCGCGACCTCGCGCTGGGCTCGAAGCGCTTCTGCGCCAAGTACGGCCGGCCGGAGCTCTCGATGACGGTCAAGGGGCAGGAATTCCCGGCCTACGATCCGCGCGCGATCCAGGGCATGGGTCTCGCCTACGCGACCTCGAACCGCGGCGCCTGCCACCTGCGCGGCTACACGGTGGCCTCCGAGATCATGGGGATCCCGGAGAAGACCGATCCGCTGCAGACCGCCGGTAAGCCCGAGCTGGTCAAGGCCTTCCAGGACGCGACCGCGGCGTTCGACTCGGCGGGCATCTGCGTGTTCACCTCGTTCGCCTGGACGCTCGACGACGTCGCGCCGCAGGTGGATGCGGCCTGCGAAGGTGAATGGACCACCGAGAAGCTGCTCGAGGTCGGCGAGCGCGTCTGGAACCTCGAGCGGCAGTTCAACCTCGCGGCCGGCCTGACCGGCAAGGACGACACGCTGCCGAAGCGCCTGCTGAAGGACGCGGCCAACGTCGGTCCCGCGAAGGGTCACGTCGCCGAACTCGACAAGATGCTCCCGCACTACTACGAGATCCGCGGCTGGAACGAGCAGGGTGTGCCGATGCCGGACACGCTGCAGAGACTCGGCCTGGGCTGAGACGAGGGGATCCGATGCGGCACTTGATCATTGGCGCGGGACCGGCGGGCGTCGTCGCGGCCGAGCACCTGCGCAAGTACGACCCCGACGGGACCGTGATGCTGGTCGGCGAGGAGCCCGAGCCGCCGTACTCGCGGATGGCCATTCCTTACCTGCTGATGGACCGGATCGACGAGCGCGGCACCTACCTGCGCAAGGACCCGTCGCATTTCGAGCGGCTCGGAATCGAGGTCGTCCGCGATCGCGTCACGGCGGTGGACGCGGCGTCGCGGAGCGTGGCGCTCGCGGGTGGCGGCTCGGCGGCCTATGACAGGCTGCTGATCGCGAGCGGCGCGAGTCCCGTCGTGCCGCCGATACCCGGGGTGGACAACGAGCGCGTGCATGCCTGCTGGACGCTGGAGGATGCGCGGAGAATCGCCGCAGGTGCCGGCAAGGGCAGCTCCGCGGTGCTGATCGGCGCCGGCTTCATCGGCTGCATCATCCTCGAGGCGCTCGTCGAGCGGGGCGTCGACCTGACGGTGGTCGAGCTCGAGGACCGCATGGTCCCGCGAATGCTCAACGAGACGGCCGGGGGCCTGCTCGGTCGCTGGTGTCAGCAGCGCGGCGTCAGGCTCAGGGTGTCGAGCCGGGTTGCGGCGATCGAGCCTGGCACCGGGGGGCGGCCGCTGCGCGTCGTGGTCGAGGGCGGCGAGAGCATCGGCGCGGACATCGTCATCCGCGCAACCGGCGTGCACTCCAACATCGGTTTCCTCGCCGGCAGCGGCATCGACACGGATCGCGGCGTGCGCGTCAACGAGTACCTCGAAGCCAGCGTGCCCGGCGTCTATGCCGCAGGGGACGTCGCCGAGAGCCACGACTTCTCCACCGGGGCCTACGTGGTGCAGGCGATACAGCCGACCGCGGTCGAGCACGGCCAGGCTGCGGCACTGTACATGGCGCGCGGACACGGCCATCCGCAGCGCGGCACGCTGAACATGAACGTGCTCGACACGCTCGGCCTGGTTTCGAGCTCGTTCGCACAATGGATGGGCGTCGACGGGGGTGACAGTGCCGAGCTCGTCGATGCCGACGCATTCCGCTACCTGAACCTCCAGTTCCAGGACGACGTGCTCATCGGCGCGACGGCGCTGGGCCTGATCGACCACGTGGGCGTGATCCGCGGGCTGATCCAGGGCAGGACGCGGCTGGGATCCTGGAAGAACAAGCTGATGGCCGACCCGACGCGCCTGGTGGAGGCCTATCTCGCTTCGACGCTGCCGGTGGGTCGCAACGCCTACGTGATATGAGAATCACGCTGAAGCTGTTCGCCTCGCTGGGACAGTTTCTTCCGCCGGGCGCGGCCGCGAACGCGATCGCGGTCGAGGTGCCCGCCGGGGCGACGGCGCACCAGGTTCTCGACCGGTTCCGGGTGCCCCGCGAGAACGTCCACCTCGTGCTGCTGAACGGCGTCTACCTCGACGCCCGTGCAAGGGACGAGACGCCGCTGCAGGCGGACGACGTGCTCGCTTCCTGGCCGCCGGTGGCGGGTGGCTGAGCACGACCCGGCAGACGACCGCGCGGAGCCGGGCCGTGTCGTCAAGGACATGGCGATCACCCACGCGGATTTCTTCCGCACGCTCGCCCCATTGCTGCAAGGCGTCCGGCACGAGGTCTCGCGGCAGGGCGTGACGATCTGGCCCGGCGAGGGACGCATCGCGATACGGCTGGGCCCCGAGGGCACTCGCGCGCTCGGGAATTTCCGCCTGCCGCGAACGAGCGTCGAACTGACCTTCCACGACTGCCCGCCCGACGCGATCGCGGAGTTCATCGCCCGCTTCGACCTGCGGTTCCGCCGTGGCGGCGGCTGATCAGGCGGCCCTCAGTCCTGCTGCAGCCTGAGCGACGCGGAATTGATGCAGTAGCGCAGGCCGCCCGGCGCCGGCCCGTCCGGGAAGACGTGGCCGAGGTGTGCGTCGCAGACGTTGCAGATGACCTCGATGCGGTGCATCCCGTACGAGCGGTCCTCTTCGTACTTGACCGCGTCCGGTGCCACGGGCTCGGTGAAGCTCGGCCAGCCGCTGCCGGACTCGAACTTGACGGCCGAATCGAACAACGGCGTGCCGCAGCAACCGCAGCCGTACCGCCCCGGCGCGTGGCTGTGGCAGTACTCGCCGGCGAACGATCGCTCCGTGCCGCTCTGCCGCATCACGCGAAACTGCTCCTCGCTCAGCAGCTGGCGCCACTCGTCCGCGGATTTCTCGACCCGGCGGCGGGGCGGGGGACTGCCCTCGCGGGCAAAGCGGACGACGTCGTCCCATCTGAGCATGCGCATCCTCCCGGAGAAATGCCGGAGGGCGCCTGGCGGCGCCCTCCGCGGTCTCAAAGATCGTCAGACCTCGGCGTCGGTCGTTCAGCGCCCGAACTCGAGCGTTGCTGCTACGGACGCATGATCCGACGGCCACAGGCCCCGGCCCGGAGGCGGCGTCTTGTCGGAAACCGACTCGCCGAGCAGACGGGCCTGCTTGACCTTGGCAGGAGCCTGCAGCGAGAAGATCAGGTCGATCCGCTCGTAGTGCTCCGACTTGTGGTTGCTCAGGTCGTCGTACTGGCAGCAGCTGAAGCCGACCAGCGGCGCGCCCTGGCCTTTTGCGCTGCCCGGGCGCCGCGTCCAGGCGTCGGTGAAGCCGGACAGGCTCATCTGCATGTACGGAGGCAGCCCGAGGTATCCGGGCAATGGCGGGGGCACCGGCACGGCCTGGTCGCGCGGGTCCGAGTTGAAGTCACCGACGACCAGGACCTGCTCGAGCGGTACGACGAAATCGCCGTAGGCCTGCAGCGTGCCGAGCAGTTCCGCCGTCTGGGCGGCCTGGAAGAACCGGCCGCTGGGTCCGAAGGACCCGAGTCGCGTCTCGAGGTGCGTGTTGACGAAGCGGTAGGGCACGCCGTCGACGATCGCGTCGACGCCGACGAAGCCGCGCTCGAACCGGATCGTCACCGGCATGCCAGCGATCACCAGCACCGCCTCGGC
Source organism: uncultured Steroidobacteraceae bacterium (assembly GCA_964553405.1). Lineage (GTDB taxonomy): Bacteria > Pseudomonadota > Gammaproteobacteria > Steroidobacterales > Steroidobacteraceae > DATIRA01. The sequence continues at coordinate 59,986 of CAZKLS010000003.1, forward strand.
CGCCGCCTGGTAATTGCAGCCGTCCTCGGACGGCAGCACGCAGGCCAGCGGGGCGAGCGCGGCGAAGTTGGTGACGGAATGCTGCACGCCGGTCCGTGCCAGGATCACGTCGCGATCGACGACGCCGACGTAGATCATCGTGCCGTCATAAGGCACCGGGATGCCCGGCAGCCCGAGTCCGAGGCTGTCCGGCAGGTTCAGGTTGACGACGGTCGCCGCTTCCTCGTATTCGCCCCCGAGCGCGGCCAGCGTGTCGAGCAGCTGGTCGGTGAACGCGCCCGAGATTTCCGGGTTTTCACAACCCTTGAGGTCGAGCGGGTTCGTGTCCACGCAGCTGAACTCGTACACCTCCTGCAGTCCGACCAGGGCCGGGCCGCGCTGCTCGATCAGGGCGGCGAGCGCCTGCACGCGCTCGGTGGGCAGGCTCGCGGCACGGTTGCGCAGCGCGTCGATCACTGCCGAGTTGAAATCGGGTTCGGTCACCAGGCCGATCAGGTCGGTACCCACGTACTGGTTCTGCGTCATCACATCGATGTCGCCGGCACCGGCCGGCGAGAGCATCGCGAGCATCCCGACACCCGCGATGGAAACCATCAGACGTCTCATGCGATTTCTCCCCGGGGATACGGCAGGCCGCGGCTCACGCGCCGTCCCCCGCTTGCTCTTCTGAGTTCACGCCCGCCGCGAGTTTCTACCGGTCAGCGGCTCGGGCAATCCGCGACCTTTGGCGTGCAGTGTCTCGCAGAAACGGCTCGCGGAACATAGGTGCTTGTTCCGCGCGAGCTGCGGCCACCGGTTTGACATAAGCGATTCAGGCATCCAGCAGTTCGAAGCTGATGCCGGCGTGACGGACCAGACGCTCGGTGAGCCGCTCGCCGAAGATCGTTGCAGGCGTCCAGAACCCGCCCGGCGTGTCTTTTCTCGGCGAGTCCAGCGCGAGGCAAGCGGCCGCCTGGCCCAGCATTTTCGCGGTCGAGCCGTAGCCGGGATCCCGGTCGCCGGTGACCCGGGCCCGCAGCGTCTGGCCGTCCGCGGTCCGTCCGAAGAAACGCAGGTCGTAGCCGCCTTTCGCCTGCTGCTCCTCGCTGGGTCCCTCGCCTGGTTCCGGCAGCACGAACCGGCCGAGCATGGCACGCAGCGGCGCCAGGGAGCCCGCCGCCATTACGCCCGCGATTCCGGCAGCCAGTCCGGTCGCTCCCAGCCGGCCCTTCAGGCCGGGACCGGTCAGTACCGCCTCGTCGTACCGGAAGTTCTTGCCGTAGGCGTGCTTCGACAGCGCGTTGCTGCGGTGGACGATCCGCGTGTTTATCGCTGCCATCACGAACGGGGCCACCCAGGACTGGAAGTCCGCGTCGAACTCCGGCAGCGAGACCTGTGATTGACGCACGCCGGGAGCGTGGGTCTTCGGGCAGAGCGAATACGGATTCGCGAGCTCCTTGCGCAGCTTCGGGTCCGCAGCAGCTTCCTTCAGCACGTTCATCAGGCTCGCGACCGTGCCGCCTGAGAAGCCGCCCTTCGCCGACCTGACGCGCATCTTCACGGTCGTGCAAGGCTTGCCGTAGCGTTCCAGGCTGGCCTGCTGCAGGAAGTGCACGCCGAGATCCGACGGAATCGAATCGAAGCCGCAGCAGTGCACGATCCGCGCTCCGGACTTCTTCGCGCGGGGTTCGTAGCTGCGGATCATGCGGCGGATCCACTGCACCTCGCCGGTCAGGTCACAGTAGTCGGTGCCGGTTTCGGCGCAGACCTTGACCAGCGGCTCGCCATACAGCGCGTAGGGCCCGACGGTCGAGACGACGACGCGCGCCCCGGCGCAGAGCTTCCGCAGCGAATCCTCGTCCGCGGCATCTGCCACCAGTAGCGGCAGTCGCGCTGCTCTGCGGCCGAGCGCGCTGCGCACCTGCTCGAGCTTCTCGATCGAGCGACCGGCCATCGCCCAGCTGGGGCTGCCGTCGGCGCCGAACTGCTCGAGCAGGTACCGGCAGAGAATCTGGCCGACGAAGCTGGTCGCGCCGAACACGACGATGTCATGGCGTCTGGTGGTCATCCGATCGTCTCCTGCCTCTGCCAGGTCCAGTGACGCCGCCGGTCAGCCGAGGACGCGCAGCAGCTGCTTCGCTGCGAGGACCATCAGCACGACCGTCGCGAGCGCGAAGATCGAGAAACGCACGATCACCCTGTTGAAGGTCGCCTGCACCAGCGAGTGCAGCACGCGCAGGATCACATAGGCCCATGCGAGCCTGAGCGCGGTGGCGTCGCCGCCGCCGGTGAGCGCGGCGAAGAACATCAGTGCATAGAAGATCGTCGGCTGCTCGTGCAGGTGGTTGTAGTTGTCCGCGACGGCACGGACGGAGGACGGGATGCGGTGGGCCCAGGTGCCCGGATGCGCGGCGTCCTGGGGCTCGACGCCGGCCTTGTTCATGGCCGGGATGCGCGTCGCGTACATCCAGACCCACATGATCAGCGTCCAGGTCACCAGGACCAGCACCGGCGTGAGGAACTGCGTCGTCGTAGGCATCGGGATCTCCGTCGTGAAGACCGGAGGCTACCAGTCGTGGTGCCCGCGCGGCCAGCACGGCTGGCGGGTCGCCGGGTTCAGACCCGGTAGTGGGACATCAGCAGCTTCTCGAACCAGGCGTCCGGGATCATCCACCGCAGGCGGGTCAGCAGCGTCTGCGACCTGAGCCCGACCAGATACCGGGGATCCACGCAGCGCCGGTCGACGAGTCCGGCGACGAGCTCGGCCAGCATGCGCGGGTCGGCTCCCTGCCGCTCGTCCTCGCCGGCGACTTCGAGCGCCGAACGCAGCCTTGCTGAGTACGGGGAATCCGGTTTCCCCGCGGCCTCCGCAAGCTCGCGATGCGCGGTGAACTCGGTGCGGAAGTCACCCGGTTCGACCAGCGTGACCCGGATGCCGGACGGTGCGAGCTCCATGCGCATGGACTCCGTCAGCGCCGCCAGCGCATGCTTGCTGGCCGCATAGAACCCCTCGAACGGCAGCGAGAAGCGACCGGCGATCGAGCCGATGTTGATGACCAGGCCGTCGCGCTGCCGACGCATCACCGGCAGCACGTGACGGCACACCCGGTGCACGCCGAAGAAGTTCGTCTCGAACTGGCCGAGCGCTTCCGGACCGCTCGTTTCCTCGATCGAGCCCATGATCCCGAAGCCCGCGTTGTTGACCAGCACGTCGATCCGGCCGTGCTGCTCGAGCACGAAGTCCACGGCCGATCGGACCGACGATTCCTCGCGGACATCCATCCTGATCAACGCAGGTCGTCGTTCTCCGGCGGGTTCGCCGCGCTCAGCTGCGCTGCGACTGGTGCCGTAGACCTGCAGGCCACGTTCGGCCATCAGCTGCGCGCAGGCGCGGCCGAAGCCGGAGGAGGCCCCGGTGACCAGCGCGACTTTCAAGCCGCTGCACCGGGCGGTGAGGCTGCGCGCAGCGCCGGCTGCGGCTGGCGCGGGAGATCGGGCTCACTCATGGCCGGGCCTGCGAAGCATGCAGCGCGAATGCCGCGAACTGCGCTCCGATCACCTCGTCCACGACCCGGGCGAACTGCCCGAGACCTGCGTGGTCGTCGCCGCTGACCCGGTAGCTGACGGTCGCCCGGGAGCCGTCCCCGGTGGCGGAGAGGCTGACGGTCAGCACGCCGGTGAGCGCGAATTCCTGTAACGGCCCGAGCGAGCCCCGCAGCCGCAGCAGCTTGCCGGGACGCGCCATCACGACCCGGGCGTGCTCGGCACTGCCCTCGGGCCAGCGCTCGCAGAAGCAGCCGCCGGCCTCCGGTGTGAGGCCCAGGTTCGTGCGGCTGCCCGACCAGGTGTGATCCTCGGGCCACCAGCGCTCCGGATGGACGAGCGCGGCCCAGGCCCGCTCCGGCGACGCGGTGATCGCGTACTCGTGCTGCACCAGGAATCCGTCGTCTCCCGCGTATTCGAGCTCCGCCCGGGCAGGGCTCGCGGCGAGTATCGCCACTGCTGCCAGTGTTGCCGTCCGGATCATCGTCGGGGTCCCGCTCGGCCAGTTCCGTTCCGCATCGTGAGCGAACTCCCGGGTTCGATCAACATCGCTCGGCCGTCCGGGACCGCTCTGCTAGAGTCGAAAAATGCCCGCCGTGCCCGATACGCGCCACGAACTCGCGACGCTGCTGAAGAGTCGCGTCCCGCTGATCGTGATCGAGACCCGGGACGAGCCGCGGGTGCTGGACCTCGTCGCTTCGCTGGCAGGTGACCTGGCCCGGCCGGTGCACACGCCGGTCTTCCAGTGGACCGTGACGGACGGGCTGAAGCGGCTGGACGTGGACCTCGGTGGCGCGCAGAAGCACAACTCCGAGCCGACCGACGTGCTGCGCAGCATCCGCTCGATCGAGAAGCCGGGCGTCTACGTGCTGCTCGATTTCCACCCGTTCCTCGGGGATCCGGTCAACGTCCGGCTGCTGAAGGACATCTGCCAGGGCTACGCGAAAGCGCCGCGCACGGTCGTGCTGCTCAGCCACGAGCTGCCGCTGCCGCAGGAGCTGGAGCACTTCGCCGCGCGCTTCGAGCTGCAATTCCCGTCGCGCATGGAACGTGAGCAGATCATCCGGCGGGCCGCGGACGAGTGGTCGCATGCGAACGGCGGCCAGGCCCGGATCGACCCCAAGGCGCTCGCACTGCTGGTCGAGAACCTCGCGGGCCTCTCGACGCTCGACACCGAGCGGCTCGCGCGCAAGGCCATCTTCAACGACGGCGCGCTGGCCGAGGCCGACCTGCCCGGCGTCATGCAGGCCAAGTACGACCTGTTGAATCGAGGCGGAGCGCTCAGCTACGAGCACGACACGGCGCGGTTCGCCGACCTGGGCGGCATGCGGCACCTGAAGGACTGGCTGCTGCGGCGCAAGGTCGCCTTCGAGGGCTCGATGCCCGGGCTCGAGCGGCCCCGCGGCGTGCTGCTGCTGGGCGTGCAGGGTTGCGGCAAGAGCCTCGCGGCCCGGGCCGCGGCCGGAATCTTCGGTGTGCCTCTGCTGCGGGTGGATTTCGGCGCGCTCTACAACAAGTATCACGGCGAGTCCGAGCGCAATCTGCGCAGCGCGCTCGCGACGGCGGACGTGATGGCGCCCTGCGTGCTGTGGATCGACGAGATCGAGAAGGGACTCGCCACTGGCGAGGGCGACAGCGGCACGTCGCGGCGGATGCTCGGCAGCTTCCTGACCTGGCTGTCGGAGAAGAAGAGCGCGGTGTTCGTCGCCGCGACCGCGAACGACATCAGCGCTCTACCCCCCGAGCTGGTGCGCAAGGGACGTTTCGACGAGATCTTCTTCGTGGACCTGCCGAGCGAGCCGGTTCGCGCGGAGGTGCTGGCGATCCATCTCGGCCGGCGCGGCATCGAGGTCGGCGAGCAGGAGCTGCGCGCGCTGGCGCACGCGAGCCGCGATTTCTCCGGTGCCGAGCTCGAGCAGGCCGTCGTGTCGGCCGTCTATCTCGCGCATGCGGACGGCGAGCCCGTCTCCGGTCGCCACCTGCTGGCGGAGATCCGCGCCACGCGGCCGCTCGCGACGGTGATGTCGGAGCGCATCGCCGCGCTGCGGGCCTGGGCGTCCGAACGGACCGTGCCGGCCGACTGAGCCTCCGCGCGCTCAGCCCGAGAAGAACCCCCCGATCGCGCCGATCGTCTCGCGCAGCGAGAAAAACAGCACGATCGCGACGATCGGCGGCACCAGGAAGCGCAGCACCGCCATGATCTTCGGCACTTGTCTCGCCCAGAATGCCGAGGCGCCCTGGGTCAGCTCCGACTGGACCTGGTCGCGAACGACCCAGCCGGCCAGGATCGCCGTCGCCAGCGCGCCGGCCACCAGCAGCAGCTCCCCGGCGATCTTGTCCATCAGGCCGAGCAGGTCGGTGCTAAGGGCCGGCAGCACGCCCAGCGCCGTGATCAGCAGGCCGGTGACCAGCGCCGCCTTGCGCCTGGAGATGCCGAACTCGTCGATCGTGGACGCGGTGACGACCTCGAGCAGCGAGATGGCCGAGGTGAGCGCTCCGACCGCGAGCGCGATGAAGAAGAACACGCCGACGACGTGGCCTGCGACTCCCATCGCATCGAACGCGCTCGGCAGCGCAATGAACAGCGCGCCGACCGTGCTCTCGCCCACCGAGCCCTGCAGGCCCAGCGAGTAGATCACCGGGAACACCAGCAGGCCGGCGACGAACGCGACGCCGAAGTCGGTGAACGCGATGATCGAGCCGGACTCCGGCATGTCCTGGTCCGAGTGCAGGTAGGAGGCGAAGGTCAGCATCGCGCCCATGCCCAGGCTGAGCGAGAAGAAGGCCTGCGACGCTGCGGCCCGCCAGACCTTCGGGTTCATCAGCTCGTCGAGGTCGGGCATCAGGTACACGGCGTAGCCTTCGCGCGCGCCGTCCAGCGTGGCGGCCCAGGCTGCGAGGCCGAGGACGATGAAGAACAGCACCGGCATCAGGATCAGCGAGGCGCGCTCGATGCCGCCCTTGATCCCGGCCATCACGACCAGGATCGTCACGGCCATGAAGCCGAGGTGGAAGGCGAGCGCGTCCAGCCCCGAGGAAACCTCGCCGAAGTGTGCGCCCGCGTCCCGGCCGAACCCGCCGATCGCCGACTCGATCGCGTAGCGGATGGTCCAGCCCGCGATCACGGAGTAGTAGGCGAGGATCAGCAGGCCCGCGGCGACGAAGACGTAGCCGACGCGTCCCCAGCCGGGGCCGCCGAGCTTGCGCAGCGAGCCGATCGGGGCGAGCTGGCCGCGCCGGCCGATGCCGAATTCCGCGAGCATCAGCGGTATGCCGAGGATGATCGTCATGCCGATGTAGAGCAGCACGAATGCGGCGCCGCCGCCCTCGGAGGCCTGGTACGAGAAACGCCACATGTTGCCGAGGCCGACCGCACTGCCGGCGGCCGCGAGAATGAAGCCCGCCTTGGAGCCGAAAGCCTCGCGTGAACCTGTTGCCAATGCGCTGTCCCCTGCGTTCGACGGTGCGGGGAGGATAGCGGCTTCGGGCCGCAGGAAGCCAATTCGGTGCGCGCCCGGACGCGGCGCGGCGCCGCGTCAGCACATTCCGGCCGCCTCGAGTTGCCGCTGCTGCTCGTGCTCGGACAGCTTCGGGCAATGCCGGGACAGGGCGCAGAGCAGCGCCACCAGGTAGGGCGCATGCAGGCCGAGGATCACCTTTCCGGTGGCCAGCAGCGAGACCGAGGTCGCCCGCTCGGGATCGGCCCATACGAAGTTGTTCGCGAACCCGAGGTGACCGAACGCCCGCGACGTGTCCGGACCGAACAGCCCGAACGGCTTCGCGCCCAGCATCATTCCTGCCGAGTACCTGAGCGGCACCAGCAGGGAGCGGTCGACCTCGGGCTTGCCCACTTCGGCGATCGCGCGCCGGACCGTGAGCGGCTTGAAGGCACGCCTGCCATCGAGCTTCCCGCCGTCGAGCAGGCACTGGAAGAACCTGCCGCTGTCGTCGGCCGTCGCGACCCCGTTGCCGGCCGGGATCACCGCGCGGTAGAAGCGCGGATCGTTGGAAATCTCGGTCGCCTTCTCCAGCGTCGTGCCGATTGCGCGGCGCAGGTAGGCGTTGACGGCCCCGCCGTAGCGGAAGCCTGACACGTAATTGCGGGCCAGCCGCGCGAAGGCCCGTCCGCGCACGCCGAAATCGAGGCTCTTCAGTCCGAGCGGTCCGGACACGTGTTCCTTGAAGAACGCGCGGAAACCCTGCCCCGAGACCTTCTCGACCAGGTCCGCGATCACGAACCCGGCCGTGAGCGCGTGGTAGGCATGATGGTGGCCGGGCTTCTCCGGAGCCGCCGCGTAGATGCGCCGCAGAATTTCCTGCTGGTCGAGCAGCAGTTCCGCGACGTCGACCTCGTCCTCGAGCGGAATCGTCGGTATTCCGGCCTTGTGACACAGCAGCTGGTAGATCGTGATGTCGCGCTTACCGTTCTGCCCGAAGGCAGGGATGTAGTGGCTGACGGGGTCGAGCAGGCTCAGCTGCCTGCGCTCCGAGAGCAGGTGCACGGTCATCGCGGCGATGGCCTTGCTGGCGGAGTACAGGCACACCGGCGTCTCCGGCGTCATCAGCACCGGCACGTCGGCCGCGTCACCGGGTCCGTTGCCGGACGCGTGACCGATCGCGCGCTTCAGCACGACCTGGCCGTGGCGCCTGACGACCAGCGAAATGCCGGGATGCATGCCCGTCGCGTAGACTCGCTCGACAGCCTTCCAGATCGACTCGACGCCCGGGCGGCTCATGCCCACGGCTTCCGGATCGGTCTCCTGGCGGGTCGCGATCGTCGTCACTGCGGACAGGTCTCGGGGGACCTCGGCTGCATCGAGCAGCAGCCGCCGAATCGGTGATGGGATCGTCTCCGACAGTGTCATCATCAGCGTGCTCCATTCAGGGCGCGATTCATCAAGAGTCGCCGGACTTCGTGCCCGGCCGCGCGGCCCGCTGCGGGCATGCTACGGCCGCGCCCGCCACTGCCAGTCTAGCGCAGGTACGCCTCGCGGCAGCTTCCAGTGCGCGGCCCGGCCTGCTCTCATATGATCCGCAGATGGGCTGGATCCCCGTAATCGTGGTGCTGGCGTTCGTTGCCTGGGGCATCGTGATCTTCAACCTGCTCGTGCGCGACCGCCATCGGGTGGCCCAGGCCTGGAGTGACGTCGGCGTGCAGCTGACCCGACGCCACGACCTGGTGCCCAAGCTCGTCGAGGTGGTCAAGCGCCATGCAGCCTACGAAAGCGGACTGCTTGCGCGGGTGACCGAGTTGCGTGCCCTGGGCATGAGGGAGCAATCGCCGGCCGTGCTCGGCCGCATCGAGCACGAGCTGGCAGCCGGGCTCGGCCGGCTGCTCGTGCTGGTGGAGTCCTATCCGGAGTTGAAGGCGAGCGAGGGGTTTCTCGAGCTGCAGCGTGAGCTCAGCGAGATCGAGAACCAGATCCAGTACTCCCGCCGCTACTACAACGGCGCGGTGAACAACCTGAACACGCGCATCGACTCGATCCCGGATGCGTTGGTTGCGCGACTGTTCGCCTTCCGTCCGGCCGAGTATTTCGATGCGGACCGGCACGCCGGCGGAAGCGGGGAGAAGACACCGTGATGCGTGCGCTGTCGCTGCTGCTGGCACTGCTGGCGACCTCGGTCGCGATCGCCGAGGAGCGCATCCTTTCGTTCCACAGCGACATCCGCGTCCTTCCGGACAGCGCGATCGAGGTCGTGGAGACGATCCGCGTCCGGGCCGAGGGCGAGCGCATCCGCCGCGGCATTTACCGGGATTTCCCGACCGTGTACCAGGACCGGGGTGGGCGGCGGGTCGTCGTGGGCTTCGAGTTGCTCGAGCTCACGCGCGACGGCCGTCCCGAGCCGCATCGCAGCGAGCAGCGGGCGAACGGTGTCCGGGTGTATGCGGGGGATCCGGAGATATTCCTGCAGCCGGGCGAATACACCTACCGCATTTCGTATCGCAGCGACCGGCAACTCGGACTCTACGCCGACCACGACGAGCTCTACTGGAACGTCACCGGGAACGGCTGGGACCTGCCGATAGAGGAGGCCAGCGCGAGCGTCGTGCTTCCGCCCGGCGTTCCGCCGCAGTCGATCGAGGTCGAGGCCTATACCGGGCCGTTCGGCGCCCGGGGTCGCGACTGGGTTGCCAGCGTGGACGACGGCATGCCGAGCTTTGCGACGACGCAGGCACTGGCCGCCCGCGAGGGATTGACGATCGTCGCGACCTGGCCCAAGGGCTTCGTCTCGCCGCCGGGCTCCGCCGCGAGGCTGGGGTACCTGTCGCGCGATGCCTGGCCCGCGCTGGCCGCCGGTCTCGGGGCGCTCGCGCTTCTCGGTTATTACCTGTTCGCCTGGAACAGGGTTGGCCGCGACCCGCCGGGCCGGGCGCCGGCGCCGATGTACCAGATGCCCGAGGGCCAGTCCGCGGCCTCGATCCGCTACCTGCGCGAAATGGCGTACGACGACCGTTGTTTCGCCGCGGCCGTGCTGGCGCTGGCGGTGAAGGGCTGGCTGCGGATAGAGCAGGCCTCCACCGGCTTTCTCGGACGCGCCAGCGAGTTCGTATTGCAGCGCAGCGGCCGCGACGGCGACGAGCCGCCGGCGCCGGATGAGCGGGCGCTGCTCGAGAAGCTGTTCTCGGGCAACTCGCGGCTCGAGCTGAAGAACGAGAACCACGCGATCCTGCGTGCCGCGAAGGCGGCTCACGAGGAGTCCCTGAAGACCCGGTTCACGCCGTCCGCGTTCCGCGTGAACGGCGGCTGGCATGCGCTCGGGATACTGCTCAGCCTGCTGGTCATCGGCCTGAGCATCGGATATCCGCTCGCGCGGGGCGGTTATTCGGTCGGCTGGCTGTTCGGCACCCGTCCCGGCTGGTTCACGCTCGGGGCGGCCGTCGTGGCGCTGCTGATCAACCTGCCCTTCGGTCGGCTGCTGAAGGCGCCGACCGTGTCGGGGCGCGCCGCGATGGATCGGATCGAGGGTTATCGCCTGTTCCTGGACGTCGCCGAAGGCGACGAGCTGCGGCTCGTCGACGCGCCTCCGCTGACGCCGCGGCTGTTCGAGCGGAACCTGCCCGCGGCGCTGGCGCTCGGGGTCGAGCAGCAATGGGCCGAGCGGTTCGCGGGCGTATTCGCGACGCTGGCGCCGGAAACATCACCCGACTGGTATCACGGCGACCGCTGGGACTCGAGGCGCCTCGGCGACTTCTCGGGTTCTTTCGGCAACTCGCTCGAGGGGGCCATCTCGTCGGCGTCTACGGCGCCCGGCTCGAGTTCCGGCAGCGGGGGTGGCGGCTCGTCGGGAGGCGGTGGCGGAGGCGGCGGAGGCGGCGGCTGGTAGGCGCAGTCCCGTGCTAAGTTGCCCGGGTCAGCAACCGCCGGAGAATCGGCCGGGGAAGCGAGATGCCGAGGATCAAGCTCGAGTTCGAAAATGCCGCCGGCCGCAAGCTCGCCGGACTGCTCGACACGCCTGCCGTGAACACGCCGATCGCCTGCTATGCGCTGTTCGCGCACTGTTTCAGCTGCGGCAAGGACAGCAAGGCCGCCACGCGCATCAGCCGCGCGCTGGCGAGCCGGGGAATCGCCGTGCTGCGCTTCGACTTCACCGGCGTCGGGCAGAGCGAGGGCGAACTGTCCGCGACGGATTTCTCCTCCAACGTGGACGACCTGCTCGCCGCGGCCGAAAAGCTGGCCAGGGACTACCGCCCGCCCCGGCTGCTGGTAGGGCACAGCCTCGGTGGCGCGGTCGTGCTCGGCGCCGCGGCACGGTTGCCGGACGTCGAGGCCGTCGCGACGATCGGCGCGCCGGCCCGCTCCGACGTCGTCGCGCCGCAGAAGGCGCTGCTCGTGTTCCACTCGCCGACGGACGAGATCGTGCCGATCGACGACGCAGCGAAGATCTACCAGTCCGCGGGGCATCCGAAGAGCTTCATCTCGCTGGATGATGCCGACCACCTGCTGCTCGATGCCGGGGACGCGGAATACGTCGCGCTGACGCTGGCGGCGTGGGCGAGTCGTTACCTCGGCCTGCGCGCCGAGCCGGCGGAGGATCGCTACGGAAACGCGCCGGCCGTGGGCCAGCACGAAGTCGTCGTGACCGAGCTCGACCGCCGGTTCCTGCGCGGCCTGTTCACCACGCACCACCGCTGGATGGCCGACGAGCCGGTCGCCTACGGCGGCACGGATCTCGGTCCGAGCCCCTACGGACTGCTGCTGATGGCGCTGGGGGCCTGCACCTCGATGACGTTGCGGATGTTCGCCAACCACGACCGTCTGCCGCTCGACGACATCCGGGTTCGCCTGCGTCACAAGCACGTGCACATCGAGGACGCCGAGGACTTCGATGCCGAGGACCGGCGGCTGGAAGTGATCGACGTCGGAATCGAGCTGCAGGGCGGGTTGTCCGATGCCGAGCGGCAACGGCTGCTCGAGGTCGCGGGCCGCTGCCCTGTCCACAAGACGCTGATGGGCGAACTCAGCATCCGGAAGCGGCTGGTCCCGCCGTCCTGACGCCGGTTGCGCCGGGGGCGGCCGTGGCGGCCGCGGCCGTGCCGCCCGGTCAGCTGGCCGGGTAAGTCTTCGCCCGTAGCGCGCGCCGGCGCGTGAACAGCTTATGCAGTTCCATCACGACCACCAGGCTCAGGGCCAGCAGCAGCAGTTCGAGCCAGTGATCCAGCGAGACCGGTGCGACGCCCAGCACGCCGCTGAGGCCCGGCGTGTACATCGCGCCGATGTGCACCAGCTGGGCGATCACCGTGCCGATCAGCAGTATCTTGTTGCGCAGCGGGTTGTGCACGAACAGCGACTTCGTTTCGGAGCGGCTGTTGAAGGCCTGCATGTTCTCGAACAGCACCATCAGCAGCAGCGTCGAGTTACGCGCCTCCTCGACGCTGTGGCCCGCGGCCAGTGCATGCTGGAAGTACAGGAACGCGATCACGCCCATGACCAGGGCCGAGACCAGTACGCGCTCGACCATGATCCGGTTGAATATGGACTCGTTCGGCGGCCGGGGCGGCCGTCGCAGCTCGTCGCCCTCGCCGGGCTCGAACGCGAGCGCGACGTCCTGGATGCCATTGGTCACCAGGTTCAGCCACAGCAGCTGCACCGCAAGCAACGGCAGTGGCAGGCCCGCCAGGACGGCCAGCATGAACAGCACGATTTCCGCCGCGCCGGTCGAGATCAGCAGGAAGATGACCTTGCGGATGTTGCTGTAGGCGATCCGGCCTTCCTCGACGCCGGCCACGACCGAGGCGAAGTTGTCGTCGGTCAGGATGATCTCGGCCGTTTCCCGCGCCACGTCCGTGCCGCTGCGGCCCATCGCGACGCCGACCTGCGCGGCGCGCAGCGCGGGCGCATCGTTGACGCCGTCGCCGGTCACCGCGACGAACTGGCCGCCGCGCTGCAGCGACTGCACGATCTCGAGCTTCTGGTGGGGTTCGACCCGCGCGAAGACCCGGGCCGCATTACAGCGGGCATCGAACTCGCGGTTTCCGGCCTCCGCTGCCTGCTGCAGCTCGCGCCCGGTGACAACGGCCTCGCGCCGCTGGGCGAGGCAGAGGTCCCGGGCGATCGCAAGGGCTGTCTCCGGGTCATCGCCGGTGATCATGCGGACGTCCACGCCCGCGGCCTCGCAGGCCTCGACGGCGGGCAGCGCCTCGGGGCGCAGCGGGTCCGTCATTCCGACCAGACCCAGGAAGGTGAGCCCGGCGAGATCCTGCTGGCAGAAATTCCCAGCGCGGTCGACGGGCAGCTCGCCCGCCGCCAGCGCGAGGACGCGGTAGCCCTCCCGGGCCAGCGCGACACCCTGCGCACGGAGTTGTTCGGGCTCAATCTCGACCGGACCGTCTGCACTCAGCATGCGGCTGCACATCGGCAGCAGCGTCTCGAGCGCACCTTTCACCCGGGTGACCCCACGACCCTCCGGTCCGCTCAGGACCGCCGAAAAGCGCAGTGCCGGCTCGTAAGCGATCGATGCGAGCTCCGGGGCCTGCGCTACGAGCTGCTCTCGCACGAGACCCGCTTTTCGTGCCAGCACCAGCAGCGCGAGGTCCACGGTATCGCCCCGGCCGGACCATTCTCCGTCGCGCTGCGCTAGCACCGCCTCGTTGGCGAGCGCGCCAGCCGTGCAGAGTTCCGCGAGTTGATGCTCGTGCCGGGTCCGGTGCGCGCCCTCCGGCAAGACGAAGGTCCCCTCGGGCACGAGCCCCTCGCCGGTCACGACCCACGGTGGCTGGTCCGGCAGCTGGACGACGCGCACGGTCAGCTGGTTGACGGTCAGCGTCCCGGTCTTGTCCGAGGCGACGCACGTGCACGAGCCGAGCGCCTCCACTGCGACCAGGCGGCGAACGATCACGTTGCGTCGCGCCATCCGCTGCAGCCCGACCGCCAGTGCCACCGTCAGCGCCACCGGCAGGCCCTCCGGGATCGCCGAGACGGCGAGTGCCACCGCGAGCATGAAGATCTCGGTCAGCGGCATGCCTCTCGCCAGCGAGATCGCCGCCAGCAACAGCGCGGCGACGGCGACCGCGATCGCGATCCGGACCGTGAAGCGCTCCATGCGCAGGACCAGCGGCGGCTTGCCGGTGTCGCGCCCGAGCACGTCGGACGCGATGCGGCCGAGCGCGGTCTGCCCGCCCGTCGCGACGACCAGCCCGCGACCTCGGCCGGAACCCACGATCGTGCCGGCGAACGCCATGTTGATGCGGTCGGCGGTCGCGGCGTCCTCGGCCAGCACCGCCTCGGGGCGCTTGTTCACCGCGTCCGACTCTCCGGTCAGCAGCGACTCGTCGATGCTGAGCCGCTGCGCGTCCAGCAGGCGCAGGTCGGCCGGCACCCTGGTGCCGCTGTCGAGCAGCACGACGTCCCCCGGCACGAGTTCCTCGGCATTGACCTCGCGAACTTCACCGGCGCGCCTCACGGTTGCCCGCGAGGTCACCAGCTTGCGGAGCGACTCTGCCGAGCGCTGCGCGCCGAATTCCTGCGCAGTGCCGATCAGCGCGTTCACCAGCAGCACGCCGGCAATGAAGGCCGCGTCGGTGTACTCCTCCAGGCCGAGCGACAGCACGGCGGCGAACAGCAGCACGTAGATCAGCGGGCTCTTGAACTGTCCCCAGAAGATCGCGGCCAGGCTGCGTGGCCGGGCCCGCGGCAGCGCGTTGCTCCCGTAGCGGGCGAGCCGCTCGGCGGCTTCCTCCGGCCGCAATCCCTCCGGTCGGCTCTGCAGCAAGGCCAGTGCTTCGGAAGCACTCTGCGCGTGTGCAGGCGGCCCGCCTTCTCCGTGCGTCGCAGGCCGGTCGGACGTGCCGGGTTCTTGCGCTCGTGGCTGTGGCATGTCGCAGGTCCCTCGAGGACCTGAATATCACCGGGGAAGGTGGGCGGCCATACGTACTACTGGCCGTGAGCTGGAACCGGCGCGGGGACCGGCGGATTCAGGCGACGGTGAAGTAGCAGACGGAGGCGACGATCACAGCGATGATCAGGTTGAGGGCAAAGCCCTCGCGCGCCATGCGGGCGATCGAGAGCTTCTCGGTCGCGTAGACGATCGCGTTCGGCGCGGTGGCGACCGGCAGCATGAAGGCGCAGG
>CAZKLS010000004.1:0-67750 GCA_964553405.1 uncultured Steroidobacteraceae bacterium
CGGCGAGGTCTGCCGCTCGTATCCGCTGCGGTGGTCGCGCCCGACCGAGTGGTGATGCGTGACCGTGCCGCCGAGCCGGGTGACGATCTCGTTGGCCGCGAGCTTGATGTCTCGCCACGCCGCGAGCGAGCTCGCGAGATCGCCGCTCTCGGTGCCGAGCACCGCGTAGGTGAAATACGGCGCCGGGCCGTCCGGATAGACGTGTGTGAAGCGGCAGGACACCACGGCTTCGCGGCCCGTCGCCCCGAGGATCGCGCGCGCGACGCCTTCCCGGACGCCGGTGTAGAACTCCTCGAGCCGGTCCCAGGTGATCGCGCTCTCGAACGTGTCGAGGATCGCTCCCATCCCCACCATCGGATCGCGCCAGTAGGGCATCCGGATGAACGCCTCGCGCCAGGCCCCGGCCGCGCCCTTGCGGTGCTCGCCCTCCCCGTCCCCCTCCGGCACGGCCATGGATCGCTCGACGGCTGCAGGATCGAATTCGCCGCCATGATCGCCCACGAGCTCGAGCGCACGGGTCATCCACGGTCGCAACTCGTGGTCGGATGACTCGAACCCCAGCACCAGCGTGGGGCTGCGGCGGTCACCGACGCCGGCAAAGGCCACCTCCGCGGGATCGAGCAGCCGGCAGTTGGACGGGTACAGGCCGGACTGCGACAGCGCCCGCACGCAGTTCACGGCGTTGCCGAAGTCATCGAACCGGATCGACGCCGACGCGCGGTAGCGCGGCCGGTCCCGCAGACGCACCCAGGCCTCGGTGATCACGCCGAGCAGGCCCTCGGAGCCCAGGATCAGCCGGTCTGCCGAGGGACCGGCGCCGCTGCCCGGCAGGCGGCGGGTTTCCAGCACGCCGCGTGGCGTGACCGTGCGCGTCGCCTCGACGAGGTCGTCGATGTGCGTGTACAGCGTCGCGAAATGTCCGCCGGCACGGGTCGCGATCCATCCGCCCAGCGTCGAGAAACGGAAACTCTGCGGAAAATGGCGCAAGGTCAGGCCGTAGGGCTTCAGCTGCTCCTCGAGGTCGGGTCCGAACGTACCGGCCTGGATGCGCGCGGCGCGGCTCACGCGGTCCACTTCCAGCACGCGGTCGAGACGCTCGAGGTCCAGCGACACGACACCGGCGTAACCGTCTCCGACGGCCGGCTCGACGCCGCCGACCACGCTGGTGCCGCCGCCGAACGGCACGACCGCGACGTTCGCGCTCGCGGCCCAGTCCAGCACGTCCTGCACGCCCTGCTCGTCCTCGGGAAAAGCCACCCAGTCCGGTGGATTCGGGACCTGGCGGCTCCACATCCGCACGCTGTCGGCGAACGATTTGCCGTAGCTGTGCACGAGCCGGTCGTACGGCGTGCATGAGCAGAAAGTCTGCAGCGCCGCGGGCGGCCTGACCCGGGGCTCGCGCAACTCGAACTCGTCCAGCGACGGGGGCGCGGCCGGCGCCGCGTCATCGGCCCCCATCCGGCGCATCAGCCCGGCGATCAGCTGGCGTTCCTGTTCGCTCAATTCCTCTTCGGCGTAGCCCCAGCCCCAGAATCGCAACCGGGGTCGTCTTGAAAGCGAGTCGTTCATTCGAGTCTCCGGAAACACCGTGGTCCGCCGCCGCCTGACACCCCCGGCGCAGCGGGACCGCTCAAGCATCACTGGTTCACCGGGGCATGGCAAATCCGGGCCGGACTGATTGGACAGGTTCTAAGGCGATTCCACCCGGATCTTTCCCGCCGCGGCAGAAAACGGGAACCTATGCGCGGCAGCGATAACGTCCGTGCCGAATACCAGCGAGGACCGATCATGAAGCTCGAAACGATTGCCGTGCATGGCGGCTACACCCCCGAACCCACGACGCGGGCGGCGGCGGTCCCGATCTACCAGACCACGTCCTACGCGTTCGACGATACGCAGCACGGCGCGGACCTGTTCGACCTGAAGGTCGCGGGCAACATCTACACGCGGATCATGAATCCGACGACCGAGGTGCTCGAGAAGCGCATCGCGGCGCTGGAGGGCGGCGTCGGCGCGCTGGCGCTGGCCTCCGGCCAGGCGGCAATCACCTATGCGCTGCAGACGATCATCGAGGCCGGGCAGAACCTCATCAGCTCCTCGGCGCTCTACGGCGGCACCTACAACCTGTTCGCGCACACGCTGCCGCAGTACGGCATCAACGTCAGGTTCGCGGACCACCGCGACCCCGCGAGCTTCGCGAAGCTGATCGACGCCGGCACGCGGGCGATCTTCTGCGAATCCGTCGGCAACCCGGCAGGTAACGTCACCGACTTCGCGCAGCTCGCCGAAGTGGCGCACGACCACGGACTGCCGCTGATCGTCGACAACACCGTGCCGACTCCCTACCTTTGCCGGCCGTTCGAGCACGGCGCCGACATCGTCGTGCATTCGCTGACAAAGTACCTCGGCGGCCACGGCACCAGCATCGGCGGCGCACTGGTGGATTCCGGGGAGTTCCCGTGGCAGGAACACGCCGACAAGTTCCCCCGGCTGAACACCCCGGACGTCTCCTATCACGGCGTCACCTACACCGAGGCCTTCGGTGCCGCGGCCTACATCGGGCGCGCCCGCGTCGTGCCGCTCAGGAACATGGGCGCCGCGATCTCTCCGTTCAACAGCTTCCTGATCCTGCAGGGGATCGAGACGCTTGCGCTCAGGATGGACCGGATCTGCAGCAACGCGCTCGCGGTGGCCCGTTACCTCGAGCAGCACCCGCGCGTGCGCTGGGTCAACTACGCAGGCCTTCCGGGCCACCCGAGCCACGCGCTCGCGCAGAAGTACATGGGCGGCAGGGCTTCCGGGATACTCACCTTCGGCATCGAGGGCGGCCGCGAGGGTGGCGCCCGCTTCCAGGACGCGCTGAAGCTCTTCGTACGGCTGGTGAACATCGGCGACGCGAAATCGCTTGCCTGCCATCCCGCGAGCACGACCCACCGCCAGCTCAATCCGTCGGAACTCGAGCGGGCGGGCGTCAGCGAGGACATGGTGCGTCTCTCGGTCGGCATCGAGCACGTCGACGACCTGGTTGCGGACCTCGAGCAGGCACTCGCGGCAGGCTGAACGGCGCGCTCCGGCACGTCACCTCTGGTGCGCCGCCCGGCTACGCCGGGATTCGGGGCTCGTCGCGCTTGCGGTAACATGCCGCGATGAAAAACCAGGACACCTCGCTCGGCTTCGCCCGCGAACTGAGCCCGCGCCGAAACACCTCGCAGGCCACCGACATCGAGTCGCTGGTCGCCGAACAGCTGCGGCATTTCAGCATCGACCCGAAGACCGGGTTCGGGCAGCGCCTCGGCCAGCTGGCCGCCAGCCTCTACTCGGCGAACAGCTCCGCCCACGAGTTGTGGCAGCTGACCGTCGCCGAGCTCGCGCGCCTCGAGCCCGGCGAGCGGGTCGCCCGGTTCAACGCGAAGCGGTTCCTGTGCTTCCAGCTCGCGAAGATCCTCGACACGCTGCAGAACCCGCTGCGCAAGTCCTACCAGACGCTGCTCGACGATCCGCTGCAGGCGGCGGCCAAGGGCCCCTACCCCGTCTTCGACAACGTCGCGGCGCTGTTCAGCGCGACGCCGGTCATCACCCGCACCGCGACCTACATGTACGCCTGCACGGAATGGGTCGAGGAAGCGTTCAAGGGCCGCGAACCGCTGCTCGAGATCTACTCGCGGCTGCTGAACCCGACCTCGATCAGCCTGGCCAACCACATCGTCGACCTCGAAGCCGGTCCGCTGGCGGGCGAATACCTGGCCTGGAACTTCAACTCCGGCATGGCCGCGATCGACTCGACGCTCGCAAACCTGGTCGGTTACCAGGACGTCGTGCTCTCGAGCCGCAACGTCTACGGCGGCACCTACCAGCTGCTGCACGACTGGTACGGCAAGAAGAGCAACCTGGACGTCGCGGTCCGGTGGTTCGACGGATTCACGGTGGAAGCGTTCGCCGAGGCGCTCGCGGCGGTGCGCACCGAGTGCAGCGAACGCCTCGCCGAGGGGCGGCAGGTCTATGTCTTCCTCGAATCACCCTGCAACCCGCACGGCTACGTGCTCGACGTGGCCGGAATCTGCCGCCTCGCGCACGAGCAGGGCCTCACGGTGATCTGCGACGCGACCGTGGGCACGCCGGTTCTGCAGCCGGTGCTGCGCCGCGAGGATCCGATGGAGCGTCCGGATTTCGTGATCCATTCCTATACGAAGGACCTCGCCGGCACCGGCACCGCGACCGCCGGAGTCTGCATCGCCCGCAACGAGCGCATGTTCATTCCGAAGGGCGAAACCGTCACGGCGCCGGGGCCCGACGGCCGCATGCGCACTTTCCACTGGGACGAGTCGCTGTTCTGGAACGTCTATTACGTCAAGGGCGCGTTCCTCGACGCGGACAAGGCGTTCGAGGTGATCAACGGCATGCGCACGGTCGAACTGCGCATCATCAACAAGGCCATCAACACGCTGGTGCTGGCCCGTGCGCTCGATCGCCACCCGTCGATCAACGTGCACTGCGGCGCCGTCCCGGGAAGCGAGAACCACGAACTGACGAACCGGCAGATGTTCCTCGGGCTCCCTCCCCCGCTGTTCACGATAGACATGGAGTCGGACGACGGTTCCGGCATCGGCCGCGAGGCATTCCAGCGGTTCTTCGACTGCCTCGAGCCCGCCTTCGGGCTGCAGGTCAGCCTCGGCCAGTCAAACTCGGTGGTGCTCTGCCCGGCGCTCACCAGCCATTCGGAACTTTCGGAGACCGCGCTGCGCGAGGCCGGGATCGCGCCGACGACGATCCGCATCTCGGTCGGTGAAGAGGACCCCCGTTCGTTGCTGGCGCACCTGATTGCCGCCGCAAGCCTCGCGCTCGAGCCCGACCGCCCGGGCTTCCTCGCCGGGTTTCCCTCGAGCGATGAGATGGACCGGCTGTACGAATCCACCTACGTGGACGTGCACCGCCGCTACGCGGCGAGCCGGCCGCGCATGGCGTCGCTGCTGACCTGAGAGTCCGGCCGGAGTCCACCACGGTTCGGCCGCAGGCCAGAGGTTCTGATGATCCGCAAGCTCCTCCTCCGACTGTTCCAGGGCCTGCTGGTCCTGATGCTGGCCGGCACGCTGCTGCTCGCCCACACCGTCTATTTCAAGCCGCTCAGGATCAACTGGTTCTACGAGCGGGTGTTCGCGGAATACGCGCTGCAGGACCCCGAACTGCTGAGCAGCCTGCGCATGCTGCCGGCCTGGCTGGACTGGTACTCGGACGACCTCACGGATGCGTCGCTGGCGCACGAGGACCGTCTGCGGGCCAAGCTCAGGAAAGACCTCGAGATGCTGCGCAGCTACGACCCGGCAGCGATGAACCCGGACGAGCGGCTCTCCTACGACATGCTGGATTACTTCGTCTCGATGCAGGTCGAGGGCGATCGGTTTCATCACCACGACTATCCGCTCAACCAGCTCTTCGGCGCGCAGAACGAACTGCCGACCTTCATGGCCACGCAGCACCCGGTCGGGAGCGTCAAGGAAGGCGAGAACTACGTCGCGCGCCTGCGCAAGTTTCCAACCAAGTTCCACCAGGTACTGGAGGGCGTGCGGGCCCGGGAGACCGAGGGCATCGTGCCGCCCACCTTCGTCGTGGAGAAGGTGCTGACGGAGATGCGGGCCTTCGTCGCCCAGCCGCCGCGCGAGAACGTGCTTTACTCGAGCCTGGCCAAGAAGATCGGCTCGGCGTCGGCGATCGGCGACGGTGACCGCAAACGCCTGCTCACGCAGGCCGAGTCGGCCATCACCGACATGGTCTATCCCGTGTACCGCGAGATGATCGCGTACTACGAGCAGCTGCTGCCGAAGACGCAGGGCAACCACGGCGTCTGGGCGCTGCCGGACGGCGACGCCTATTACCGATGGGCGGTCCGCGACCAGACGACGACGGACATGACGCCGGAAGCCGTGCACGCGCTGGGGCTCCGCGAGGTCGCGAGGATCGAGGCGGAAATGGACGCGATCCTGCGCGCCGAGGGACTCACCGAGGGTTCAGTCGGCGCCCGCACGCGCGAGATCGGCCGTCGGCCGGACCAGCTCTATCCAGACACGGACGCTGGTCGCGCGCGGATCCTGGCCGATTACCAGGCGATCATCGACGAGATCGACGCCGGACTGGACCCTTACTTCGACGTGCGTCCGAAGATGGGCGTCAAGGTCGAGCGCGTGCCTGAGTTCCGCGAGAAGACTGCGCCGGGTGCCTACTACTACCCGCCGGCCTTCGACGGTTCCCGTCCCGGCATCTTCTACGCCAACCTGCGCAACGTCGCCGAAGTGCAGAAGTTCGGCATGCGGACGCTGGCCTATCACGAAGCGATCCCTGGACATCACTTTCAGACCACGATCCAGCAGGAACTCGAAGGCGTCCCGACCTTCCGCAAGGTGCTGCCGTTCACCGCGTTCTCCGAGGGCTGGGCACTGTATGCCGAACGCCTCGCATGGGAGATCGGCTACCAGGACCAGCCGCTCGACAACCTGGGTCGCCTGCAGGCGGAGATGTTCCGTGCCGTGCGACTGGTCGTCGACACCGGTCTGCACCATCAGCGCTGGACGCGCGAGCAGGCCATCGAATACATGTCGGAGAAGACCGGCATGCCGGAAACGGACGTGGTCGCCGAGATCGAACGCTACCTGGTCCTGCCCGGACAGGCGCTGGCATACAAGGTGGGCATGAACAGGATCCTGGAACTGCGCGAGCGGGCGCGGGCCGCGCTCGGGGACGGTTTCGACCTGCGGGGCTTCCACAATGTCGTGCTGACCGGTGGCGACATGCCGCTGACTCTTCTCGAGCAGAGGGTCGACGCCTGGATCGCCGCGGAAAAATCCGGCTGAGAACCCACCGATCGCGGCCTGCCCGCGGACTGCGAGACGGCCGGACAGGCAGCCGGGTTCAGGCGGTCGACACCCGCCCCGAATCGGGCCGCAGCGTCCACAGCACCCACTCGCCGAGCAGCGTCGTCCCGACCACCAGCGCACTCGCGATCAGCGTGGCCTCGATGTACTCCATGCCCACGGGTTCCACCTGCCCACGTCCCGTAAGCAGCACGATCACCGGCGCGGCCAGCAGCGAGCGCAGCCAGGGCCGCGTGCGGCCCGCGGTGAACAGCAACAGCAGCAAGCCCACCGCGAGCGCAAGCTGGTAGACAGTCCCGCCGAGACGGCTCCCGATGCCGATGATCGCCAGCGTGCCGAGCAACGTGCCGGCCAGCCTGAGCATCGCACGGCGTTGCGTCTCATCGAGCGAGGGTTCCGAGACTGCCGCGACGGCGAGCGGCAGCCACCAGCCGTGCTCGAAACCCATGTAGCGGGCCGTGATCCAGGCGATCAGCACCAGCACGGACAGCAGCACCGCGTAGCTGAGCGCCGTCTGCGAATGAACCGAGCGATTCTCGACCGTGACATGGCGCAGAACGGTCGTCGCGAGCAGGTAGCCGTAGGCACTGCCCGCCGCGACCGCGAGCGCGCGCCGCAGCACGTCCGCGGGAACCGCCGGATCGAAGGAACCGATCAGTGCGGCCGCGAGCAGCGCGATCAGGCCCCGATGCAGACCCTGCGAACTGGCCACGCCGGCCGCCGCGGCCATCGCGACGATCAACGCAGCGACGCCGTCCGTGGCCTGGGCCGTGATCGCAGCGGCCGCGTACACCACGGGAATCAGCAGGCTGAAACCGGCGATGGACCTCGCGAGCAAAGACAGCTTGAGCGCCAGCAGCACGCCGATCATCAGGTACCGGGCGTAGACCTCCTGTCCCAGCCACACGGCAAGCGCGGCCGGCGCAATTACCAGGACGATCAATGCCAGGGCCTTGCCGATCATTATTGTTTTGACTCGCTGGGCGAAGCTGCCTGAGACCGGTGCAAAATCCAGGCCAGATGAAATTTTATTTTGAATTTACCAGTACTTACACCGAGTTTCTGCAGTGGTCGTTTCAAGACGAGGTTGACCGATTGGCACGATATGTAAAAAAGACCGACGCCTGACTGCGCGCCGGGTCCGTGACCGGGATCGGTCGAAACGGCGATACTCCGCCGGCATTTACCCGCCCCAAGCAGAGGACGATCGATGCGCGCTGAGCAACGAAAACTCCGCCTCGCCGGCATTGTTGCCGCGCTGGTGCTGTCAGCCGGCTGTTCGGGCGGAAACGACGGCAATGGACTCGACACCGGGTCGCTGCAGTGCGGCGAAGCCGCGCGCAAGCAGTTCGTGCTCAGCACGAGCCGCGATTGGTACCTGTTCCCGGAACTGCTGCCAGCCGCGGTGGACCCGGCGGACTTCGCGACCGCGGAGGAGCTTCTCGATCACCTGACCGCGACCGCCCGCGAGCAAGGCAAGGATCGCTATTTCAGCTACCTGACGACCCGCGACGAGGACGACTCGATACTCGGTGAAGGCCAGTACGTCGGCTTCGGCTTCCGTACGGGCGGGGACGCCGTGGAGCGCCCGTTCGTCGTGGACGTGTTCGAGGCCAGCCCGGCCGCGGCGGGCGGCCTTCGTCGCGGCGACGAGATCATCGCCGTGGACGCGGGCAGCGGTTACGTGCCGGTCAGCGACCTGATCGCGGACGGCGGCAGCATCTCGGATGCTTTCGGGCCGGCCGAGATCGGCGTGCGCCGGGGACTGCGGCTCGCGAACGACGGACTAGAGCGCGAGGTGACGCTGACGAAGACCGTCGTGACGATCGACCCCGTGCCGGACGCCTTCGGCGTGCAGGTCCTGCCGCTTGCGGGCACGACCGGGGTCGGCTACCTGAACTTCAGGACCTATGTCTCCACGGCCCGGGACCAGTTGCGCGCTGCGTTCGGCAGTTTCCGCAACCAGGGCATCGACTACTTCATCGTGGACCTGCGCTACAACGGCGGCGGGCTCGTGGCGACCGCGGAACTCATCAACGACCTGCTCGGTGGCGCGCGGAGCACCTCGGACGTGCAGACGCGCACGGTCCACAACTCGGCCCGGTCCGCGCTGGACACGACGCGCTTCTTCCTGCCCGAATCCCGCTCTGTTCGTCCGGTGCGGATCGCGTTCCTGACCAGCGGCGCCACGGCCTCGGCCAGCGAGATCAACATCAACGCGATGGCGCCCTGGGTCGAGGTCGCGATCGTCGGCGACGACACGCTCGGCAAGCCGGTGGGCCAGCTCGCCTTCGACCTCGCAGGCTGCAGCGACAGGCTGCGGCTCGTCTCCTTCCAGACCGAGAACGCCGAAGGCCGGAGCGATTACTACGACGGCCTGGCCTCGACGCTGGATTTCGCCTGCGCGGCCGAGGACACGCTGGATCGGCAGATGGGCGATCCTGACGAAGGCCTGACGTCCGCCGCGCTCGAGTGGCTCGGGACGGGCCGCTGCGAGAGGATCATCGCCCCGGGCGCCGCCCGCGCGAAGCCGGGGCTCGGGCCGGACGCGGCGGCGCAGCCGGCGCAGCGCAGACGATCCGCAGTGGAGCAGTGGCTGCCTGGAGTCGCCTGAGCCTCACCAGCCGGGGTCGAGGATGTTGCGCTCCTCGATCGGCCGCCCGAGGCCGAGCACCAGCCGCCACTCGTCCGTGCTCGTGACGCCGAACGACAGGCTGAGCGGACCGAGCGGTGTGCGCCCGCCGAGCAGCACCGCGGCCGAGTAGACCGGCGCACTGCGGATACCGTCGAGTCGGCCGCTCATGTCGGCGGCGGTCAGGCGCAGCCCGAGGTACAGCGACTGGCCGTAGAGGTTGCTGATGTCGGCGACCTTGCGCAGGTAAGCAGCGGACCCGAGCCAGTAGGCGTCGCCGCGCAGCTCCCCCAGGCTCAGCCCGGGAATGCTGTTCGGTCCGCCGAGCGTGAAGACGTCGTAGGGTGGCAGTTCGCCGTCAGAGGACCCGCCTCCGGCCGCCTGCAGGTAGATGACGTCCGCGCCGACCGGCAACGCCACGGCGAGCAGGCCCTCGAGACGGTCGTAGTCGGCTTCCGCGGCCAGCGCGCCCACGGACTGGTAGTAGCGCAGGCGGGCCAGCCAGCCGCTGGTGGGCAGCGCCGCCCGGTCCCGGGAATCGTGCGTGTACTGCAGCGTCCAGCCGCCGTACCCCTCGCTGGAAATCTCCGGGAAACCCGGATTCGCGATGTCACGCTTCGCCGACTGCACCCCTGAGCGGAGCCCGAGGCGCAACTCGTCCGTGGTGCTGACGACCCGGCCCGCCTCGAGGTAACCGTACAGCTCGCTGAAGTTGTAGCGCATCACGGCATCGCCATCGAGGTAGAAGTCCTCCAGGGACCTCTGGCCGCGAATGCCCGGCTCGACGAACCAGCGCTGCCGTTCATCGAGCGGCTGATACAGCGCGAACTCGCCGGCGCTGGTGCGCCCCAGCTGCAGAAGTCCCTGCAACTCCCCGCCGCGCGAGTTGACCCAGGTACGCCGGTAGTCCCCGCCGAGCACGAAAGCCGTGTCCCCGGCGCTCGCCATCTGCAGACCGAGGTCGAAGCGCAGGAAGTTCGGACCCCAGGACTTCTCCGCGAAGTGCAGATCGAGCATCGCCGCTTCGCTGCCGCCGCTGAACCTGTACTTGACGCTCTCGAAGTCCCCCAGCGCATACAGGCCGTCGACCCGGTTCGCGACCTGCCGGGACCCGACTTCGTCCCCCTCGTTCAGGCCGAGCGTCGCGCGCACATAGTCCTCGTTCACGCGTTCGAGTCCGTGCACGTTCAGTCCGGCCAGCCTCGGCGACGCTCCGGACCCGCGCGCGAGGCCGCCGCGCCACGCGAGGTACTGCTCCGGCGACAACGCATACCGCCGCAACGAGTCGCGCGCGGCCTCGGCCGCGGCGCGCCCGAGCGGGACCGCCTGCTGCACCTTGTCGAAGGACCCGGTGCCGATGTCGCCGACCTGGACGACGATCCTGACGTCCTCGTCGGTCAACGTCTCCAGCTGCTGCTTCTCGTTGGCGCCGATCAGCACTTCGATCGTGCGTCCCATCATCGACAATGGCGACTGCAGTTGCTCGGCCGTCGGCTGCGGCGTAGGCACGGCCACCGCGATCACGACGTCCGCGCAGGTCTGCCTCGCGACGTCGACACCGAGGTTCCGCGAAAGCCCGCCGTCGCCGAGGATCCTGCCGTCCAGCGTGACGGGCGCGAAGATGCCCGGGACCGCCATGCTCGCGCGCATCGCGAGCGCCAGGTCGCCTGAGGACAGCACGACCATCTCGCCGGTCTGCATGTCGGTCGCGATCGCGCGGAACGGGATCGGCAGCTGGTCGAAGTCCTCCACGCCCTGGCCGGACCAGACCAGCGAGCCGATCGTCTGCTCGATGCGCTGCGCATCGACGAAGCCCCGTGGCGTCTGCAGACGTCCCTCGCCCCAGCCGAACTCGAGGCTGTTGCTGTAGGTCACGCCGGCCAGCTTCCGATGCATCGGCTCCTTCTTGCGCCGCCCGGCGAACGCGATGGTCTCGGACCAGGAAATCTCGCCCACGGCGGCCTGTATCTCGGTGGCCGTCTGGCCGGTGGCGAAGATCCCGCCGACCAGCGCGCCCATGCTGGTCCCGACGACACAGTCCACCGGGATGCGCATTTCGTCGAGCACGGCCAGCACGCCCAGGTGTGCCGCGCCCTTGGCGCCACCTCCGCCGAGCACGAGCCCGATCCTGGGCCGCTGCTCCGCGGTCGGGGCCGAAGCCTGCTCCGGCCGGGCCACCGCAGTTGCCGCCACGCCGGTCAACGTCACCACCAGGCCTGCAAGCAACAGGCCCGGGCGAGATCGCGCCGCGCCGCCTCGTGGCGTTCTCATGTCCGTGTTCATCGCGAATCCTCCGGGCCTCTATCGGCCCGCGCCGCGGATGCTAGCCGATGTGTCCTTGCCGCTGCCGGCCCTCGGGACGCTAAGATGGTCCGAAATCACGGAGCCGCGACATGAAGATTCCGAAGGACCATGCAAAGCTGATCCGCGAGCTGTCCGCCCCGTTCCGGATCACCCGTGGCGCGAAATTCCGCCTTGCGGATTTCGATCCCGGCGACACGCTGCACCTCGATTCCGAGGACAAGCCGCGGGCGAAGCAGGGGCTGACGCGCGGCATCGAATACCTGACCGAGCTGCAGGACCGGCTGTACGCGCAGGACCGCTGGGGCGTGCTGCTGGTGTTCCAGGCCATGGACGCGGCCGGCAAGGACAGCGCGATCAAGCACGTGATGTCGGGCGTCAATCCGCAGGGCTGCCAGGTCACTTCGTTCAAGGCGCCTTCGGCCGAGGAACTCGACCACGATTTCATGTGGCGCTGCATGAAGGCCCTCCCCGAGCGCGGCCGCATCGGGATCTTCAACCGCTCGTACTACGAGGAGGTGCTCGTCGTCCGCGTCCACGAGGAACTGCTGCGCAGGCAGAAGCTGCCCCCGAAGCTCGTCACCGAGGACATCTGGCAGCAGCGTTACGAGGACATACGCGCGGTCGAGCGCTACCTCGCGCGCAACGGCTACCTGATCCTGAAGTTCTTCCTGAACGTCTCGAAAGAGGAACAGAAGCAGCGATTCCTGGAGCGCCTCGACCGACCCGAGAAGAACTGGAAGTTTTCGCTGGACGACGTGAACGAGCGGCAGCACTGGGACGAATACATGGCGGCCTACCAGGACATGATCCGCGCCACCGCCACCTTGCACGCGCCGTGGCACGTCGTTCCGGCCGACAAGAAGTGGTTCACGCGCGTGGTCGTCGCGGCGTCGATCATCGACGGGCTGCTGGGACTGGGGCTCGACTACCCCGCCGTGTCCGGCGAACAGCGGCAGAAGCTGCTCGCGGCCCGCGCGTCGCTCGTCGGCGAGGCCGCGGCCGGGGAGCCCGACCGCAAGGGCGGCAAGCCAGGCAAGCGCAAGGACAAGAAGAAAAAGAAGAAATAGCGGCCGCCGACACTCAGCACCGTTCGAGCAGCGCGAGGGCCTCGACGTGATGCGTCAGCGGAAAGAAATCGAAGGGCTGAATGGCCACGACCCCGAGGCCCGAGCGCTCCAGCGCGGCCAGGTCGCGCGAGAGCGTCCCGGCGCTGCAGGAGAGGTAGGCCAGCCGCCCGGGCCGTAGCTCGCCCGCCAGCGCCTCGAGCACCGGCGGCTCGAGCCCTGAACGCGGCGGATTGCAGTAGACGAGCCGCCGTCCGCGCTGCTCCGCCCACCATTGGCGAACCTGTGGCAACCGCTGCGCGCAGGTGCCGCGCAGCACCCGCGCGTCCGGCGCGTTCACGGCGGCGAGCGACACCGCCTCGCCCGCGAGTTCCACGCCGAGCACGCTCGCCCCCGCCTCGCTCCAGCGACGCAATCCGGCACCGACGCCGCAATACAGGTCGAGCACCGAGTCGCCGGCCCCGGGCCCGAGGAATCGCAGGCTCTGCTCGAGCGCCGCGACGTGCAGCCTCGGCACCGGCTGCAGGAACGAGCCCGGCCCGTAATGGAGCCCGTGCGCGTCCCGGGATCGGGGCTGTCCCCAGAGCAGCCGCCAGCCGCTGCGCGCAAACAGGCGGCGGCCCGCACAGGGATGGTAATGAAGCCAGAAGCCCTCGATGCCAAGCTCGGCGGTCGCCGCGGCCAGCGCCTGCAGTGGTTGCTCCTTCACTGCCCTCGCCTTGATCACCAGGGTGGCCTGCGCGGCCGCGACGTGCACGTAGGCGGCCGGCAGCTCATCGGGCGGCGGCAGCCGCCGCCTGAGCAGCGCCACCAGCGCGTTGACGCGTGCGCTGTGAACGGGACAGTCGTGGATCGCGATCAACTCGTCACGGCGCACCAGCCCGAAGCGCCAGCCCGTCGCCTCGCTCCAGCGCATGTTGAGCGTCACGCGGTCGCGGTAGCCCAGCCTTTCGCCGGCAGGCAACGACGCCACCGACTGGATCAGTTCGCGCCACGGTTCCAGAACGCGGGCGAGGTACGCTGCCTTCTGCGCGAGGCTCGCCTCCATGCTCCAGCTGCGGTGCCGACAGCCGTGGCAGTCGGGCACGCAACCGGGCGGCAGGTCATCGTGTAAGCTCACGCGCCAATGTTGCGGCTTCCGCCGGGAGCCGTACAACGGCAGGAGACCTGCTTGCGCGTACCGAGCTTCGAAGACGTCAAGGCCGCGGCGGCGCGGCTCGACGCCCATGCGCGGCGGACTCCGCTGCTCGCGGGCACGCCGCTCGATGAGCGCGTCGGCGGTCGGGTGCTGCTGAAGCTCGAGACGCTGCAGCACACCGGCTCGTTCAAGTTCCGCGGCGCATACAATCGCCTGGCGCAACTCGACGCGGACCAGCGACGGAACCGCGTCGTGGCATTCTCCTCCGGCAACCACGCCCAGGGTGTCGCCGCCGCCGCGAGGCTGCTCGGCGTTCCAGCCACGATCGTCATGCCTTCGGATGCGCCGCGCCTGAAGCTCGCCAACACCCGCGCGCTCGGGGCCGAGGTCGTCGAGTACGACCGGCTGCGACAGAGTCGCGAGGAGATCGCCGCCGCGCTGGCACGCGAGGTCGGCGCGGTGCTGGTGCCGTCGTTCGACGACCCGGACATCATCGCCGGACAGGGCACGGTCGGACTCGAGATCATGCAGCAATCCGAGGCGATCGGGCTGCCGCCGGACGACGTGCTGGTCTGCTGCAGCGGCGGCGGGCTGGTGGCCGGCGTCGCGCTGGCAGCCCGCGAGCTCCGGCCGGCCACCCGCGTGTGGAGCGTGGAGCCGGAGGATTTCGACGATCACCGGCGCTCGCTCGCGGCCGGGCGACGGCTCGCGAACGAGCCCGGCGGCCGATCGATCTGCGACGCGCTGCTCGCGCCGATGCCCGGGGAGATCACGTTCGAAATCAACCGTCGCCTGCTGGCCGGCGGTCTCGTCGCAAGCGACCGCGAAGTACGCGAGGCCATTGCGTTCGCCGCCCGCGAGCTGAAGCTGGTCGTCGAGCCGGGTGGCGCCGTCGCGCTGGCCGCGCTGCTGTCGGGTCGGATCGAGGCACGGGACCGGACCATCGCGGTGGTGCTGTCCGGCGCGAACATCGATCCGGGAATGCTGGCCAGCGTGCTGAACGACTGAGCCGGGACTGGATTCAGGCATGCCACCGACCGCTACATTCGAACTCGGGTCCTGGCTGGCAGGACTCGCGCCGTTGCTGGCTGCGGCGGCACTGACCTGGATCGTCAGCGTGGCGAAGCGCAACGTCACGATCGTGGACACGCTCTGGCCACTGTTGTTCGTGATCGCGGCCCTCACCTACGCACTCGTGGTCCCGGCCGAGACCGCGCGCAGGTCCATCGTTCTCGCGCTGGTCACCGTGTGGGGACTGCGTCTCGCCGTCTATCTCGGACGGCGCAGCCACGGCCAGCCGGAAGACCGCCGCTACCAGGAGATCCGCCGCAGGAACGAGCCCAACTTCGCAGTGAAGAGCCTGTACCTGGTCTTCGGACTGCAGGCGATGCTGGCCTGGATCATCTCGCTGCCGCTGCTCGGCGCGGTTACGAGCCCGCTCGCGCTGGGTTGGCTGGACTGGGCGGGCCTGATTCTGTGGAGCATCGGTTTCGTGTTCGAGGCCGGCGGCGACTGGCAGCTCGCGCGCTTCAAGGCCGATCCGGCCAACCGTGGCAAGGTGATGGACCGCGGCTTCTGGCGCTACACGCGACACCCGAACTACTTCGGCGACTTCTGCGTGTGGTGGGGCTTCTACCTGATGGCGCTCTCCGGCGGCGCATGGTGGAGCCTGCCGGGTCCGTTATTGATGTCCTGGCTGCTGCTGAAAGTTTCCGGCGTCACGCTGCTCGAGAAGGACATCGCCGGGCGACGGCCGGAGTACGCCGACTACGTCCGGCGCACGAATGCATTCTTCCCGGGGCCGCGCAACAGCGACGTCCGCTGAGCAGGCCGGGTCACTGCTGCGGCGCAGCAGACACGAACGCGCACTTGTCCTCGACCACCGGGACTGCCTAGAGTCCGGCCATGGTTTCCGGTCTGCTGCTCTCGGTGCTGGCCATCGCCTACCTGGCGCTGCTGTTCGCCGTCGCGTATTTCGGGGAACGCAAGTCCATCTATCCCGGCCGGCGCCTGCTGCGGCCCTGGATCTACAGCCTGGCACTGGGCGTCTACTGCACGAGCTGGACCTTCTTCGGCGCCGTCGGCACCGCGGTGCGCGGCGGCTGGTCCTACCTGCCGATCTACCTGGGCCCGGTGCTGCTGTTCCTGCTGGCCATGCCGCTCCTCGAGCGCCTGGTCGCGGTGGTCCGCTTCCACAACATCACCTCGATCGCCGACCTCGTCTCCTCGCGCTTCGGCAAGAGCCCGGGCATCGCGGCGCTGGTGACCGTCATGTCGCTGACCGCGGCCGTGCCGTACCTGGCGCTGCAATACAAGGCGGTGGGCACCAGCATCGACGTGCTGACGGCTTCAGAGGGGCTCGAGCCGATCTGGTATGCCGACACGGCGCTCTGGGTCGCATTGATGATGGCGGTGTTCGCGATACTGTTCGGAACCCGACGACTCGACGCCACCGAGCATCATGAGGGTGTGATGCTCGCGATTGCGTTCGAGTCGGTCGTCAAGCTGCTCGCCTTCGTCGCGGTCGGCATCTTCGCCTGGCTGCAGATCGATGCAGCCGGCATCGACCAGACCCGGCTCGCCGGCCTCGAGGCCGGCTCGCTCGGCAACTACGCGATGCTGACCGTGCTGTCCGCCTTCGCGATCTTCTGCCTGCCGCGGCAGTTCCACCTCGGCATCGTCGAGTGCGCCGACCCGGCCGACCTGCGCAAGGCGCGAATCGTCTTCACCGGCTACCTCGCGATCATCTCGCTGCTGGTGGTACCGATCGTCGTCGCGGGCGTGGGAACCGGGCTCGGCGACAGCCGCAACCCGGACTCCTTCGTGCTGACGCTGCCGCTCGCGCAGGGCGCCGAGAGCCTGGCGCTGCTGGTCTTCCTCGGCGGGCTCTCGGCGGCGACGGGCATGGTGATCGTGGCCAGCATCGCGCTCGCGACGATGATCACCAACGACCTGGTCATGCCCGCGCTGTGGCGCATGCGATGGCTGGGCATCAGCCAGAGCCAGGACCTCGGCCGCCTCGTCCTGTGGCTGCGGCGGGCCGCGATCCTGATCCTCGCGATCCTCGCCTACGGCTATCACCGCGGCACGACCGCGCCTGCAGGCCTCGCGGCGATCGGACTGCTCGCCTTCGCGCTCGTGGCACAGTTCGCGCCGGCGATATTCGCGGCGCTGTACTGGCGCGGCGCGACGCGCGCCGGGATCTTCTACGGACTGCTGGCCGGTTTCGCCGTCTGGGCCTATACGCTGCTGCTGCCGAATTTCGCGCAGGGCCCGATCGCCCGGATCCTGATGGAACAGGGCCCCTGGGGCATTTCCTGGCTGCGTCCGCAGGCAATGTTCGGGATAGAGGTGCTGAGCCCGTTCAGCACGGGGGCGCTGCTCGCGCTGTCATCGAACGTCGCGGTCCTGCTGGTGCTGTCGTGGCTCTGGGGGGCCTCGCTGAAAGAGCGCATGGCGGCCACCGGCTTCATGCGGGAGGCCCTGCCAGGCCCGCCGGCGGGCGACGCAGGCGGCGCCCGCATCGGCGACCTGCTCGCGGTCACCGAACGCATCCTCGGGCCCGAGACGGCGCGCGGAACGCTGGAGGGCTACTGCCGCCAGCTGGGCCGGGCCGTGCCGAAGGCGTCCGAACCCGCCGATCGAGGACTGCTGCAGCACATGGAACGGGCGCTGGCCGGCGCGATCGGCGCGTCCTCCGCCCGGCTCATGTTCACGCACGCGCTGCGCGGCCGCGGTTTCGCGCCCGAGGACGTCGCCGAACTGCTCGACGAGACCTCGCAGGAACTGCGCTTCAGCCGGCAGCTGCTCGAGGCCACGATGGAGAACGTGGCGCAGGGCATTTCAGTGGCCGACAACGAGGGACGAATCGTCGGCTGGAACCGCCGCTACCTGCACATGTTCGGCTACCCCGACGGGCTGGTCTACGTCGGCTGCCCGGTCGCGGACCTGATCCGCTACAACGCCGAGCGGGGCGAGTTCGGTGCGACCAACGTGGAACTCGAGATCGGCAAGCGTCTCGCGCACATGAAGGCGGGCGACGCCTACGTCAGCCAGCGGCGGCGCCGGAACGGCCGCGTCTACGAGATGCGTGGCCAGCCGCTGCCGGATGGCGGATACGTGACGACCTACACCGACATCACCGAATTCAAGCGCACCGAGCAGGAACTGCTGCAGGCCAAGCAGAACCTCGAGCAGCGGGTCGAGGAGCGCACCTGGGAACTGCAGAGCGCGCTGCAGTCGCAGCGGCTCGCGAAGCTGGCGGCCGAGGACGCGAACCTCTCGAAGACGCGCTTCATCGCCGCGGCGAGTCACGACCTGCTGCAGCCGCTGAACGCGGCGCGGCTGTTCGCAACGACGCTGCAGGAGCGCGAGACTGAACCTGACCTGAAGGAACTGTCCGGGCGGATAGACACCTCGCTGCGCGTGGCTGAAGAGGTGCTGGACGACATCCTGGACATGGCGCGCCTCGAAAGCGGGACGATGCGTGCCGAGATCAGCGACTTCCCGATGTCCGAGGTCTTCCGCGAGCTCCAGGTGCAGTTCGCCCCGCTGGCGCAGCGGCGCGGGCTGCAGCTCCGGGTCACGCAGCCCCCCTGCTGGGTGCGCAGCGACCGCGTGCTGCTCAGGCGGGTGCTGCAGAACCTGATCTCGAACGCGCTCCGCTACACCCAGCGCGGCGGCGTGCTGGTGGGCTGCCGGCCACGCGGGCAGTTCGTCGAGCTGCAGGTCTGGGACTCAGGCCCGGGGATCCCCGAGCCCAACCAGCGACAGATCTTCGGCGAGTTCCGGCGCCTCGGTGGCCCCTCCCCCTGGGGTGAGCAGGGCCTGGGCCTCGGGCTGTCGATCTGTGACCGGATCGCGCGGCTGCTGGGCGTACAGCTCGGGCTGCGTTCCGAGCCCGGCCGCGGTTCCGTATTCAGCATCCGGGTGCCCAGGATCGAGACCCGGGCCGCCGACGCGCCGAGCCCGGGAAGGACGTCGGGACCCGCGGCACTGCCTTCGAGCCTGGTGGGGGTCAAGGTGTTGTGTGTAGACAACGAACCGGAGATCCTCGAAGGCATGCGGGCGCTGCTCGGCCGCTGGGGCATGCACGTCATCACCGCGCAGAACTCGGCAGGCGCGCTGGAACGGCTGTCGCAGGACCGGCCGACAGTCGTGCTGGCGGACTACCGGCTCGGCAAAGGCGACATCGACGGGCTGGCCCTGCTCGAGGCCATCGAGGCGGCCGCCGGGGAACGCGTGCCCGCGGCGCTGGTCACGGCCGATCACAGCAGTGCCGTCGCGGAACGTGCCCGGGCGCTGGGCTACCCGCTGCTTCGCAAGCCGGTGAAGCCCGCCGCGCTGCGCGCGCTGCTCGCTGCGCTGGTCGCGCAACGCACGGTCGCAGCCACCGGGACGAACGGCCGCTAGCGGTTCAGTCCGGCTCCTCGGGCGGCGGCTTGACGCTCGCGCGATCCACCGCGAGGCGCCCTGCGGCGAGCACCGCCTGGGTCCTCGTGCCGACGCCGAGCTTGCGCAGGATGGCCGTCACGTGCGCCTTGACCGTCGCCTCCGAGACCTGCAGCTCGTAGGCGATCTGCTTGTTCAACAGTCCCGAGCACAGCATCCCGAGCACCCGGAACTGCTGCGGCGTCAGTTCCGCGATGCGTCGCGCGATCTCGAGTTCCTCGCTCGACGTATCCACCGAGCGTGGCGCCTGGAAACCCGGTGGCGTGTAGATCTCGCCGTCGAGCACCTGCTCGATCGCCTCGACCATCTGGCCGGACTCCATGGACTTCGGGATGAAGCCCTGCGCCCCGAAACGCAGCGCGCTGTGGATGGTCTGCGGATCGTCGTCGGCAGAAATCACCACGACCGGGAGTTGCGGCCGGATGCCCCTGACGTGAGCCAGCGCGTTGAAACCCTGCGCGCCCGGCATGTTCAGGTCGAGCAGCAGCAGGTCGGCCTCTGGCTCGGCCTCGATGGCCGTCAGCAGCCCGGCCACCGAATCCGCCTGGACGAATCGAATCGAGGCGTCGTGACGGGCGACGGCGCCTATCAGGGCTTCCCGAAACAGCGGGTGGTCGTCCGCGACGATATACTGCCGGCTCATTGGCGCAGAGACTACACCGGGCGGGACCTTCGACCAAAGGCGAATACCGCGCTGCGTGGTACGGGCGCAACATCGGGCAAGTTTCACACGGGGGAAGCGTCGATGAACGAAACTCTTCGCAAGAGATCCACCCTGGGCCGTGCCGTGGCGGTGGCCCTGGCCGTTGCCGCACTGGGTGCTGCGCCCAGCGTGCTGGCGCAGACGGCCAAGGAAGCCGAACTCGAGGCCCGGATCGCCGAGCTCGAGAAAATGGTCAAGGAGCTGCAGGCGGCGACACCCGCGCCTCCGCGCGGTGAGAAGGACAAGCCCGTCCAGTCCAAGTCCATCACGCCGAACGCGGCGCCCGGCACCAGCTTCCACGTCACCGGCTTCGTCAAGGCCGACGCGCTGTGGACCGACACCGGCGACGGTGAGATCGCCGAGGGAAGCGCCGGCCGCGACTTCTACGTTCCGAGCACGATCCCGGTCGGCGGCAAGAGCGAAGACTCCGCGGACTTCGGCTTCCACGTCAAGCAGTCGCGCGTGAACTTCGGCACCGATACGGTGTTCGAGAGCGGCAAGCTGCTGCAGACCCGCTTCGAGATCGACTTCTACGGATCGGCCCTCGGCAACCAGCGCGTCAGCAACACCTACGCGCCGGTGCTGCGCCACGCCTACGTCAAGTATGGCAACTGGCTGGTCGGCCAGACCTGGTCGAACTTCATGGACGTCGCGACGCTGCCCGAGGCCGTGGACTTCATCGGCAACACGGACGGCACGGTGTTCGTGCGCCAGCCCCAGGTACGCTGGACCAGCGGCGGCTTCTCAGCGTCGCTCGAGAACCCGCAGACGACGATCACGCCCTACAACGGCGCCGGCAGCTTCGAATCCGACGACAGCCTGTTCCCGGATCTGACGGCCCGTTACACGTTCAAGGGCGACTGGGGCCACATCTCCGTCGCAGGACTGTTGCGTGAGCTCCGCTATGAGCAGGCAGGGACCCCAACGACGCAGAAGATCGACGACAGTGAGTGGTCGCTCGCCTACAGCCTGTCCGGCAAGTGGAACGTCTGGGGCAAGGACGACTTCCGCTACTACCTGCTCGGTGGAAACCTCGGCCGTTATGTCGGCCTGAACTTCGCCGGCGACGCGATGGTGAACCAGAACGGCAACCTCGACGCGCTCGAGGGCTGGGCAGGCTCGATCTCGTTCCGCCACTTCTGGACGGACAACTGGCGCAGCACTGTCTGGTACGCGATCCAGGACTACGACAACGACAAGAAGTTCGTCGGCGGCAACGCGAACAAGTCCAGCGAGAGCATCGGCGTCAACCTGTTCTACTCGCCCTTCGCGAAGCTCGACCTCGGCGTGGAATACCGCCATGCCAAACGCGAAGTCGAGAGCGGAGCGGACGGCGACCTGGACCGCCTCCAGTTCACGACCAAGTACTCCTTCTGAGCGGCGGCAAACCGCAGATTCCCCTCTCCTGAGAGAGAAGGCATTCGGCCCGGTCGCAAGACCGGGCCTTTTTATTCGCGCTGCCGCCTCAGTTTGCGAAAGTCGAGCGGTGTGCGGAGCGCTGCACCCGCCACTCGCCGTCCTGCAGCACGAGCTCGAGCTCGACCTCGTGCAGGTCGGCGGCCGCGTCGAGCGCCGCACCGGCGCCCTCGCCCCGGCCCAGCATGCCGACCGTGAGCCGCAGTCGCGCCATGTCGCGGTAGGGGAAATCCAGGCTCTCGATCCGCGTCACCAGGCTGATGGAGGGATGAGCCAGCAGGTAGCCGCGCAGGTAGCTGCGCAGTTCTTCCCGGCCGAGGCCGTCGGCATCGAGGTAGTCGTCCGCGACGAGGTCCATCAGCGCCGCCAGGTCCCGGGACTCGGCCGCCGATTCGCCGGCCGCGACGACCGCCCTCACCTGCTGCTCGGGTGAGTCAGATCGGCCACAGCCCGCCGCGACCAGCGCGGCGGCGGCCAGCAGGACAGCGACGGTCACGCGTGGCAGCATGCCTGATCTTTGCGGAACGACGGAGTGATCGTCAATGAGGGTGCTGCGTTACCACCGGCGCGGTTCGCTGGACGGCCTCGTGCTCGAGCAGGCACCCCGGCCCTCGCCGGCCGCGGGCGAAGTGCTGGTCAGGGTGCGCTGGGCCAGCGTCAACCCGGTGGACTGGAAGCTCGTGCTCGGCCGATTCCGTTTCCTGGTCAAGGGCGGCCTGCCGCGCGGCACGGGCTCGGACTTCGCCGGCGAAGTCGCCGAATGCGGGCCCGGCACGACAGCGCTCGCCGTCGGGCAGCAGGTTTACGGTTGCGTGGATCCGTTCCGGAGCACCTTCGGCACGATGGCGGATTTCGTGCCGGTACCAGCCGGCAGCGTGTTCGCGCTGCCGGCGGAAATGCCGCTGCGCGAAGGCGCCGCGCTCGCCTGTGCCGGACTGAGCGCGGCGCAGGTCTGCGACCAGGGACAGGTCGCCGCCGGGACCCGGGTGCTGGTGACCGGCGCCTCGGGTGGCGTGGGTCACGTCGCCCTGCAGCTGGCGCGATTCCGCGGTGCACACGTCACGGCCGTCGCCAGCGCCGGCCGCCGCGAATTCGTCGAATCGCTCGGGGCCGACGCGTTCATCGACTATCGCAGCACCGACCCTCGCAGCTGGCCGGGGGACTTCGACGCGGTGCTGGACTGCGTACCGAGCATCCCGCGTGGCATGCATGCCCGCCTGCTCAGGCCCGGCGGCCGGTACGTCACGACGCTCCCCGGCGCGGCCACGTACCTGCTCGACCCGATCACGAACCGGGTCGGACCGATCCACCGCTCGGGACTGATGCTGATGCCATCTGAGGCGGCCGCCGGCGAGCTCGGCGCCGCGTACCGCGCCGGCCGGCTGCGCGTCGCAATCGAGGCCGAGTATGAGCTGGAGCGGGCACGCGCCGCATTCGAGCATTCGATGACCGGCCGCGTGCAGGGCAAGCTGCTGGTGCGAGTCGACTGAGCAGGTTGATCGCGATCACGGTGATCGTCGTGATCACGAAGGCATGGCGGAATCGATCAGAGCTGCAATCGCATCTGCACCAGCTCGGGATCGTCCCTGTCCATGCTGGTCGTGAAGCCCAGCGACCGGGCCAGGTCCAGCATGCGACCGTTCTCCTGCAGCGTCACGCCCTCCATCTGCTTCAGCCGGCGGTCCCGCGCCGCCTCGATGAGCCCCTTCATCAATCGTCGCGCCAGCCCCTTGCCCTGCCAGTCGTCACCGACGACGATCGCGAATTCGCAGGTCTCGCCGTCCGGCAGCGTCGTGTAGCGGCCCACCCCGACCTGCCGCTCGCCCCCGGGCGCGTCCACGACCGCGATCAGCGCGAGCTCGCGGTCATAGTCGATCTGCGTGAACCGCGACAGCATCTCCGGCGTGATCGCGTGCAGCGTGTACATGAAGCGAAGGAACTTCGACTGCTCCGAGAGGCCGTTGACGAAATCCCGCTCGATGCCCGCGTCCTCCGGGCGGATCGGACGTATCGTGACCGTGCTGCCATCGGACATCTCCACCAGCTCGATCAGCCCGCTCGGATAGGGGTGGATCGCCATGTGATCGTAGGGGCGCGCATCGGGGTCGGTGCGCCGCACGCCGAGACGTGCATCCACGACGATCGCGCCCGACTCGGAAGCGATCACGGGGTTCAGGTCCAGCGACCCGAGCTCCGGCAGTTCGCAGACCATTTCCGAGACGCGCAGCAGCAGGTCCTCGACGGCGGACTCGTCCGCGGCCGGGGCCCCGCGCAGCGGCTTCAGCGCTTCTCCGGCCCGCGTGCGGGCGATCAGGTCACGCACCAGGAAGCGGTTCAGAGGCGGCAGCGCCACGGCACGATCCTGGATCACCTCGACCAGCGTCCCGCCCAGCCCGAACGAGATCGCCGGACCGAATGCATCGTCCCTGACGACCCCGACCATCAGCTCCCGGCCGTGCCGCTCGTTGTACATCGGCTCGATCAGCACGCCTTCGAGCTCCGCGCCGGGGCACAGTCGCGCGACGTCCTCCAGCATCGAATGGTAGGCGTCGCGCACGCTGCGTCCGTTCGCGAGGCCGAGTCGCACGCCGCCGACGTCCGTCTTGTGCGGGACGTCCGGCGAGAGGATCTTCATCGCCACCGGGTAACCGAGTTCCTGCGCGATCATCACGGCCTCCACCTCGGAGCGTGCCGGGATGCTGCGCAGGATCGGTACGTTGAACGCGGCCAGCACGGCTTTGGACTCGGCCGGATTGAGCCACTCCTGTCCGGCGGCCAGCGCTGACTCGATGACCAGCCTCGCCGCGTCCTGGTCGGGCGCCGAGGGCATCGCGAGCGGCTCCGGCACCTGCAGCAGCAGCTGCTGGTTGGCGGCATGCAGGGCCAGCGCCGCGATCGCGTCGACGGCCGTCTCCGGCGTCGCATAGCTCGGCACATGCTCGGCAGCGAACAGTTCGCGGCTCGATGCGACGGCCTCGCCGCCCATCCAGCAGGCGAAGACCGGGCGCCGATGCTGCTTCGCCAGTTCGGCGAGCCGCCGCGCTATGCCCTCCGGATCGGTGCGCCAGTACGGCGCGAAGATGGCCAGCACCGCGTCCACCGGGCGCTGCTGCAGGCAGGCACGTACCGCGGTGGCGAACTGCCCGGGCGTCGCGTCGCCGCGGAGACTGACCGGATTCGAGGCCGAGTGGCCCTCCCGCACGAGCGGCAGGAGCTCCGCGACCGCCTCCTCGGGCAGCGTAGCCAGTTCGAGTCCCCGGTCGCGCGCGTGGTCCGCGGCCAGGACCCCGGGCCCGTCCGCGTTGGTGACGATCGCGAGACGCCGGCCCCGGACCCGGACCGCCGACGACAACGTCGCCGCCGCCGCGAACAGGTCCGTGAAGTCGCGGATTCTAAGCACGCCCGCGCGGCGCAACGCGGCATCGAATACGTCGTCGGAGCCGATCAGCTCGCCCGCGTGGAAGGCTTCCGCATCGCGCTGCTCGGCGTGCCGGCCGGCCTTCATCACGACCACCGGCTTCACGCGTGCGGCGGCTCGCAGCGCGCTCATGAAGTGCCGGGCATCCCCTGCCCCCTCCATGTACAGCATGATGCCGTCCGTCTCGGGGTCGCGAACCAGGAAATCGAGCACGTCGCCGAAATCGATGTCCGCAGCCATCCCTGTCGAGATGACGCTCGAGAAACCCAGCCGCCTCTGATGGGCCCAGTCGAGTATCGCGCTGCACAGCGCACCGGACTGCGACACGAGCGCCAGCCGACCCGGCAGTGCCCCGGCCTCCGTACCGATCGCATTGAGGCCAGTTGCGCTGCGGATGATGCCCAGGCTGTCCGGACCGAGGAAACGCAGTCCGTGCGCTCCGGCGATGCGACGCAGTTCCCGGTCGGGAGCAGCCCCGCCGTCGCCGGCGCCGCGGAACCCGGCCGAGAGGATGATGGCACCGGCGATGCCGCGGGCCGCGCAATCCTCGATGACGCCCGGAACCGTCTCCGCCGGCGTCACGATGATCGCCGCATCCGGGGCCTCCGGGAGATCCCTGACACCCGGATGCACCACCCGGCCCTGGATCGAGCGGCACGCCCGATCCACGAAATGGACCTCGCCAGCGTAACTGCCGGAGAGCAGGTTGCGGGCCACCAGCGCGCCGAGCGATGCATCGTCGTCGGTGGCCCCGACCAGCACGACCGAGCTGGGGTTGAACAAGGCTTCGAGACGGCTCTTGGGCACCAGACTGGCCATGAAATTCGACAGCGGCCATGCTAGCGTTTCCGGCTGTCGCATTCACGCAGCCATCGCCCCTGGAAAATCCGCATGCCGACTGCTTTCATCACGCATCCCAGCTGCGCCCGTCACGAGATGGGGGACGGCCACCCGGAGCGACCGGCCCGCCTCGGCGCGATCGAGGACCAGCTTCATGCGCAGGGTCTGTACGATTTCCTGGTGCACCGTGACGCTCCGCCCGCCACGGACGAGCAGCTGCTGCGCGTGCACCCGCTCGAGCACGTCGAGCGCCTGCGCAACATGGCGCCGGGCCAGGGGCATGTACGAATTGACCCGGACACACTGATGTGTGCCGCCAGCCTGGAGGCGGCCCTGTGCGCGGCCGGGGCGAACGTGCTCGCGGTCGAGCTCGTCATGGCCGGCGTGGTCAAGCGCGCCTTCTGCAACGTGCGCCCGCCTGGCCACCATGCCGAGAGCAACCGGGCCATGGGATTCTGCTTCTTCAACAACGTGGCAGTCGGCGCCGCGCACGCACTCGCGGACCATGGACTCGAGCGGGTCGCGATCATCGACTTCGACGTGCACTTCGGCAATGGCACCGAGGAGATCTTCCGCGGTGACCGCCGCGTGTTGATGTGCTCGACCTACGAGTACCCGCTCTACCCGGACCTCGACCCACCGTCGGTGGACGGTCATATCGTCAATTGCCCGCTCAACCCGGGCAGCGGGAGCGAGGATTTCCGCAGGGCGGTGACGGAGCACTGGTTGCCGCAGCTCGAGAACTTCGCGCCGCAGCTGCTGTTCATCTCGGCCGGATTCGACGCGCACGCCCTCGACCCGCTCGCGAACCTGCGGCTGAACGCGACCGACTTCGAGTGGGTGACGGACCAGCTCTGCACCATTGCGAACCGCCATGCAGGCGGCCGGGTCATCTCGACGCTCGAGGGCGGCTACGACCTCACCGGGCTCGCCACCGGCGTCGCCGCGCACATCCGTTCGCTGATGCATGCCTGAGGCCGATGCCCGGGCGGCTAGGCGGGACCTGCGTTCGCAAATCGGATAGACACGGCGTCGCCCGTATAGCAAAAAGGCAGGTTATTCATCGACGTGGGCTCGAGGCTTCGGCTGCGCCCGCGGTTTGCGCAGGAGGTGAATCGAGATGATCGTGAGACTGCTGGTGACGGTTCTGCTGCTGGCCGCAGGCAGCTGGGCGCCCCACGCGCTCGCTGACACCCGCCAGGCGGACTGCGAGGTCAGCAAGAACGGCAGCCGCTGGAAGGGTGCTTCGGGCACGTGCTCGATTTCCCAGCGACAGGGTTACGTCACGATCCGCCTGCGCAACGGCGACTCCTACGAGCTTCGACCCTCGCGCACCGCGAACCACTACCGTGACCAGCGCAACAACAAGGTGGTCCGCAGCAGCACCGGCGACGGGCAGCAGTTCCGCTGGGAAGGCGGCAAGAAAATCCAGCTGCGCTGGAGCGGCGGCTACGACAGGCCGTCACAGCAGCCCGGCGGCGGCGTCGGCAGGACGCCGCACAATCTCAGGGACCTCGTCGGCGCACGCAGCGCCCAGGCCATGAACGAGATGTGGCGACGAGGCTACGAGCTGCGCAGCGGCGGTGCCTCCCCGTACGGACTGTGGCGGGAGCGCACGACCGGCCGTTGCGTGAGGACCCACGTCGAGAACAGCCGCCTGCGTTCGGCGGTCTACGCGCCCGAGGCGGA
This sequence comes from uncultured Steroidobacteraceae bacterium, assembly GCA_964553405.1. Lineage (GTDB taxonomy): Bacteria > Pseudomonadota > Gammaproteobacteria > Steroidobacterales > Steroidobacteraceae > DATIRA01. Next base: position 27,519 of record CAZKLS010000004.1, read on the forward strand.
CTGCAGGCGCTGAGCGGCACCGGCTCCCAAATTACCCACACGCTTGTCATTTCGATCCAGGTAACCCAGATGCGACTCAGATCCCCCCTCACCGCGGGCCGCGTGATGCTGCCCGCCATCTTCGCCGGCGCGCTGCTGGCAGCCATGCCAGCCACCGCAGCCAGGGACACGTCCACCTACCGCGGCTGGATCGAGCAGATGAAGGAGGACCCTCGAGGCCCGTTCGACGCGGTCAAGTGGTTCTGCAAGGACGGCACCGTGCTGCCACCGAAGGCCTACGCCTGCCAGCCGCACGGCGGCGGTCATCAGCACGGCGAGTGGAGCGCACGCACCCGCGAGCTGCGCGGCGAGGGCTACTACATCGCCAACCTGCTGGCCGGGATCGACGCCGACAAGCTGACCGCCACGCCGGGCTTCGTCGACGAGTTCGGCCAGCTGCTGGTCGAGCGCTACCTGATGGCGGTGGACGACGGCTGGATCATGCGCAAGGCGCTTTTCTACCGCGGCGCGATACAGGAGGAAGACGAGCGGGCCGGCGCGCGAGACCTGCTCGAGGCGCTGGCCGCGCAGCCCGAATGGCTGGAACTGCGCTACCCGATGCTGCGCATCGGCACGCGGTCGCTGCCGCACGGCGCCGACTCGGCCTCGGTGCAGAAGGTCCGCCAGATGTCCGCCAGTCTCTCGGACCGGGACCCGGGCTTCCAGCGGCTGCGGGCCAAGATCCACGGCTCACCGGAACCGGCGGATGCGGAGCGCGTCCGCGAGTACGCGGCGAACGTCAGCGACCCGGCGCTGCGCGCCCAGTACGAGGCGCTCGCCGCGGAGATCGACGGCGTCTACAAGGCGGCGCCGCTGGATGAGGAGCTGCGGCGTCACGCAGCAGAGCCGGGCGTGCCGGCGACGCTTGCAAGTGCACTGAGAGCGGCGGCCGCGAAGATCGAAGGCGATCGATCCGCGCCCGCGACCTTCGAGACGACCTCGACGTTGCTCATGGAGATCCGCGAGGCGCTGCCGGGCGCGTCCGGTCCGAAGGCCCGGCTGTCGCTGGTCGACCTGAGCCTGCGCGTGGAGGCCGAGAATTTCCGGGCCGGCTCCCAGCTCGTCGAGCAGATCGGGCGGCTGACCCGGGCACAACGCGTGGCCGCGCTCGCCTCGGGCGCCCGGGCCGCCTATGGCGTCGGGGTGCTGCGCAAGCGCGAGCTGGACGCGCTCGCGCCGGCTTTCGGCAGGCTCGCACGACCGTCGCTGCCGCTGAAGGAATACGGCGAGACGCTCGCCTACCTCGGCCGGGCGCCGGGCTGGGGATCGCAGGGCCTCGGTTTCCATTTCAATCCCGCGATGGCGAAGCTGACGGAGATCGAGCCCCGCGCCGACCTGTTCATCCAGGACCAGCTGCGCGGCAGCCCGCTGCTCGTCTACTCCCGGATCCTCGACACGCTCGCCCGCGACGCGGACGGGATCGCCGGGGTCCGCCACCGGCTGTTCGACGAGGACGTCGGCACGGCTTTTCGTGCCCTGAATCCCGGCTTCGCGCGCGGCGTGCTGGTGACCCGTCCCGACATGCAGCGGGTCGGCGAGTTCCGCGGCGACGGCATCTACCTGCTGCCGGAGACGGTCGCCGAGCTACCGCCGGTGGCGGGCATCCTGACGGCCGGCGAAGGCAACCCGTTGTCACACGTGCAGCTGCTGGCCCGGAACCTCGGCGTGCCGAACGTGGCGGTCAGCCCCGCGGCGATCGATCGCCTGCATGCGCACGACGGCCGTCACGTCGTGCTGGCCGTCAGCGAATCGGGCATCGTCGAGATACTGCCGGACGGCCCGGAGTGGGACGCGTACTTCGACGACACCAGCGAAGGCGGCGACGTCGTGATCCGGCCCGACCTGGAGAAGCTCGACCTGTCAGTGCGCAAGTTCATCAGTCTCGACGATCTGCGCGCCGACGACTCCGGCCGGACCGTCGGTCCCAAGGCCGCGAAGCTCGGCGAGCTGCGTCACGGCTTCCCGGACAAGGTCGCGCCCGGCGTGGCGATCCCGTTCGGCCTGTTCCGGGAGGTCGTGCTCGACCGGCCGTATCGTGACACCGGCCTGTCCGTGTTCGAGGCGATGACCCGCGAGTTCCGGCGCATCGAGGACATGCCCGAGGGCGCGAACAAGGCCGCCGAGTACGAGAAACTGCGGGCAGAGATCTACCGGCAGATCAGCGAGACGGACCCGGGCCCGCAATTCCGCGCCGAGCTCAAGCGCGCGATGCAGGCGAACTTCGGCGCGGTCGAAGGCGTCGGCGTGTTCATACGCTCCGATACCAACGTCGAGGACCTGCCCGGGTTCACCGGCGCGGGACTCAACCTGACGCTGCCCAACGTGGTCGGCTTCGAGAACATCATCGCCGGACTGCGGCAGGTGTGGGCCTCGCCCTACACACGCCGAGCCTTCGCCTGGCGGAACAGCCACATGGAAGGACCCGAGCACGTCTACCCGGCCGTGCTGCTGCTGAAGACCGTGCCCGCCGACATCTCGGGCGTGATGATCACCGCGGACGTCAACACGATGGACCGCAACGTCCTCTCGGTGGCCGTCAACGAGGGCGTCGGCGGCGCGGTCGAGGGACAGGCCGCCGAATCGCTGCGCATCGACCGCCGCAGCGGCGAGGCGCTGCTGCTCGCAATGGCCAGCGCGCCGACGCGGCACGTCCCGAATCCCCGCGGGGGCGTGGACGAGCTCAGGGCCAGCGGCGCGTCGAGGCTGCTGCAGCCCGACGAAATCCGCCAGCTGATCGAGGTCTCCGGCGAGATACCCCGCCGGTTTCCGCCCATCACCGACGACCAGGGCCGACCCGCGCCTGCGGACGTCGAGTTCGCGTTCCTGGATGGCAAGCTGCAGTTGCTGCAGATCCGGCCCTTCCTCGAGAGCCGCAAGGCGCGTGGCAACTCCTATCTCCGTGCAATGGACAAGGACCTGGCCAGTCGCGCGACCGTGACCGTGAACATGAACGAGGTACCGCGACGATGATCCGATTCGGAAGACTCGTGCTGCTGTCCGGACTGCTCGCAGCATCTCAGACCGCGCTCTGCTACCCGCTCGACGGCTACCCGGAGACCGGGATACGACGCGTCGAGGGCTCGCGGCTCGCGAACGATGGCGAAGTCAGGGACGTCAAGCAGCCGCCGGGCGCACTGCTCAGCACTGGCCAGGTGGACCTGCGGCTGCTCTCGCACCGTGGACTCGACCTGCCCGCCCCGGACGCCGCATTCACCGCGAAGATCGTCGCGATGCTGGGCAGCGAGGCCGACCGCTACGGCATCGCCGTGCTGGATCTCAGCGATCCGGACCAGCCGCGATATGCGGAGTATCGCGGTGACTACCAGCAGAATGTCGGCAGCGTCGGCAAGCTCGTAGTGGCGACGGCCCTGTTCCAGGCGCTCGCGGACACCTGGCCGAACGACGTCGCCAAACGCACCAGCGTGCTGAAGAGCACGCAGGTCACCGCGGACGCCTTCGCCCACTGGGACCACCATACGATCCGGCTGTTCGACCCGGCCACGAAGACGCTGAAGCGCCGGCCGGTGCAGGACGGCGACCAGGGTTCGCTGTGGGAATGGCTCGACTGGATGCTCTCGGTGAGCTCCAACTCGGCAGCCTCGATGGTGATGCGCGAGGCGATGCTGCTCAGGCATTTCGGCCAGCGCTATCCGGTCAGCGAGGACGAGATCGAGCGGTTCTTCGCGGACACGCCGCGCGCCGACCTGACGGCGCTGTTCGACCGCACCTTCGTCGAGCCGCTGGAGCGCAACGGGCTCGACGTGCAGATGCTGCGCCAGGGCAGCTTCTTCACGGCCGAGGGCAAGCGGCTCGTGCAGGGCGTCGGCAACAGCTACGGGACCGCGCATGAGCTGATGCAGCTCATGCTGCGCATGGAGCAGGGACGCCTGGTGGACGAGTGGTCCAGCCGGCAGATCAAGCGCCTGCTCTACATGACCGAGCGCCGCATCCGCTACGCGTCCTCGCCGGCACTCGCGGACGCTGCGGTGTACTTCAAGTCAGGCTCGCTGTACGGCTGCCAGCCGGAGCCCGATTTCAAGTGCGGCCCCTACCGCGGCAACGTCCGCAACTACATGAACTCGGTGGCCATCGTCGAGAGCCCGGCGGCTGGCCGCGAGCTGCACTACGTCGTGACGCTGATCTCGAACGTGCTGCGCAAGAACTCCGCCGCTACGCACCAGGCGCTGGCCACGCAGATCCAGCGGCTGATCCGGCAGATGCACGAGGATGAGGCTGCCGGGGGCGCCCCGTGAGCGTCGCAGCCGGGTCGTGACGGGGCCGGCGGGCCGATCAGGGCGCGACGTGGCGGGCGACGCTTTCGCCGGCGGCCGGCTTCTGGCCCTTCACGACCAGGTCGTGCAGCGGCGCCGCGATCGAGGCGAGCCACTCGCCGCCCCTCGCATCGTCCGCGAGGCCGACCAGCACGAGCTTGCGTCCGCCGGACTCGACCAGTGCACCGTCGGCGTGGAACTGGCGCCAGGTGCCCGACTTGCGATAGATCGTCGCCTCGGGCCGCTGCTCGAGCCCCTTGACGAACTTGTGCCGGATGCCGGGCTCGCTGAGCGCCGACTTCATCAGCGCAGTGCGGCTCGGGTCCAGCAACTGCCCGCTTTCGAGCAGATAGAACAGCCGCGTCACCTGCATCGCGGTCGCGCCGTGCGACAGGTTGTGCAAAGGATCGCGCCTGTAGGCCGGGTTGCCGCCGTAGTCCTTGCCGACCCAGAGGCCGCCGTTGTGGGCCGGGTCGTAGAGCTTCAGGCGCTGGGACTGCAGCAGCTGGATCAGCGGGTCGCGACCGACCCACTGCAGCACGCGGGTTGCCGCAGCGTTGCTCGAGTAGCGGATCATCTGCACGATGTCGTCGCTGAGCGAGTCGTCCGGCGCGATCCGTTCGCGCTGCATCTTGTCCATCGCACCGAGCAGGATCGCGATCTTGGGCAGGCTGGCCGCGTACATCATCCGGTCGCCGTTGACCGTGGCGACGCGCGGCGCACCCGGATCCGTGATGTCGGCCAGGGCGACGGCGAGCCGGCCGGAGCGGACGGCCTCCGTCAGGCCATGCTTCTGCAGGATCTCCTCGAGCCCGGCCTGCAGCTTGCCATCCATGCTGGACCAGAAATCCACGCTCGCATCGCCCTGCGGGCGGCCCGCCTCCTCGATGTTCACCGGGAGCCCGGTCACGCCTGCGGACAGCACCGGGAGGCTCGTGGTGAGCAGGATCATGGACGCGAGCAAGCGCTTCATTCAGGCGAGACCTGCGTAAAAATTCGCGGCATTATACCCGACCCCTGCAACTGAGTCGATCCTAAGTGCCTGTCTTGACTGTGGTTTTCGACCAACAGCGCGTTTCGGCTGGAAAACGCCCCGGCCGGTCCCGGATCCGCCCATCTGTTGCGGCAACGCAGCATGCCTGCCGCGCGATCGGCGCGCTGCTGCTCGCCTGCGGCGGACTCGGCCTGGCGGGTTCGATCGCCCTCGCCTCCTCCGAGGTCAGAGGTACCGTCACCGGGTTCGAGTCGCCGCGCGGCACCGCCGAAAGATGCGTCGCGCTCGATCACGTACCCGGCGGTCGCTACTCGCAGGCAGACGTCGCCAAGGAACGCGAGTTCTGCAGCATCGACTTCTATGGCGATACCCACGCGCTCTGCCCGAAGGTCTTCAGTACGAGCCCGGGCACGCTGGTCTTCGATCTCTCCGGCGGCGCCTATGCGGGAGATCCGGCCCGGTTCGAGCGCGAGGCCTGCGCCGGAGGCGGCGTGCACAAGCGAGGCGCATCGGGCGACCCGATCTCGTTCAAGATGTCGGTCAACACGCGGGAGTCCAGCGCGACGTTCGCCAATGCATCGCTGATCTACTACCACTTCTCGCGGTACTTCGACGCCTCGGTGCACGTGCCGGTCGCGGTGATGAGGACGATCGACCGCGAGGAGCACGCCGCGCGCGTCAGCAACAGGGGTGTCAGCCTGTCTGCCGGGAAAGCCGCACTGAAGATGAACCACGCCGCCTGGCTGGCCCTGCAGGCCGCGGAGAAGGATCCCTCCGGCTACAAGCCGACAGCGGAACTGTTCACGCCCGACGGCCAGCTGTACGGGGCGATGCTGCATCCGCAGGGCAGGCGCTACGGCGAAGAGATCAACGGCACGCGCGCGTCGGGCTGGGGCGACGGCCAGAACCGGGACTTCCAGCAAACGGCCCCGTTCCGCGCGTTGCGCAGCCCTCGCCCGCTCGCCGAGGCGATCGACGAGGGCAAGGCGGCGGCGATGCGCGATCCGAAGCTCGCCAAGGCGATGGGTTCGCCGGTGACGCCCGCGCAGATGGTCTTCTGGATGAGCGACCTGGTGGACGTCACGCTGCTCGACTACATCTTCAGCCAGCAGGATCGCATCGGCAACGTGGACTACGTCCCGTACTGGTACTGGATTGAGGACGGCAAGCTCGAGCGCCGGCGCGCGCAATCGCGCGAGGCGCCCGCCGACATCGCCAGCCTCGAACCCGCCTACATCCGGCGGACGGAACTCGGCGACAACGACGCGGGCCTGCGCCTGACCTACGTCAACTACACGAAGCGAACCGGCATGCTGGAGAGCCTCCGCCACTACCGTGCCGACACCTATCGGCGCCTGATCGCGCTCGCGCAGGACTTCGCCGAGTCGGGACCGTTGCACGAATACGTCAGGACGACCTTCGGCCTGTCGGATCGCGAATTCGCGCAGGTGGTCCAGAACACCGCGCAGGCCGCCGCGATCCTGCGGGAAAGCTGCCAGGCCGGCCGGCTGCGGTTCGACGTCGAGCCGGAGGAGTTCCTGCTGACGGGCAAGGTCGTGGCGCGCCAGCTGGACTGCGAAGAGCCCTGAGCATGCGATTCGCTCGCCCTCGCCTCCGTCTCGCGACCCTGGCCCTGCTGCTGCTGGCCGCGGCCTGGCAGCCCGCGGCGCGGGCCGCGCTCAACGTGATCGTGATCTCGGACCTGAACGGCTCCTATGGCAGCACGCGCTACGAGCCCGGGGTCGGCCTCGCGGTTTCCCGGATAATCGAACTCGAGCCGGACCTGGTCATCAGCACGGGCGACATGGTCGCGGGGCAGCGGCTGCACCCGCCGCTGGCCGCCCCCGCGATCGAGGCGATGTGGACGGCGTTCCATGCGGCCGTCTCGACGCCGCTGGCCGAGGCCGGGATTCCGCTCGCGGTGACGCCCGGCAACCACGATGCCTCGGCCTATCCGTCTTTCCGGGCAGAGCGGGAAATATTCCGGCAGCAGTGGCAATCCAGGGCGCCGAAGCTCGAGTTCGTGGACCGGGACGGCTACCCGTTCAGCTACGCCTTTGCGCTCGGCGGCGTGCTGTTCGTGTCGCTGGACGTCACGAAGGTCGGCACGCTGGACGAAACCCAGCGCCGCTGGCTCGACGGGCTGCTGGAGACCCACGGCCAGCGATACCGGCACCGCGTGGTCTTCAGCCACCTGCCGATCTACCCGTTCACGCTGGGCCGCGAAAGCGAGGTGAGCGCCGACCACGAGCTCGAGCGGATTCTGCAACGACACGGGGTCGAGCTGTACCTGAGCGGGCATCACCACGCCTACTACCCCGGCTACCGCCGCGGTGTCCGCTTCGTCAGCCAGGCCTGCCTCGGCGCCGGACCGCGACCGCTGATCGGGACCACGAGCCGTGCCGGGCGGGCGATTACCGTGCTCGAGTTCGACGAGCAGGGGCCGGCCGCGATCGGCGCGCTCGGCGGCCCGCGTTTCCGTGACCCGGTCGAAATCAGGCAGCTCCCGGAATCCATAGAGTCCCGCTTCGGGACGCTGGTGCGGGACGACCTGCGCCACCTCGAGCCTGCCGAAGCACGCCGGTCCGCGGCGTCCGCGCCCAGATGAGCCGGGAGCCGGAGCGATGAGTTCAAGCAACGCCGCAACCAGCGACCGCCGCTCCTGGCTCGAGCGCCTGCTGGCCGCGTTCACCGAGGTGCGGGCCGGCGAAGGCCTCTCGGCGCTCGCGCTGGCCTTCAACGTCTTCCTGATCCTGGCGACCTACTACCTGATCAAGCCGGTGCGTGAAGCGCTGATCCTGTCCGTACCCGGGGGGCCGGAGATCAAGAGCTACGCTTCCGCGGGACAGGCGCTGCTGCTGCTGGTCGCGGTGCCGGCCTACGGCTGGCTCGCGAGCCGCACGCCTCGCATGCGCCTGATCGACACGGTGACGCTGATCTTCGTCGCCTGCCTGGTCTGCTTCTACCTGCTGCTGCACAGCGGCGTGTCGATCGGTATCGCCTTCTTCCTCTGGGTGGGCATCTTCAACCTGATGATCCCGGCGCAGTTCTGGGCCTTCGCCAACGACATCTACACCCCCGACGAAGGCAAGCGCCTGTTCGTGCTGATCGCGTTCGGCGCGTCGCTCGGCGCCGTGTTCGGCAGCTTCCTCGCGAACCGGCTGATCCCGTTGATCGGCGTCCACGAGATGCTGCTGCTGGCTGCCGCGGTGCTCGCCTCGACGCTGGTGGTGACACACTTCGTCGCGCATCGCGAGCGACGGCGCTTCTCGGCACCGGCCCCCGGCGCGACGGACGCGGCAGCGGAGGAGCCACTGGCCGGTGACAACGCGTTCGCAATGGTCTTCAGGAACCGCTACCTGCTGCTGCTCGCGGTGATGCTGCTGCTCAACAACTGGGTGAACTCGAACGGCGAGTACATCCTCGGCCACATCGTCAAGGACGCCGCCGTGGACTTCGCCGACGGTCGTGACCCGGCCGTGCAGGAGGAATTCATCGCCTCGTTCTACTCGAAGTACTTCGGCGTGGTGAACCTTGCAGGCATGCTGCTGCAACTGTTCGTCGTATCACGCGTAATCAAGTACATCGGCGTTCCTCTCGCGATCTGCCTGCTGCCCGCGATCACCTTCGGCGGCTGGCTGTTCGTCGCGGCACTGCCGGTGCTCGGCGTGGTCCGCTGGGTGAAGACCGTCGAGAACTCGACCGACTACTCGCTGCAGAGCACGCTGAAGCAGGTCATGTACCTGCCGACGAGCCGCGCCGAGAAGTACAAGGCCAAGCAGGCCATCGACACGTTCTTCGTACGGGCCGGAGACGTCTGCTCGGCCGCGCTGGTGTTCGCGGCCATCCACCTGCTGGCGCTCGACGTCCGCGGCTTCGCGATCGCGACGCTGCTGCTCTGCGCGACGTGGCTCGGAGTCTCGATTCTGCTGGGACGACGGTTCCGGGCACTGGTCCCGGGCGGGCCCGGGACGCAGAAATGAGCGCTGCTGAGGCCGCCCCGGGCGGGCTGGCCGCCTGGTGGTTCCGCTCCAGCCTGACGTTGCGCATCGTCGCGGGGCTCGCGCTGGGCGTGCTCGCGGGACTCTTCTTCGGCGAGGAAGTCGTCGCGCTGCAGGGGCTGGCCCGCGCGTACATCGGCCTGATGCAGATGACGGTGCTGCCGTACCTCGTCGTCGCGCTGGTCCTCGGTCTCGGCGGACTCAGCCCGCGCGAAGCCGTCCAGCTCGCAAAGTACGGGGGACTCACGCTGCTCGTGTTCTGGGGACTGGCGCTGGCAGTCGTGGCGCTGATGCCGGTGACTTTCCCCGAGTACCAGTCGGCCTTCTTCTTCAGCACGAGCCTGCTCCACCCGCATGAGCCGCTCTCGCTGGTCGACCTGTACGTCCCGGCCAACCCGTTCCACTCGCTGGCCAACAACATCGTGCCTGCAGTGACGCTGTTCAGCGGCGCGGTCGGTGTTGCGTTGATCGGCGTGCCCGGCAAGGAGCGCTTCCTCGGTGCACTCGAAGTCCTGATGCATGCCCTCGGCCGCGTCACGCGGTTCGTCGTCGAGCTCACGCCGTTCGGCGTGATTCCGATCGCGGCGCTGGCCGCCGGCACGCTGTCGCTCGAGGAACTGGCCCGGCTGCAGGTCTACTTCGTGACGTTCCTGGTCGCCGCGCTGCTGATCGGCGCCGTGCTGCTGCCGTCGCTGGTCGCGACGGTCACGCCGATACGCTATCGCGAGGTACTCGGCGCCAGCAGCGACGCGGTGCTGACGGCCTTCGTGACCAGCAACGTGTTCATCGTGCTGCCGATGCTCGCGGAGCACTGCGAGAAGCTCGCCGCCCGGCACGGCTTCGACAAGGGCGACGCCAGATCCGTGCCCGAGGTCGTGGTGCCGATCGCGTTCAATGCGCCGACGGCCGGCAAGCTGCTCACCTTGCTGTTCGTGCCGTTCGCGGCCTGGCTCTCGGGTCGCCCGCTCGTGGGCAGTGAATACCCGGGCCTGATGCTCGCCGGACTGTTCAGCTATTTCGCCAAGGCGCAAGTGGCACTGCCTTTCCTGATGGACCTGGTCGAGGTGCCGCAGGACCTGTTCCAGCTCTACATCCCCACCACGCTGCTGAACGGCAAGCTCGACTCCGCAGTCGGCGCGATGAGCCTGTTCGCTTTCTCGGCCATCGTCACGACGGCCATGGCGGGCCGCCTGCAGTTCTCCGTCGGACGACTGCTTCGATTCCTGCTGGGCTCGGCCGTGCTGTCTGCGGTCGCGGTGGGGCTGACGTCGTGGGCGCTCTCCCGACTGGTGGACACCAGCTACACGAAGGCCGAAGTCGTCGCATCGATGCATCTGTCCCGTGCGCCACCGCCCACGACCGTTTACAGCGGACCGGCGCCGTTCGATCCGTACTCACGGATGGACCTGACGCCGCTCCAGCGTATCCGGGCGCGCCAGACGCTGCGGGTCGGCTACCAGCACGGACGGCTGCCATTCAGTTTCCGCAACCGGCAGGGGGACCTCGTAGGCTTCGACATCGAGATGGTCAGCAGGATGGCCAAGGATCTCGGCGTGCGCCTCGAGTTCGTGCCGATCCAGCTCGACGGGTTCGACACACAGCTCAACTCGGGGGACGTCGATCTCGTCTCCAGTGTCGCCTACACGCAGCACTGGGTCGCACGCGTTCGCCTGTCCGCGCCATACATGGACGGCACGATCGGACTGCTGGTCCGGGACTCGCGCCGCGACGAGTTCGCAAACCTGGAGTCCATTGCGGGTCACGAACACCTGAAGATCGGTATCCCCGGCCGTGCGGAGCTGTATGAGGACTACGTGCAGGCGCTGGTCGGCTCGACACCGTACGAGCTCGTGAACCTGGAGAGCTGGCAGGACTACTTCGACGGGCAGCATCCGGAAATCGACGCGGTGCTCGGCCTCGCCGAGGTGGCGACGGCGTGGTCGCTGCTGCACCCCGAATACTCGGTCGTGATACCGCGAGACGCGGTCATACGACGGCCGCTCGGCTTCGCAACGGCACTCGACGCTGCGGACTTCGCCGAGTTCGTCGACGAATGGATCGTGCTGCAGCAGGCCCGAGGCGAAATCCAGCAGGCCTACGACTACTGGATCCTCGGCAAGGGCGCGGAACTCAAGTCGCCCCGCTGGTCGATCGCCCGCGACGTGCTCGGCTGGACCCGCTGAGCGCGCCGTCGCCGGCGCTCTAGTACTCGACGGTCCGATCGAGCTTCAGCAGCCAGCCGGCCTCGCCTGGCACCAGCTTGTACTGCAGCTGGCGCGTGCCGCCCGACGGAGCGGAGTTCGTGTCTCCGGCCTTGTAGACCGGGAAGCGCCGCACCAGCGTGTTCTCGACGACGGCAAACTGGTCGTGCCCCATGTAACCCCGGGCCTCGGCAGCATCCTCCCCGAGCGGTGGCAGGTAGATCTCGCTCAGCGACTTGCGGTTGTTGGCTGCGTAGGCCACCAGCGAGCCGTAGGACCCGCTGCCGGCCGAATTCACGTACACGTACACCTCGGGCGAGCCGTCCGCGTTCAGGTCGGCCACTTCGGCGCCGGCGACCGACCCGTCCACCTCGCGCACGATCGTCGAGTTGTCGACCTCCAGTCCGGACGGCTGGATGGTCAGCGTGTTGATCGACGAATCGTTCGGACAGCTCAGCCGGAAGCGGACACCCTGCAGTTCCAGCGTCTGCTCGAACGGGCCGTCGGCGGTGGCGGTGGGTACCGGCGGTTCGCTTGTCTGCTGCCGCTGCTCCGCGGCCGCCGCCGTCAGTAACGGCAGCATGCAGGCCGCCAGCACGACGTGGAAATACGATAGCTCACGCATGTCGGATCACCTCAAAGTACCGGCGCGGCAAGGCGCGACAGGCTGACGCCGAGGCGCCACCAGAAAGACTTGCTTTCGAACTCACCCGGATCGATCGGCACGGCGTGCCGGAAGTCCTCCTCGAACATCTTCTCCATCTCGGCGGCGAAGTCGCGGTCGGCGACCAGTGCCGTCACCTCGAAGTTCAGCCGGAAAGAGCGGTTGTCGAAGTTCGCCGTGCCCACGGTCGAGACCTCGTCGTCGACCAGCATGACCTTTTCGTGCAGGAACCCCGGCTGGTAGGCGTAGAAGCGGATGCCGAGGTCGCGCAGCATGTACATGTAGTGGAACGCCGCAAGGAAAACCGGCAGGCTGTCGCCCTTGCCGGTCGTGATCACGCGCACGTCCACGCCGCGCAGTGCCGCCAGCTGCAGCGCCTTGACCACCGCCTCGTCCGGAACGAAATACGGCGCCGACAGCCAGATGCGCTTTCGGGCCGAGTTCAGCGCCGTCACGAACATCAGCCCCGCCGATTCGAGCCGCTGCGTGGGGGCGGACGGGAAGATCATCGCGCGGACGTCGCTGCCCGGAGATTCCTTCGGCACCCAGTCGAGCTCGGGAATTTCACGCGTCGCCCAGTACCAGTCCGACAGGATTGCGACCTGCAACTCCGTCACGACCGGACCCTCGAGGCGTACGTGCGTGTCCCGCCAGGGGGTGAATTCCGGGTCCAGCCCCAGATACTCGTCGCCGACGTTGTGGCCGCCGACCCAGCCCGTCACGCCGTCCACCACCACCATCTTGCGGTGATTGCGGAAATTGAGCTGGAAGCGGTTGCCCGAACCCTGCGTGGGCTTGAACGAGGATACCTGCACGCCGGCAGCCTTCAATTCGTCGAGGTACCGCCCCGGCAGCCCCTTGCTGCCCACCTCGTCATACAGCATGTACACCCGCACGCCCGCGCGGGCACGCTCGATCATGGCCTGCTGCATGCGACGACCGAGCCCGTCGTCGTGGAACATATAGAACTGGACCAGGACATAGCGCTCCGCCCTGGCGATGCCGGCCGTGATGCTGTCGAACGTGACCTCGCCGTTCACGAGCAGTTCGACGCTGTTGCCACGAGTCATCTTCATGCCGGAGAGTTCGCTGACGGCCCTGTAGACCTCCTGCACGGACTCGTCCTGCACGGTCCAGGGGTCGAGATTGCGTTTTATCTGAGCGAACAGCTCCTCGATCTCCTGCCTACGCTCCTCGAAGGCCTCGAGCGCGCCGCCGAACTTGCTTCGCCCGAGGACGAGATACGCGGGAACCGCGACGAACGGCGCGGCCACCAGCGAAACCGCCCAGGCGACGGCCCCCTGTGACGTCCTTGCCGTCATGACTGCGTCGATCGCGGCAATGACACCGGCGACGTAGAATGCAGTGACTATCCAGGCGATCAATGCAGCGTCTCCCCTCGACCCGCGGATCCACGCTCCGCGGCGATGTTGCTCCGATCCATGCGTCCTCGACCGATCACAGGATGCTCATCCGACTGTGTAGAATCGACCTGCCCGGCCGTCCCGTCAAATGACAGGCACTGTCAGGACACGGCCGGCAGTCAGCAGGGCGAGCCGAACGGCCGCCAGGGGCAACCGTTGACCGATCTCCCATCGCCGACCAATGCCACTGACGGCGTCACCTACAGGCTGCTGCGCCGCGGCGCGTACACGCTGCTGCTGCTCTACGGCACCTACCTGGTTGCCGGCAACCTGTTGCTCAACACCCCGATCGGCCACCGGCTCGCGAACCCGAAACCGGAAAAGGCGCAGGTCGGCTGGGACCGGGCGCTGACGATAATCCCGACCCACGTGAAGGTCTGGAACCTGCGCGTCGCCGGCAACGTGCGCCGCACGGTCTGGTCGGTACAGGCGGACCAGGCGAGCGGCCGGTTGGCCCTGCTGCCGCTGCTGCGCCGGACGATCAGCGTCCGGGGCCTGGTCGGCGAACAGGTGTCCGGTGGTGCGAGCCTGATCGACAACCCACGGCCTGCGTCTGAAGCACGCCCGGGCGGCTGGACACTGGAGTTCGACGAGATCTCGGTGCAGTCGATGCGCCATGCCTACTTCAACGACCTGGTGCTGGTCGGCGAGGGGCGCGTCACCGGCGGCTTCCGCAAGACCATGCGCGGCGGCGCAACGGAACTGCTGCCCACCGAATTCGAGGTGCCGGACGCGGTGCTCTGGAGAGAGGGCACGGCACTGCTGCGCGAGGCAAAGCTGACCGGGACGATTGCAATGGCGCCGAACACGCGTGCCGAGGCGCCCGGAGTCCGCAAGCTGCTCTGGCTCGATGCCGATGTGGCGGTGGACGGCGTGACACCCGGCCTGCGGATCCTTGTTGACGACCAGCAACGTCCGCAGCTGGTGCCGACCGACAGGCAGGGGCAAGTCTCGGCGCAGCTCGGCTGGCGGCGCGGTCAACTCCGGCCCGGCACCAGCGTGCAGTTCGACGCACCGGTCGACGCCAGCGTCGCCGGGAAAGAGGTCCCCGGCTCGAGCGAATTATTGATGCAGGTGGACGAACGGCAGGTTGAACTGAAGGCCAAACTCGGCACCGGGTCGGCCTCTCACTTCCACGCCGACGCGGACCTGGTGATGAGCGGAACCTCGATACCGATCCCGATCGAATCGGTGACGGAGATCGTATCGCGGACTGCCGGACACGTGGACGCGACCTGGCAGTTTCAGTCGCTTTCCTGGCTGACGGGCCTGATCCGGGCACCCGCGCTGGTGTCCTTTGACGGCTCCGGCAGCATCGTCGCGGACCTCACTATCGCCGATGGCAAGATCGCGGCCGGCAGCCGCCTGGACGTTCCCGCGGTCACGGCGGTCGTCAGCGCAATGGGAAATGACTTCAGTGGAGCGGCGCAAGCCGAGATCGCATTCGAGCCCGCCGAGCGCGTCAATGGCGTCAGGCCCCGGCTCCGGGCCCGGATGCAGGAGTTTCGGGTGGCGCCGGGCGACTCGCCACAGAACCCCTACGTCGAGGGGCACGACCTGAGGCTGGAAGTGACCGTGGACGACATGGAAGGCGAACTCAAGGACAGCTATCGCGCCCACCTGGTCTTCAACGATGCGGACGTGCCCGACCTGCGTGTCTACAACCGTTACCTGCCGAACCAGCAGGTCAGGATCCTGGCCGGAGCGGGGCTGCTGAGCGGCGATCTCAGGCTCGACGGCGAAGGACAGGTGGGCCGCGGCGAGCTGCGCGTTGCGGCGAACGACGCCAGGATCGACGTCGCCGGGATCGGACTCAAAGGAAGCCTGCAGACTGACGTCCGGCTGCGCCGTGCGGATCTCGCGAATCGCAATCTGGACGCCAGCGGCAGCCGGATCGCACTGAAGGGCCTGAGCGTCGAGGCCCCGGCCGATCAGGCCAGGTCCGACTGGTGGGCCACGCTCGAACTCGCCGCCGCAACGCTGGACCTGGACAAGCCGGCAGCACTGGATGCACGGCTGAATGTCAGCATGAAGGACTTGAGCGTGCTGCTGGAGCTTTTCGCGCAGAAGAAGCACTTCCCTCACTGGGTCGCCAATGTGGTCGACGAGGGTCAGGCCGACATGAGCGGCCACCTGCGGTGGAAGGACCAGGCGCTGGTTCTAGACAGGTTCTCGGGCAGCAACGACCGATTTCACGCGCAGGCACGACTGCGGCTGCACGACGGCCAGCGCAAAGGCGACCTGTACCTTGGCTGGCACAAGCTCGGCCTCGGCCTGGAGCTCGATGGCGAAAAGAAGGATTTCCGATTCATCCAGCCTCGCAAGTGGTTTGAGTCCCGGCCGGACCTGCTTCCGCGCTGATCGCTCGCCCGAACGCATAGTCCGCGGCGCGGACCTTGCGCGTCTCGAGCCAGTAACGCCAGGTGGACCAGGGCCAGATCGTGAAATTGCGTCCATCCGCCTGCTGGTACCAGCTGGCGCAGCCCGAGGTCCAGACCGTTCCCTGCAGCGCCCGCTGCACCCGCTCGTTGAACGAGGTCTGCACCTGCGGTCTCAGGTCGAGGTACGCCGCGCCGCGCGACTCGACCGCCCGCAGGCATTGCATGACGTAATGCACCTGGCACTCGATCATGAAGATGATCGAGTTGTGACCGAGCGCGGTGTTCGGCCCGACGAGCTGGTACATGTTGGGGTAGCCGCTCACGGTGATGCCGTAGTACGCCTCTGCGCCTGCCTTCCAGTCCTCGGCGAGTGTATGTCCCGGCATCCCGGTGACCGGAAAATCCTTCATGTAGATTCGCGGGTCCACGACGAAGCCGGTACCGAGGATGATGCAGTCCACAGGCCTCTCCACACCGTCCTCAGTCACGATGCTCGACTCGCGGACCTCGCGGATTCCGTCGGTAACGAGCTCCACGTTGCTCCGGTTGAACATCGGATACCAGGTGTTCGAGATCAGTACCCGCTTGCAGCCGATCGTGTAGTCGGGCGTCAGCTTGCGCGCGAGCTCCGGGTCGCGGACCTGGTGGCGGATGAACAGCCGCGCGAGTCGCTGCAGTCCGCGGGCAAGAGCCGGGTGAAAAATGGGCCAGACCCGGGACTCGTTCGACCAGTACAGTCTCGCCCGATGCAGCTTGCGCAGCCACGGGAAGCGCGCGAAGCGCCGCTTCGTACGCTCGGGATAGGCGCGCGTGTCGCGGGGAATCACCCAGGCCGGCGTGCGCTGGAACACGTAGAGTTTCTCGACGTCCGGCGCGATCTCGGGGCAGTACTGGATCGCGCTGCCGCCGGTGCCGATCGAGGCGACCCGTTTCCCCTCGAGCCGATAGCCGTGATTCCAGCGCGCCGAATGGAACACCTCGCCGCGAAAACGCGCGAGGCCCGGGATCGAAGGAATCTGCGGCCGGCTGAGAGGGCCACTGGCCAGCACGAAATGCCGCGCGACGAAGGTCTCGCCACCGCGGGTTCGCACCGTCCAGCAGCCCGAATCGGGGTCGAAGCGCGCGGCGCAGACCTCGCGCCCGAAGCGGATGTGGGGACGCAGCCGGTACTTCTGCGTCGTATCCAGGATGTAGCGCTGGATCTCCTCCCAGCCCGGGTAGCGCCGCGTCCAGTCCGGCTTGCCCTCGAAAGAGTACGAATACAGGTGCGACTGCACGTCGCAGGCCGCACCCGGATAGGTGTTATCGCGCCAGGTACCGCCGACCTCCGGCTCCTTCTCGAGGATCAGGAAATCCTGGATGCCCGCCTCGAGCAGCTTGATGCCCATGCACAAGCCACCGAAACCCGCGCCGAGCACCAGCACCGCGAGATTCGAGCGGTCGACAGGGACGGGTCGCGTGTCGGCGCCATCAGTCATGTTCATTCAGTCTCGCACAAGTTCACGGATCTGTTGCAGGCCGCGCCGGCGACGCCGGTGATTTCGCGCCGCCGGAGGGCGCATCGCAGTTTCCGCAATGCTCGCGGCCCGGGCGACTGCGTAAACTGTAACCGGGACTTTGCCACTGCTGGAGCTGGCTCGGCATGACGACACGGGCCGCAGTGCTCGGGGTGCTCTCGATCCTGCTGCTGACGCAGGGCGGCAGCCCGGCGGCCGGCGCCGGGTCGTCGGCCCGTGACGCCGAGCGCGAGGCACTGGTGCTGGAGATCGAGCGCGACGTACGCGAGACCGCCGAGTACATCAACCGCAGGGAGCTCGACCAGCGCGTGCTGGCGGCGATGCGAGCCGTGCCGCGGCACGAGTTCGTCAGGCCCGCGGACCTCGACCTGGCCTACCGGAACCGGCCGCTGCCGATCGGGCACGGCCAGACCATCTCTCAACCCTACATCGTCGCGATCATGACAGACCTGGTCGAGCCGCGTCCCGGCTGCGTCGTGCTCGAGGTCGGCACGGGCTCCGGCTACCAGGCCGCCGTGCTCGGCGAACTCTGCCGGAAGGTCTACTCGATCGAGATCGTCGAACCGCTTGGACTGCAGGCTCGGGAGAGGCTCGGACGCCTCGGCTACGACAACGTCGAGGTACGCATCGGCGACGGCTATTTCGGCTGGCCGGAGCATGCGCCGTTCGATGCGATCGTCGTGACCGCCGTGGCGAGCCACGTCCCTCCCCCGCTGCTGCAGCAGCTGAAGCCCGGCGGCCGGATGGTGCTGCCGGTCGGCACGCCATTCACGACCCAGCAGCTCGTGCTGGTCGAGAAGCATGCCGACGGCAAGGTCACGACCCGGCAGCTGTTGCCGGTGGCTTTCGTTCCGCTCACCGGTGGACATGACTGATACACCGGCCCGCGCGCCGCTGATATCGGTCGCGCTGGTTTCGTTCGCGGCGCTGGGCAGCGAGATCGTTCTGAACCGGATTTTCGCCGTGGTGCACTGGCATCACTTCGCGTTCATGATCATCAGCCTCGCGCTGCTCGGCTTCGGCGCGAGCGGCACGTTCCTCGCCGTCGCCCGGCGGCGCCTGCTGCCGCACTACGCGGCGAGCTATCTCGCGAGCATCGCCTCGTTCGGCGTGCTGGTCGTCGCGAGCCCGCTCGCCGCCTTGTCACTGCCATTCCGGGCCGAGGCGCTGCTGTGGGATCCGTGGCAGCCGCTCTGGCTGGTGCTGATGTACCTCGTTCTCGCGGCGCCGTTCTTCTGCGCGGCCAATGCGATCGGACTCGCGCTGATGGCCGGCCGTGACCATGCAGGACGGGTCTATGCAGCGGATCTCGCCGGCGCGGGCGTCGGCAGCGTCGCGGTACTCGGGCTGATGTACTGGATCTGGCCCGAGGGCCTGTTGCGGCTGGTCGGCGCCACCGCATTCAGCGCCGTGATCGTGGGAGCCGTCGAGCTGAATGCAAAGCCGATGCGCTGGACGGTCCTCGCGGTGGCGGGCATGACACTGCTGGCATTACTGCCTTCGTCCTGGCTGCGGCTCGAGCCGGGGCCGTACAAGGCCCTGAGCCAGGCGCTGCGGATCGAGGGAACGCGGGTGCTGCTCGAGCGGTCGAGTCCGCTCGCCCGGATCACCGTGCTCGAAAGCAGCCGCACGCCGCTCAGGCTCGCGCCCGGCCTCAGCCTGAATGCGACCGCCGAACCGCCTGAGCAGCTCGGCATGTTCACGGACGGCGATGCGATCCAGGCCATCACCGCGGCGACCGACGACGCTGCGCGCCTCGAGTACCTGTCGCGGACGACTTCTGCGCTGGCCTACCGGCTCGCTGCGCCGCGCGACGTGCTGGTGCCCGATGCAGGTGGCGGCGACGAGATCCTGCGCGCGCGGCACCTCGGTGCCGGGCGCGTGACCGCGCTGGAACTCAATCCGCAGGTGAGCGGGCTTCTGCGCGAGACGTTTCGCGATTACACGGGAAATCTCGCCGGCCTCGCCGGCGTACGGCTCGAGCAGGGTGACGCCCGGGGCTTCCTGCAGCGCTCCGGGCAGACCTATGACCTGATCCAGCTCTCGCTCGGCGGCGCGACGAGCGGCGGACTCGGGGCACTGAACGAGGACTATGAGTACACGGTCGAGGCACTGCGACTGTACATGCGGCACCTCGAGCCGGGCGGACTGCTGGCGATCACCGGAGGCGTGCAGATCCCGCCGCGGGAAGGACTCAAGCTGGCCGCGACGGGCATCGGGGCCATGCAGGCGGAGGGAATTCTTCGCCCTTCCGACCGGCTGATCATGATCCGGGGCTGGCAGACGTTCACACTGCTGCTGAAGAACGGTGACGTCACGTCGGATGAGATCGCGGTGACGCGCGCGTTCTGCGACGCGCAGTCGTTCGACCCGGTCTGGTACCCGGGGCTCGAGCGCCGGGACACCAACCAGCGTAACCAGTTGCCGGAACCCTGGTACCACGATGGTGTCCGGGCGCTGCTCGGGGATGCCGCCCCGCGTTACCTCGCGGACTATCCGTACCGGATACGGCCGGCCACCGACGATCGTCCGTATTTCCACAATTTCTTCCGTTGGCGAACGTTCTCCGAGAGCTTCGGCGCGCGGGAACGCGGTGGCATGGCGCTGCTCGAAGCGGGATACCTGCTGCTCGTCCTGACGCTGCTCCAGGCGGTGATTGCTGGCGCGATACTGATCCTGGCGCCGCTGCGCCGGCTGGCCCCGCCGCAGCGCCCCGGTCGCGCGGAACGCCTGCGCGTCGTGCTGTATTTCGGCGGGATCGGTCTCGCGTTCATGTTCCTGGAGATCGCTTACCTGCAGAAGCTGCTGCTCGTCGTGCACCATCCGACCGTGGCGCTCGGCCTCACGCTCGGGACGTTCCTGGTCGCGGCCGGCGCAGGCAGCCTGTGGGCCGATCGCACGTCCGCGGCGCGCGCTCGCCGGACGCTGGTGCTGGCTATCGCAGGGATCCTACTGCTCGGAACCCTGCACGCCGTCTCGTTCGACACAGTCACGTCACTGCTGGCCGCCTGGCCCGGGCCGGCGACGGCCGCCGCGGCTGCGTGCCTGGTCGCGCCGCTTGCGTTCTGCATGGGCATGCCGTTTCCGCTCGCGCTGCGCGAACTGGAGCCGCCGCTCGTACCCTGGGCCTGGGGCATCAACGGCTGCGCCTCCGTGGCGAGCGCTGCGCTGGCCACGCTGATCGCGGTGGATCTCGGCCTGCGGAACCTGCTCTGGCTGGCGCTGGCGCTGTACGCACTGGTCCTGCTGGCGTTTCCGTCCAGCAGCGACGGGCGTCTGCATTCCGGCGTCGCTATCATGGACCGATGAACGTGGCTCCCCAATGCCGGGGTCCGTTGCCCCGCTCCCCCGGAATCCGATGGAAATCATCGCCGTAAGCAACATCAAGGGTGGCGTGGGCAAGACGACGACGGCCGTCAACCTTGCCTACCTGTCTGCGGCTTCCGGCAGCCGCACCGTGCTGTGGGATCTCGATCCGCAGGCCGCGGCCAGCTATATCCTGCATGCAGCGGCCCCCGGGGAGACGTCTGCGAAGAAGCTCGTGCGTGGCAGGCAGGAGCTCGGCGAGCTGCTCCATCTCACGGACTACCCGAACCTGCACCTGATCGCGGCGGACAGGTCGTTTCGCAACCTCGACGTGCACATGAGCCGGCGCAAGCGGCCCACCGAGCGCCTGATGAAGATGAGTCGTTCCCTGCGCGAGCTGTGCGACCGTCTCTTCCTGGATTGTCCGCCCGGCATGTCGCTGCTGTCGGAGAACGTGCTGCACGCCGCCGACGCCGTCGTCGTGCCGCTGGTCCCGACGCCGCTGTCGCTGCGAACGCTGGAGCAGTTGAGCGACTTCGTCGAGCGGGAGGGCTGGGCCGACCTGCGCATCCTGCCTTTCTTCTCGATGGTCGATCGCAGGAAATCGCTGCACGCGCAGATCGTTGCCGAGACGCGGGCACGGTTTCCCGCGATGCTGTCGGTCGAAGTGCCCTACTGGAGCACGATCGAGCGCATGGCCGTGCGCCGCGCACCGATTCCGGCTTTCGCGCCCGCGAGCCCGGCGAGCGAGGTCTACCGCTCGCTGTGGCAGGAGATCGCCGGACGCCTCGGCTAGTCGGGCCAGCGCAGCCGATGTCCGTACTGCGCCTCGAAGCGCTCGATGTCCTGCGGGTCGTCGATGTCGAGGCAGTAATGGGGATTTTCCAGTTCCAGTCGCAGCACCCGCTCCGGATTCGCCTCGAGCCATTGCCGGCAACCGAGAGTCGAGTCCCCCGCGAGCACCGCCGCGCGCACTTCCGGATCGAGGACGATCGGATTGCCGCGTTCGCCCCCGACGTAGGGCACGACGGCCGAGGCCGGACCACGTTTATCGAAGGCGATCATCAGGTCCCTGACGTCCTGCGCGTTCAGCAGCGGCTGGTCGGCCATCGCGACGATGACGGCGTCGAGGCGATCGGGTAACGCGGCCAGGCCGACGTGCAGCGAGACCATCCGGCCGAGCGGATAGTCGGTATTGCGCAGGACCGTGACCGGAAGGTCCCGCAGCACGGGTTCGACCTCGTCGGCACGGTGACCGAGCACGACTACGATCTCGGCGACGCCGGCGCCGGACAGCGCGTCCAGGCTGCGCCGTATCAGCGGTATGCCGCCGAACTCCAGCAGGCATTTCGGCCGGCCTCCCATGCGCCTCGCCTCGCCCGCCGCAAGCAGCACCGCGCCGACCGGCCCGGACGCCGGCCCCGGCTGAGCTCGATCGACGGCTTCGGGTTCCCACCGGGCCATAAGTCGAGTCTAATCGAGGTACCTGGTTCCGGCAGCCCGAGCACGATGCCCGTAGCCCAAGTCAACGGCCTGCAGCTCGATTACGAGTTGATCGGCGATCCCGCGGCCCCGCCGCTGCTGCTGGTCATGGGGCTCGGCATGCCTGCGGCATTGTGGCCGGATGAATTCCTGCAGGCATTGCTGGACCGGGGCCTGCGGGTGATCCGCTTCGACAATCGCGACAGCGGTGGCTCGACCCGGCTCGACGGCGTGCGTGGCATGAACGTGCCGCGCGCGATCGTGCGCGCATTGCTGCGTCGCCCGGTGCCCTCGCCGTACGACCTCGACGACATGGCGCGGGATGCAGCGGGTCTGCTCGACCACCTCGGCATCGAGTCCGCGCACGTCGCAGGCATCTCGATGGGCGGCATGATCGCGCAGGTGCTCGCGGCGCGTCAGCCGCAACGCGTCCGCAGCCTGGTCTCGATCATGTCGTCCACCGGCAACCCGCAGCGGAAGATCGCTTTTGGCAAGCGCTGGGCCCTGCAGGCGATCCTGCGGGCGCCGCCGCCGCCCGATGACATCGAGGCGATGGTGCAGCATCTGACGCGGGTCTTCAGCGTCATCGGCAGTCCCGGCTATCCGATCGACCCGTCGGCTGTCCGGCCGCATTTCGAGCGCGTCGCCCGCCGCGGCCTGTATCGCGAGGGAACGGAGCGGCAACTGCTGGCGATACTCGGTTCGGGCGACCGCCGTGCGATGTTGCGGCAGGTGGCGGCTCCGACGCTGGTCGTCCACGGTGCCGACGATCCACTGGTACCGCTCGCAGCGGGGCTGGACACGGCCCGGCACATCGGCGGCTCCCGGATGGAGGTCGTGCCGGGCATGGGCCACGACATCCCGATGGAGCTCACGACCTTCCTGGCCGCGCGCATCGCCGAGCATTGCCGGTCCGCGACGGCCATGCCTCAGACGGACTTGCCACCACGGGCGACCGGCAGACCACCCTCAACACCCGCATGAACGGATAGACACCCATGAGCACATACGTACGTCTCGGAGCGCTGGACGCCGCATTCCTGCTCGCCGAAACGCGGCAGACGCCGATGCACATCGCCGGCCTGCAGACGTTCAAGATTCCCGATGGGGCACCGCGCCACTTCGTCTCGGAGTTGTTCGCCGAGTTGCGCAGCCACCCGGTCACGGCGATCCCGTTCACGTACCGGCTGGCCGGCGGCCTCGGCGGCAAACTGCTGCCGCGCTGGGAGGTCACCGGCGACATCGACCTCGACTATCACCTGCGACACTCCGCACTGCCCTATCCGGGCGGCGAACGCGAACTCGGCGTGCTCGTCTCACGCCTGCACTCCAATCCGATGGACCTCTCGCGTCCGCTCTGGGAGTTCCACCTGATCGAGGGACTCGAGGACGACCGCTTCGCGATCTACTGCAAGCTGCACCACGCGCTGGTCGACGGCGTCAACAGCATCAAGCTGATCAACCTGTCGAGCGACCCGGCGCACAGCGCGACACTGCCGATCTGGGCGGACGAGTCCCGGTCGGCCAGTGAACGCGGCTCGCGCACCGGGGGGCTGCTCGACTGGCTGCCGCCGCTGGTCGAGAGCGAGTTCAAGGCTTTGCCGAGCTTCGCCCGGAGCCTGCTGGCCACGGCACAAGCCACCGCGGGCTTCGAGCAGTTCCGCGACCTGACGGGGCTCACCGAGGCGCCGCGCACGATCTTCAACGTGCGGATCGGCGGGCAGCGCCGGGTCGCGACCCAGGCGACGAGCCTGGAGCGGGTCAAGACGATCGGCCGCGCGGCCGGCGGAACGGTCAACGACGTGGTACTCGCCGCCTGCGGCGGGGCGCTACGGCGTTATCTCGCCGAGCTCGGCAAGCTGCCCGAGGACACGCTGATCGCCTCGGTGCCGGTCGCGCTGGCGCGGGAGGCGGCCGACGCGAGCGGCAACGCCGTGACGGCGCTCGCGACGCGCCTGGGCACGGACGTGGCCGACGTGCACGAGCGCTTCGACGTGATTCGCCGCTCCAGCGAGGCCGGCAAGGAGAATCTCGGTCGGATGACCGGCACGGCCGCGATGAACTACACGATGGTGATGGCTGCCCCCGCGCTGCTGAGCTGGGTGCCGGGCGTCGGAGAGCTCGCGCCGCCACTTTACAACCTGATCATCTCGAACGTGCCGGGCCCGCGGCAGACCCTGTATTTCCATGGCGCCGAGATGACCGCCTATTACCCGGTGTCGCAGGTCGGCCACGGCCAGGCGCTGAACATCACCGTGTTGAGCTACGCGGGCCAGTTCACTTTCGGATTCGTCGCCTGCCGGGAAAGCGTGCCGAGCATGCAGCGCCT
Source organism: uncultured Steroidobacteraceae bacterium (assembly GCA_964553405.1). Classification (GTDB taxonomy): domain Bacteria; phylum Pseudomonadota; class Gammaproteobacteria; order Steroidobacterales; family Steroidobacteraceae; genus DATIRA01. The sequence continues at coordinate 52,128 of CAZKLS010000004.1, forward strand.
CGCCGTGTACACCGGCGAGGCGCTGGACGAGCTGGAGAAGACGTTTGTGCAAAAACCTGCACCGAGGCCCCGGCGTACCACGGGCGCGAGGAAGAAGGGCAAGCGCGCGGCACGCAAGAAATAGCCGGATGGAACGGGGCGCCGGCCGGTGCGCCCGCTCACAACGGCCAGACCACCAGCAACAGCGGCACGCTGACCGCGACGACCAGGATTTCCATCGGCAGGCCCAGCCGCCAGTAGTCCCCGAACCTGAAACCGCCAGGGCCGAGTATCAGCGTGTTGTTCTGGTGCCCGATCGGGGTCAGGAACGCGCAGGACGCGCCGATCGCGACCGCCATCAGGAACGAATCCGCGCTGGCGCCGAGCTGGGACGCGGTACTGATCGCGATCGGGCACATCACGGCCGCGGTCGCCGCGTTGTTCATGAAGTCCGACAGCGTCATCGCGACGACCAGGATCAACACGAGCGCGATGACGGCCTGGCCTTGGGCGAGCACGTCGAGCAGCGACCGCGCCAGCAGGTCGGCCGCGCCGGTCGTGCCCATCGCCTGCGCCACCGGAATCAGCGCGCCGAGCAGCACGATCACGGACCAGTCGATCGCGTCGTACATCCGGCGTACCGGTATCACGCGCAGCACCATCAGCGCGACGACGCCGGACGCAAAAGCGATCGCGGCGGGCAGCAGCCCGAACGCGGCCCCTGCGATCGCGAGCAGCATCGTCACGGTCGCCGCGACCAGCTTGCGCCGGTCCGGAATGCGAATCGCACGCTGCGCGAGCGGGACGCAACCGAGCTCGGCGGCGAATCCGGCGAGCGCCTCGGGCGAACCCTGCATCAACAGCACGTCGCCGCCGCTGATGCGGGTCGAGCGCAGGCGCCGGATCGTGCGACGCCCCTGCCTCGATATCGCGATCAGGTTGAGTCCGTAGACCGTCCTGATCTGCACGTCGGTCGCCGTCCGGTCGATCAGCGCGGAGCCGGGCAGCACGACCATCTCCTGCAGCACGACCTCCTCGGCCCCACGCTCCTTCTTCCCCTCGCCCTCCTCCGCCTGCTCCGCCGCCCGCTCGCGATCCTGCGCCGTCGCCGGTTCGCCTTTGCCGGCGTCGGTCGGCACGGACTCCTCCAGCACCAGTCCCAGGCTCGAGAGCGCCTTCGACAACGACTCCGGCTCCGCCTCGATCACCAGGATGTCGCCCGGGCTCGCCACGCGCGCCGGATTCGGTGCCGTGACGCGGAGCTTGCCGCGCGACATGCCCACGATCTGCGCATCCGCCTCATCCAGCTTCACCTCGATCTCGCGCAGCGTCTTGCCTGCCGCCTCGCTGCCCTCCGTGACGCGTGCCTCGGTCAGGTAGGTTCCGGTATCGAACCCGGCCGCCCCCTTCTGCTCGCGTGCGGGCACCAGCCGCCAACCGAACGCGGCGACGAAGATCACCCCAGCCCCCGCGACCGCGAGCCCGACCGGCGTGAAATCGAACATCGCGAATGAACCTGCACCCGTCTCTGCCCGGAAGCCCGAAACGATCATGTTCGGCGGCGTTCCGATCAGCGTGGTCATGCCGCCCAGGATCGTGCCGAAGGACAACGGCATCAGGACCCGGCCCGGCGTCATTCCGTGCCGGCCGGCGGTCTGTATCGCCACCGGCATCAGCAGCGCCATCGCGCCGACGTTGTTGATGAATGCCGACAGCAGCGCGCCGAGGCCCGCCAGTGCCGCGATCTCCACGGTCGGCCCGGCCGCGCTGGGCAGCGCACGACGGGCGATGGCATCCACCGCGCCGGTCGACTGCAGCGCGTAGCTGAGGACGAGCACGCAGGCGACCGTGATCACGGCAGGATGTCCGAAGCCGGAGAATGCCTGCTCCGGGGCCACGAGGCCGGCCAGCACGCAACTGAGCAGCGAGGCCAGTGCGACGATGTCGTGCCGCCATCGCCCCCAGATGAACAGCGCCATCGTCGCGGCGAGTATCAGCAGGATGAGTGCCTGGTCCTGGCTCACGGCGCTGAGTCGGTGCCGGCCACCGGGCTCACTTCTCCACGCGGGCGATCCTGAAACCGGTGAATCCGTAGAGGATCGAGATGAGCGGGTTGATCAGGTTGAAGAAAGCGAATGGCAGGTAGGCCGCGGTCGCGACGCCGAGCGTGCTCGCCATGTACGCGCCGCAGGTATTCCACGGCACCAGCGGAGAGGTCAGCGTGCCCGCGTCCTCGATCGCACGGGACAGGTTCTTCGGGTCCAGGCCGCGGCGCAGGAACTCCGCCCGGTACATCTTGCCGGGCAGCACGATCGCCATGTACTGGTCGGCTGCGACGATGTTCGCGCCGATGCAGGTCGCGATCACCGCGGTGATCAGCGCGCCGGTGGACTTGGCCGCGGCCAGCGCCGCCCGCACCAGCCGCTCCAGCATTCCCGCGTGTTCGAGCACGGCCCCGAACGACAGCGCGGTGATGATCAGCCAGATCGTATTGAGCATGCTGCTCATTCCGCCACGCGACAGCAGCGAGTCCACCTCTTCGTTCCCTGTGCTCGACACGAAGCCGCTCGACAGCGCGGTCCACACCCCCTTCAGGTAGCTCATCGGGACCGAAAGGCCCGGGTCCTCGGCGCGGGCGATGACGACGTCCGGCTGCAGGATCACCGCCATTACGCCGCCGAGCACCGCTCCCGCGAGGATGGTCGGCAGCGCGGGGAACTTCCTCGCCGCCAGCACGATCACGAGCACGAGCGGCAGCAGCGTCCATGCCGAGAGGTCGTAGGTCGCGTCGAGCGTGGCCATGATCTGCGCCGAGCGCCCGTCGGGCATGTTCGCGGCCTGTCCCCAGCCGATGACCGCGAACAGCACCAGTGCGATCACGATGGACGGGACGGTCGTCCAGGTCATGTGACGGATGTGCGTGAAGATGTCCGTCCCGGCGACGGCCGGCGCGAGGTTCGTCGTGTCCGACAGCGGCGACATCTTGTCGCCGAAGTAGGCGCCCGAGACGACCGCCCCCGCGGTGATCGCGGGCGACATGCCGAGCCCCATCGCGACGCCGATCAGCCCGACGCCGATCGTGCCCGCGGTCGTCCACGAGCTGCCCGTCGCGAGCGAGGTCACGATGCAGATGACGCAGCTCGCGGCGAAGAACACCGACGGATCGAGCAGCTTCAAGCCGTAATAGATCATCGCCGGCACCGTGCCGGAGAGCATCCAGGTACCGATCAGGGCCCCGACGCACAGCAGGATCAACATCGCCACGGTGGCGGTTGCGATGCCATGCACAATGGCCTGTTGCACGCCGCGCCATGAATAGCCGTGCAGCACGGCGATCACGGCGCCGACGGCACCGGCCAGCAGCAGCGCGATCTGGTTGCCGCCGTAGGAGGAGTCGCTGCCGTACAGCCGCACGGACAGCACCAGCAGCACGATCAGCAGCAGGATCGGCAGCGCTGACAGGAACAGCGAGATTTCCCGGACCGGGCCGTCTTTCTCGGTGCTGCTGTCGGTCACTCGGTCCCCGCTGTGCTCGAGCCCTGGCTGGCGGCCGACTTTACACGCAATCGTCCCGCGACACGAACCGGCCCGGGTCGAGCGAGGACTCGATCACGCCGTAGTCGACGGCCCAGGCGGGACGCGGCAGCGACAGCAGCCGCGCCGCGCTCACTGCGCCCACCGCAGGCGCGGTCTGCAATCCGTAGCCTCCGAGAGCCGCAACCCAGAAGAAACCGGCTGCCTCGGGGTCGAAGCCCCCGACCAGGTCGCCATCCGCGACGAACGAGCGCAGACCGGCCCAGGTGCGTCGCGGACGCTCGATCCGCAGCGTCGTGGCCCGCTCGATCCGGTCGATGCCGAGCGCGATATCGAGGTCCTCCGGCATCACGTCCTGCGGCGGCACGGGATCCGCGTTGGCGGGCGAGCCGAGCAGCAGGCCGGCCTCCGGCTTGAAGTAGAAGTCCTCGGCGATGCCGACGACGCAGGGCCAGCCGCCTACGGCGAGGCCTCCCGGCGCTTCGAACAGGAAGGCGGAGCGTCGCTTCGGCTGCAACCCGATCGGGCGGACGCCGGCGAGCCGCGCGACTTCGTCGGCCCAGGCGCCGGCGGCATTCACCAGAACCGCTGCCCGCCACTCGCGGCCGTCCGCCTCCAGGCGCCAGCCACCCTGCTCGCGCTCGATGTGGGTCACCCTGGCACGGGTCTCGAGCTGCACGCCGTTGGCGCGAGCGCCGCGCAGGAACCCCTGGTGCAGCGCATCTACGTCCATGTCCGCTGCCGCCTCGTCGAGCAACCCCTGCGTCAGCACGCCGGAACGCAGCACCGGCACCATTTCCAGCAGTGACTCACCACTGAGCCTGCGCGCGGCAGCACCCTCCAGGCTGAGATGCTCCCCCAGCGCCTCGAGCGCCTGCCGGTCTGCATCGCCGCCGACATGCAGCACGCCGCGCGGAACCAGCAGCGGAACGCCCGCAAAGCCCTCCGGCGGGTGCTCGAGGAAAGCGCGGCTGGCACGCGTCAACGCCCTGACCTGGGCCGGGCCGTAGCTCTCGCAGAACAGCGCCGCCGAGCGACCGGTGCTGTGCAGCCCCGGCCGCTCCTCGGCCTCGAGTAACAGCACGCTGGCACGGCTGCTCGCGAAATAGGCCGTGGACGCGCCGGCGATGCCAGCGCCGATCACTGCGAGATCGAATCCCGGTTGCCTGGTCATGCGTCACCTGGCGGCAGCACTGCACGCGCTCCCAACGTCATGCAGCTGCCGCGTGGTCTCCTCCGGCGCGATCCACCGCATAGGTGTAGACGACGTCGGTGCTGGAATTGAGCGCCGTTTCCATCGAGTCCTGGACGACGCTGATGATGAACCCCACCGCGACGACCTGCATCGAGACGTCGTAGGAAATGCCGAACAGCGAGCAGGCCAGCGGCACCAGCAGCAGGCTGCCGGAGGGCACGCCGCTCGCGCCGCAGGCGGCGAGCGCCGAGATCACACAGAGCAGCAACGCCCCTCCCGGCGAGACCTCGATACCGAGCGTGTTGACCGCGGCCAGCGTCAACACCGTGATCGTGATCGCCGCGCCGGACATGTTGATCGTGGCTCCGACCGGGATCGTGACGGAGTAGAGTTCCTCGCTGATCCCGAGCTTCTTCGACAGCGCCAGGTTGACCGGGATGTTGGCGGCCGAGCTGCGCGTGAAGAACGCGGTGATGCCCGATTCCTCCAGGCAGCGAAATACGATCGGGTAGGGATTGCGGCGCGTGACGGCGAAGACGATCAGCGGATTGACGACCAGCGCCATCAGCAGCATCGTCGCGACCAGCAGCACGGCGAGGCTGGCATAGTCGGCGAGCGCCTCCAGGCCCACCGTCGCGACGGTGTAGCACACCAGACCGAAGATCCCGACCGGCGCGAACCGGATCACGTAGCGCACGATGTTGGTGACGCCATCGGCGAACGTCTGCAGGTGCAGGCGAAAACTCTCCGAGGCGTGCCGGAAGCTGATGCCGAGCAGTACGGCCCAGCTCAGGCAGCCGAGAAAATTGCCGGTGAGCAGTGCGTTGATCGGGTTGTCGATCAACTTGAACAGCACGTCCTTGAGCACCGCGGTCACCTCGGCCGGCGGGCTGCCCTCGGCGGCCTCGGTCAGCGCCAGCGTCTGCGGAAATGCCGAGCTCATCAACAGCGCGAGGAACGCGGCGCATACGGTGCCCAGCAGGTACAAGCCGATCGTCAGGAAAGTCTTGCGTCCGTCGAGTCCGGACTCGTGCCGGTTCGCGATCGCGGACATCACCAGCACCATCACCAGCAACGGCGCGACCGCCTTCAACATCCCGACGAACAGCTCGCCGAGCACGCCCAGCCGTTCGCCGGCACCCGGCAACGCCACGCCGACGACCGCGCCGAGCAGGACACCGATCAGGATCTGTGGCACCAGGCCGAGCCTGGGTCTGGGCGTGCTCTGCAAGTGAAGTCCCCGTGACTGAAATCGTCCGGCTTTATACCGCTAATCGTGGCGCGCGGCATGCCCGGCTGCTGATGCCGGGGGCCCGGCCTGCGACTACCGCGACCGCGCATGCAGCCGGAGCAGCTCCTCCAGCGTGACGCAAGGGCCCGGTGGATCCCCCAGCTCCGGATACACCGCGATCGCCTCGCGGAAATCCTCGTCGATCGTATACGCGCTGTGCGTGACGACGCAGGGCACGCCGGCCGCCACTGCGGCCCGCAGGCCGTTGCGGCTGTCCTCGATGGCCAGGCAATCCGCTGGCGCCACTGCGAGCACGGCACAGGCCAGCAGGTAGATGGCTGGATCGGGCTTCTTCTCCGGCACGCGGTCGCCGGCGAAGACCCCGGCGAACTTGCGGCTGCGCGCCGCGCCGACGACCGATTTCAGCAGTGCTTCAACCGACTGTTCGCTCGACGTCGAGCAGACCGCGAGCGTCAGGCCGGCAGCGGATGCCGCGTCGATGATTCGGGCGATCCCGGACCGCATCCGGACCTCGCCGGACTCCACGATCTCCTCGAAGCACCGCGTCTTGAGCGCATGCAGACGCCGCACGAGCCCGTCCCGCCCGGCGGCATCCTCTGGCCATCCGGTCGCCTCGAAATAGGCCCGCAGGCGCTCCTTGCCCCCAGCCACGCGCAGCAGTCCACCGTACTCGTCGACATTCCAGTGGACGTCGAGACCGGCGAGCTCGAACGCCTGGTTGAACGCGACGCGATGGGCATCGCGCTCCGTATCGGCCAGGACGCCGTCGCAATCGAACAGCAGTGCCTTGACGGGCATCGGGCCAGCCGAAGCTCAGCCCGTCTCCAGACCGCGCGCGCTGGTGCGCCGCGTGCCGGGAGCCGGCGGGTCCACGGGTGGACCGGCGAAACACTGCGCGATCGCCATCCACTGCCGGGCGACCCCGCCCGAGACCTCGAGCCGGGTGTCGGCCACGTTGCGGGTCTGGGTCACGACCTGGCAGAACTCGGTGGCCGTTCCGGCGATCTGGTCGGTCGTGTTCTCGACATTCCACTCCCAGGTATCGCCGGACGGCGCGGTCAGCCGCAGGCGCGGCACCTGCCCGGGGACTGCGAGGCCGCGGTTGCGGAACGTCCAGCCGAACGTGTTGACACCGAGTTGCACGATGCTGCGGATCCGGTCGGTGTCTGCGCGCTGCACGCCCAACAGGTCATAGGCCGCCTGGCCGTGGGCCCAGGTCTCCATCAGCCTGGCCGTGATGCTCGAGCGCACGCTCATGTCCGGCCCGGCCCACCTGACGCGCTGCTTCGGATCCGCCGCTGCAAAGCGCTCGGCCATCGGACCCAGGAATTCGCGCCACTCGTTCAGCAGCGTCCGTCCGTGCCGGCCCTCGAGCCACTGGTCCTCGAAGCTGCGCAGGCCACCGCTCGCCACCGACTTCATGACCTTCGCCCCGAACTCGAGGAAGGCGGCCGGGTCGCGCAGCGTCAGGTCTGCCGCCTGGTTCCACAGATGCAGGTGGCCGATCACCTGGTTGACGGTCCAGCCCTTGAACAGCGTGCTGCGCTCGAAATCCGCGTCGGTCAGCGGCTCGAGCAGCTCGTACAGGGCCTCGCTCTCGTCACGGAAATCCATCGCTTCCTGCAGCATCCGCCCGCTCCCCGTCATGGCTCCAGCAATTCCGCCGGAATCTCCACCGGCTCGTCGAGCAGCAGTTGCGAGTAGCCCTTGCCCTGCGGGTCGTTGCGCAGGCTCGCGATGCCGCCGCCACCGAGCACATCGTGCAGCACGAAATTGATCGCCGGCAGGCCGGGCAGCAGGAACCGCTCGACCCGGCCCTCGAGGAAGTGGGCGAAGCGCTCCGCCACCCGGCCGGTCGTCAGCGATGCCCACAAGTACGGCAGGTACCCGGGCCGGCGGGCGATCACGCCGATGTTGGCGCCGTTGCCCTTGTCCCCGCTGCGGCACCAGGCGAGTCGCTCGAGCGGCACCCGCACCGTATCGCCGGAAAGGTCCGGCGTGGGCGGTTGCGGCACGGCGGCGTCCGCCTCCAGTTGCTGCGCCGTGACGGTCGGCTCGCCCGTCGCGGGCGCCTCGGTCACCGTGTGCGACTGGCCCGCCAGGTCCACGGTGATCTCCACTTCCTCCTTGGGCAGCAGGAAGGAGAACAGCCGGACCACCGGCGAGGGCCGCGGCCGGCCGGCAAAACCGGTCAGACCGGGCGGGGCCGCCAGCGCAGTGCCGATGAATTCCTTGAACAGGATCTCGATGCCCGCGGCGCTCGGATGACGCGCCGCGGCCTTCAGGTCCACCTCGCGCACATCCTGCACCCGCCGTGCGGCGCCGTAGTGCGACTCCGCACCGATGATCTCGACGCAGGTATCGGTGAAATCGGGAAGGCCCTTCACGCTCAGCATCCGTCGGGCGCGTGTGAACGCATTCTCGGCGATCTTCCGTGCCTTGCGCTCCGCGTCGCGCCCGTAGATCGTCCAGACCTCGCCGCCCCGGAAGCCGTCGGCGTAGGTCGCACTGACCTTGTAGCTCCCGGGCGCGGCACGACCCCTCGCGCCGCTGACGAGCACCCGGTCCTTCGCCAGCTCTTTCATCCTGACGCCCGTGAAGTCGCAGACGACGTCGGGCAGCACGTAGGCCGCGGGATCCCCGATCTCGTAGAGCATCTGCTCCGCGACGGTGCCGACCGAAACCAGCCCGCCGGTGCCGGCCGGCTTGGTGCAGACGAAGCTGCCGTCGGACTCGACCTCGACGATCGGGTAGCCCGCGTCGGGGAGGCTGTCGACGACCTGTTCCCAGTCGGTGAAGTTCCCGCCGGTCGCCTGGGTGCCGCACTCGATCACGTGACCTGCGAGGCTGCCGCCGGCCAGCAGGTCGTAGTCCCCGCGGCGCCAGCCGAACTCGTGGATGCACGCTCCCAGCGTAACCGCGCTGTCCACGCAGCGGCCGGTGATCACGATGTCGGCGCCGCGGTCGAGCGCCTCGGCGATCGGAAATGCCCCGAGATAGGCGTTGATGCTCGCAATGCGTTCTGCCTCGGGAAACGCCGTCCCCGCGAACATCTCCACGACGCCGCGCGCGGCCAGCGATTCACGCTGGTCGGTCAGGTCGTCGCCGCGGACGACCGCGACCTCGAGATCGAGGTCCGCCGCGCGCAGCAGTTCCCGCAGCGCCTCGGCGCAGGCCTCCGGATTCACGCCGCCCGCGTTCGAGATCACCTTGACGCGCTGGCGCGCGATCTCCTGCAGGTTCGGCTTCATCGCCGCAGTCAGGAAGTCCGTCGCGTAACCGAGCCGCGGATCCCTGGCACGCGCCCGGGCCAGGATCGACATCGTGATTTCCGCCAGGTAGTCGTAGACGATGTAGTCGAGACGCCCGTCCGACAGCAGCTGCGGCGTCGCCATCGGCGCGTCTCCCCAGAAGCCGCTCGCGCCGCCGATTCGCACCTTCTTGCCCGTCATCGATACCTTCCTGCCCGGCTTTTCAATGGGGATAGTCTATTCGCCAGCGTAAAGAGATCCGCCCCGTTTAGGAAACGGATCCGTCACCCGTGGCAGGGCCATCGTGCGTCAGAACTGGTAATAGAGCGTCAGCCGTCCGTAGAGATCGTCGTCGAGGGCCGGTTCGCCCCGGTTCTCACGGTACCGGACATACTCGAAGTTCGGCGTCAGGCTGATCCGCTCGTTCAGTTGCTGCTCCCAGCCCAGGATTGCGAGATCGAAAGGAGTGTCATTCGCGATCCACAGGTAGGGGATGCTGTCCGCATCCGGATAGCCGTCGAAACTCCTGTCGTAGCGGGCCAGCAGGCTGCCGCGCCTGGTGAGTTCCCAGATCCCGAACGCCGATGCCACGGCAATGGACTCATCGGGCGCCCCGTCCACTCCCCGCTCCTGCTCGGCATACTGCAACCCGTAGCGGCTGCGGTCACCCGACCAGCCGAGGAAAGCCTGCAGCGTCGATCGGTCGGTGGCGCCGGGCCGGTCCTCGTAGTCGGCGTACAGCTGGGCCACGAGACCCTCGGCCGGCTTGAACCCGAGCGCGCCCATCACCTTCTTGCCCTTGTTCGTCTCGCTGCCGTCTCCGGCCCCGTTGCCGAGCATCGCATGGTAGAAAATTCGGCCGTCCGGGGAGCTTCCCTTGTATGCAATCCCGAGATCCCTCGACCTCCCGACCCGATACAGGTCCAGCGGGGTCTTCTCGATCGACCGGTAGCCCCAGAATCCCTCGATGAACTCGAAAGTCGGCGTGGATGAAAGTCCCAGGTCGATCTCGTGACCGTCGTGCTTCCAGGCGAGGTAGGCGTCCTTGACGAACGGCTCGAGCTTCGCGTTGGTCTCGAAGTCGCCTGGACTGTTGAACTCGAAGCGCAGCCGCGCAGACCAGTCCTCGGCGACCTTCGCGTCGAACGTCAGGTAGCCACGCCGGATCCAGAAGCCGTTCTGCCCGTCAATATCAGGATCGTGCTGATCCAGGACCGCATAAGCGTCTCCGAACAGGTAACCGCTCACCTTGACGGACTCGTACCAGGGCCTCGGTTCCGGCGAGACGGCGGGCTCAGGGCCGCGGGGCGGAGTCGTCACCGGTTCGGACCGCCCAACCGACGCCTCCGGCGCCCGCAGCTCCTCGACTCTTCGCTCCAGCGCGTCGTTCCGCTGCTTCAGCAGCGCGTTCTCATCCTCGAGCCGACCGACCCGCTCGGCAAGCGAGGCAAGCTCACGACGGATGTCGTCGTCCGGTGGGCTCTGTGGTTTCGCCAGAGCAGCCGGTGCCAGCACCAGAGACAGCAGGAAGACGATCGAACACGGTCCCTTCATCGCATTGCTCCAGAATTCAGCGGTCCGAGGCCCATCTATCGGCATTCCATCGGCGATCAAGCATACTCCGCCGACCCGCGGCCGAAATCGCCGGCCACCGGAGTCAGAGGAGCGAAGCCATGCCGGATCACGTCTACAAGTCGGTCGAAATCACCGGGTCGTCGCGAGTCAGCAGCGACGACGCCATCAAGAAGGCGGTCGCGCGCGCTGCGAAGACGCTGCACAACCTGCGCTGGTTCGAGGTCGTCGAAGTCCGCGGCCACATCGAGGGCGACGCGGTGGCGCACTGGCAGGTGACCGTCAAGGTCGGGTTCAGCCTCGAGGACTGACGGCGGCCGCAGCGCCGGGCCGGCGACTGAGCGCAGCGCCACGGGAATCGTGGTTTGGCCCCATGGGCGGAGACGGATCGGTCCCGTTTGATGCTTTGGCGGGCCGGCTTGCGGTATGTTTGTCCAGGGCCGCGGATCTCGAGGGCAGGCTATGTTTGAATCGGCGGAGCTGGGGCGGACCGTCAGTCAGCGCGATTTCAAGAAGCGTTCCGTCAAGCTGCGGGAAGAGTTGCTGCGCCTGCAGGCCGAGCACATCCAGCAGGCCCGTCGGCAGGTCATCCTGGCGCTGGCGGGCGTCGACGGCGGCGGCAAGAGCGAGGCCGTCACGCTGCTGAACGAGTGGATGGACCCTCGCTGGCTGATCACGAACGCCTACGAGCCGCCGAACGAGGTCGAGCGCCGCCTGCCGATGTTCTGGCGTTACTGGCGGGACCTGCCGCCGCGGGGCCGGATCGGCATGTTCCTGAGCGCCTGGTACTCCGAACCGCTGCTCGACCGTGTCTACGAGCGGATCGGGCACAACGCCTACGAGGCGCACCTCGAGCGGGTCGTGCGCTTCGAGCAGGCACTGGCGGACGACGGCGCGGTGATCATCAAGCTGTGGATGCACCTGAGCCACGACGCGCAGGAACGTCGCCTCCACAACCTCGAGCAGGATCCGCTGACTCAGGCGCGGGTCAACGAGCGCGACTGGGAGAACTGGCGGAACTACGATCGCTTCATACACGTCGCCGAGCAGACGATATCCCGCACCCACACCGGCGACGCCCCGTGGGTGATCATCGAGGGCGCCGACCGTCCCTACCGCAGTCTCGCGGTGGCCGAGGCGATGCGGGACGCGCTCGAGCGCGCGCTCGAGCCGATTCCCCAGGCGACCGGCACGTCCGGCGCCGCCGCTCAGATCAAGAAGCCGAAGAAGGCGAAGTCAGCCAAGAAATCGCCCGGCAAATCCTCCGGCGCCTTGACCGTCCTCTCCGGGCTGGAGATGGACAGGCAGCTCGCCCGCGACGAATACGAGGAACACCTGCCGATCCTGCAGGCCGAACTGCATCACCTGCACCTGCGGGCCAAGGACAAGGGCATCGCCTCGGTACTGGTGTTCGAGGGGCCCGACGGCGCCGGCAAGGGTGGTGCGATCCGCCGCATCTGCACCGCCCTGTCGCCGCGGAACTACCAGGTGCACGGCGTGGCCAAGCCGACCGAAGAGGAACTCGCGCAACACTACCTCTGGCGTTTCTGGCGCAAGATCCCGCAGGACGGCTCGATCGCGATCTTCGATCGCTCCTGGTACGGGCGGGTGCTGGTCGAGCGCGTCGAAGGCTTCGCCCGCGAGGACGAGTGGCGGCGCGCCTATGCCGAGATCAACGACTTCGAGCAGCAGTTCACCGAGCACGGCATCGTGCTGACGAAGTTCTGGATGCACATCACCAAGGAAGAGCAGTACAAGCGCTTCAAGCACCGGGAGAAGACTCCGCACAAGCGCTGGAAGCTGACCGAGGAGGACTGGCGCAACCGCGAGAAGTGGCAGCAGTACGAGCTGGCGGTACACGACATGGTCCAGTACACCAGCACGCCAACCGCACGCTGGACGCTGATCGAGGGCAACGACAAGCGCCACGCACGCATCGCAGTGCTGAAGCACTGCTGCGAGAGCCTCCGCCAGGCCATCGAGGCACGCTGAGCCGTGAGCCCGGTCTTCGACGTATTGAACTCGACGCTGTCCTCGTCGCTGCGGTTCTGGCGCGGCACGAACTCGCGGCCGTCGGCGAACCAGCCTGCGAGGCACCTGCAACTCTATGAGTTCGAGGCCTGTCCGTTCTGCCGGCTCGTACGCGAGGCGCTGACCGAACTCGATATCGACGCGATGATCTACCCGGCGCCCCACGGCGGAAAGCGCTTCCGGCCCAAGGTCGCGAAGCTCGGCGGAAAGCAGCAGTTTCCGTTCCTGGTCGATCCGAACACGAGACAGTCGCTGTACGAGTCCGCCGACATCATCGAATATCTCTACGATCGCTATGGCGGTCGTCCGCCGCCGACCCGGCTGTTGCGCCCGCTGGACGTATCGAGCTCCGTGCTCGCGGGGATTCCACGGCTCGGGGCCGGCGCGCGGGCCCGTCCCTCGGAGGCGCCGAAGAAGCCGCTCGAGCTGTTCAGCTTCGAGTCGAGCCCGTATTCGCGCCGGGTACGGGAGCTGCTCTGCGAACTGGAAATCCCGTACCTGCTGCGCAGCACCGGCAAAGCCCGCTGGCAGGACCTCGGGCCGCCGATCGTGCGCGCGACACTGTTCCCGGATCTCCCGGTCGAAGGGCGAACCCGCAAGGAACTGCTCGAGCGCGCCGGCAAGGTGCAGGTACCTTTCCTGGTGGACCCCAACACCGGCACGGAGATGTTCGAATCGGACGCGATCCGGGAGTATCTCGTGGCGACTTACCAGGCGGCGTCCGGCAACAACCGCTAGCGGACCGGGCCAACAGGCAACTGGACCTGTGCCCTTCGACCCAGCGATGCCTGCAGAGCAGCGCCTGCATCGAAGTTCAGTCCCGCTCGAGTTCCTCCGCCACGATCGCCAGCACGCGAGGCGCGAATCCCAGCCCGACATGAGTCTCGCTCACCTCGACGTGGCGGACGTTCGGCGACCAGTTGTCTATGCAGGCACGCCAGGCGACGACGCCGTCACGCTTCGAGTAGATCGCGGTCACCGGCACGCGCAGTGGTGCAGCGTACCGGTCGGCGACGGCCCGCTCCATCTGCTCGAGGTCGTGGCCGTTCGCGCGGTACCACGCGGCCGTGGCAGTGTAACGCGGACCGCCGATCACCGGGGTCCCTAGCGTCACGACCTTGCGGACCTGGCCCGGGTGTTCGCGCGCATACTCGCGCGCGATGTAGCCGCCGAGGCTCCAGCCCACGAGTACGACCGGCTCGTCGTCGCGCACGATCGCCTGCGCCACGATCGGCTCCAGGCGGGACCGCAGCTGCCGTGCATCGCCGGTGTTCTGGCCCAGTCCCCAGTCGCGGACCCTGTGACCGCGCCGGCGCAGGAACGACTCCATGATCCGCATCGATCGCGGCCCCGCCCGGAAGCCGGGCAACAGGATGGCCGTGCGCGGTCGCGCGCTGCGCCGGGCTCTCGTCGCCAGCCAGGACGGTCCCCATCGCAGCAGGTCGAGCGGCAGCCGCAGCTCCTGCAGCGCATCGAGCCTGCCCGGCGGCGTGATCGGTTCGTATTCAATGGCCATCCGAGGATCTCCTGCCGACGTGGACCGGTACCCGGTTCCGTCGTCGACTATAGTGTCACGGCGCAATTCCAGCACGCCCGGCCGACGAACCGGCCTGCGCCACGATCTGCGCGACCGGTGCAGCCCGCGCGAGGATGGCCGCGGAGGAGATTTCGACCGTGCTTGATGCGACGACGAGTTCGCTGGTGCTGAAGCGCGACGAACTGCGGTTCACGGCCTACGCCGCGGGCGGCGGCCCCTTAGCGCTGTGCCTGCACGGCTTCCCGGACAACGCACGGTCTTTCCGCCACCAGCTTCCGGCGCTGGCGAACGCGGGCTACCGGGCGGTTGCACCCACGCTCCGGGGCTACGAGCCGAGTTCCCGGCCGGATGACGGCGACTACGGCGTCCAGCAACTGGCCCAGGACGTGATCGCCTGGCTCGACGATCTCGGCGTCGAAGAGGCCCACCTGATCGGGCACGACTGGGGCGCCGTGATCGCCTATTTCGCCGGAGCGATGGCGCCCGAGCGGTTCCGTTCACTGACCGCGATTGCGATACCGCATCCAGCGCGCTTCGCCCGCATCGGAATCCGGAAAGTGCCGCGCCAGCTGCTGCTGTCCTGGTACATGATGTTCTTCCAGCTTCGTGGCGTCGCCGAGCGCGCGATCCGCAGGTCGGATTGGGCTCTGATCCGACGCCTGTGGAAGACCTGGTCGCCCGGATACCACCTGCCCGAGGCCGAGTGGGCGGCGCTGCGTGCGACCTTCGAGACACCAGGCATCGCCGAGGCGATGCTCGGCTACTACCGTGCAAACGCCTCGCCGTTGGCGCTGCTCGGGGTCGCCGACTCGCCGCTCAACCGGCTCGCAACGGTCCCGGTGCGGACGCTCGCGATTACCGGGGCCGACGACGGCTGCATCGACACGCGCCTGTTCGATCACGCGATCCTGCCGGGCGATTTTCCGGCAGGAGTCCAGGTGCGACGGATCCCGCGGGCCGGGCACTGGGTGCACCAGGAGCAGCCCGGGCAGGTGAACGAGCTGATCCTGACGTGGATCGGCGAGGCCTGATCGGCCGGGCGATTCGACCGCCAGGCACTCGATGCTCCCCTATACTTCGGGAACCGCGGGGCCCGTCCCTGCGGTCAAGAGAACCCTCTCTGAAGGGAATCAACAACATCCGGGAGAGAAACGAAAATGACAATCAATCTCAAAGAGTTCACGAGGCCGCGGGCCGCGCTCACCGCGCTTTGCCTGTGCGCCGTTGCCGCTCCGGCCAGCGCGCTTGAGATCGCGCTGACGAACGACGACG